>PLJN01000002.1 GCA_003140235.1 Acidobacteriaceae bacterium
AAAGCACATCGTAGTACAGAGGAACACGGAGGTGGGAAGGAATAAGTGAAATTGCCGGTTTTCCTCTGTGCTCCTTTGCGTCCTCTGTGGTTAAAAGGGGTTTTGGTTGTCTCCCTGACACAAACCTTAGGGGGAAAGCCGATTTCCCCATCAGCGTAATCAGCGGTGAGGTTTTTGCTTTGGCTGAGTGCTGAGTGCTGATTGCTTCTTCTCCGGCTAATTTCTTCTTTCGCTGTGCACAATTGACCAGTAATCAGGGCTTTGCATTAGTACAATCACAGCCGCTCATGAAAATCCACACAAAGCAGATATTGCTGATACCCTGTCGCACCTGTGGAGCCAAGCCAGGTGAAAAATGCATACTCGCCACTGGTAAACCGCGAAGCTCACCGCATCGAGAGCGCCGTGAGGAAGCCAAAGATTAAAGATACGTAACCCTGGGGCCGATCCCGTCAAAACTGTGGAAATTCAACTTTTCGCTTGAGGGGTAAAGTCTCGTTGTTGGGTTTTGCTTTGGCTGATTGCTGATTGCCAGTTGCTTCTTTTTCAGCTAGCGGCTAATGGCTAATGGCTTGTTTTTTGGTCAACTGGCTGATTGCTTGGTGCTCACCAGATTTTCCCGATTACCGAATCTTTCGCCGGCTGCCTTCCGCATCATCGTCGCCGACTCCTTCCGGCGGCGCTGCGCTTCTGCTTTACGTCCATGGACCTCCGGGAAGCCACTTTTGCTCTAGGCGTTCGTTCTTTCTCAGCGCTTCGAGCCAGGTTCCGCAAGCGCTGGCCTACCGATGCGGCGATATGGGTCACCGGCTTGCTCACGCCAGCGACTCCATGTACGGTCTCATCACGTTGCTGACGCGGCACACCTTCGCCGCTTGCCACAGTTCATCCATCGTGGCTTTTTTCTGTCGATAGCACTCCCGCAGTGCCTCCAGAGCGACATCGGCGCCTATTTTGTGCCGAAATTTGAAACAATCAGCGACCGTCTTAGCTGGACTGAACACGCGTATGCTTCCCCCTGCTATACGCCGTACCTGCAGGCCAAAGCGCAGGGATGCCGCAGAAAACCTCACGATCCGCACCGGGGGATGGCTGATTTTGGGGGCCCAGGCCTTTCCCGCGAGCGCGATCCACACCTCACTCGGCATTTGTGTCCCGATTTCATGAAAGCGGAGCGCCGACAGAAGACAGATGGCCGCCCTGGGAACCAGGTGACTGACCTCCAGAAGGCTCATGTGTTCTGACGGGACAACCCCATGTGCGCTGTAGAGCCCGCGCTGGATCTTGTAAAGCTGACCGCGCTCGACCAGGCGGGCCAGATAATTGCGCGGAATCCCAGCCTTGTCCAGATCGCGAGGCCGAATCATCGGCCTGCGCTGGGCAAGGTCCAGGAGCTTCTTTGTCTTGGTAAGGGCCACAACCAACAGTGTAACAAATCATCGGTATAAATCAATAACTACCTATTAATAGTTACATGAAGCGCGGTGACGACAAGATGGCGTAGGCACTCCTCGGTTCCTTTCCCGATCAGCGTCATCAGCGTAATCAGCGGCTAGGTTTTTGCTTTGGCTGATTGCTGACTGCTGATTGCTGACTGCTGATTGCTGACTGCTGATTGCTGACTGCTTCTTCTCCGGCTAATTGCCAATTGCCATTGGTTTGGCCAAGTGCTAACTACTTCTTAAGTGCTAATTGGTTCTTCTCAAAAGCAATAAGTGAAGAGTCGCTTTTGTCATGTCGCTACTCCCGCTTTGCGGGATGCGCTCCGGCCTTCGGCAGAGCGGAGGTAAATGTTTTCCGCGCTTTTTGGCACGACTCCGCAGTCCGTCTCCCGCTCTGCGGGATCCGTCCCTGCTAAAGTCATGCCCTGGACACAAACCTACAGGGAACGTTGTCTTTCAAATCCCAGTCGTCAAAAACTCGCAAGGACGACGATACGCTCCAACCGGCCATATCCCAGTGCCAGCGGCACGGCACAAGGTTAGCCCAGTCTGTGCAAGCCCGCCGGGCGTCTCGCACGGCGGACTTGCTAAAGGCTTGGTTACGAAACAAAGCCCTTAACACCTTGCGCCGCAGGCCGGAGCGCAGCGCGCCAGCGCGGAGCGACAACAATTTAAAGCCCCTGTCCATATTGGCCTTGTTTCCGGCTAAAATCTGCAAAGTCTGCTTTGCAATCGGGAACCTAAACTATAAGATAGCTGCTTCTCTCCTATGGCTAAACGCAGTTCTACCTCACCGAAGCAAAACAACGGTGCCAATCTGGGCTTTGAGCAAAAGCTGTGGCAGGCAGCGGACAAAATGCGCGGCCACATGGACGCCTCAGAGTACAAGCACGTCGTCCTGGGCCTGATCTTCCTCAAATATGTTTCTGACGCCTTTGAGGAGAAGCATCAGGCGCTGTTGCAAGAGAAAGGCGCTGACCCGGAAGACCGCGACGAGTATCTGGCGGAAAACATTTTCTGGGTTCCCAAGCAGGCCCGCTGGTCGTTCATCCAGGCCAAGGCCAAGCTGCCGGAGATCGGCCGGGTCATTGACGATGCAATGACCGAGATTGAAAAGAAGAACCCGCAACTCAAGGGCGTGCTCTCCAAAGATTACGGCCGGCCAGCGCTGGACAAACAGAAGCTGGGCGAACTGATAGACCTGATCGGAACGATTGGACTCGGTGACAAAGAGAACCGGTCAAAGGACATCCTGGGACGCGTCTACGAATACTTCCTCGGCCAGTTCGCCAGCGCCGAGGGCAAGAAGGGCGGCGAGTTCTATACGCCGCGCTGCGTCGTCCGGCTGCTCGTGGAAATGATTGAGCCGTATAAAGGCCGTGTTTATGACCCCTGCTGCGGATCGTCCGGCATGTTCGTACAGAGTGAGGAATTCATTGAAAAGCACGACGGGCGCATCGGTGATCTTTCCATTTACGGCCAGGAGTCTAACCCCACCACATGGAAGCTGGCTAAGATGAATCTGGCCCTCCGGGGGATTGAGGCCAACTTGGGTCCGCACCATGCCGATACTTTCCGCAATGATCTGCACAAGGACCTGCGCGCCGACTTCATCCTCGCCAATCCACCCTTCAACATGAGTGACTGGGGCGGCGAGAACCTTAAAGAAGATGTCCGCTGGAAATACGGCGTGCCGCCTGCAAGTAACGCCAATTTTGCATGGGTGCAGCATTTCATTCATCACCTTGCGCCTAACGGGATCGCCGGCTTTGTTCTGGCCAATGGGTCTATGTCCTCGAATCAGTCTGGTGAAGGTGAGATACGCAAGAAGTTGGTCGAGGCCGATCTGGTGGATTGCATGATTGCCCTGCCGGGGCAGCTTTTCTATGGCACGGCGATCTCGGCTTGCCTCTGGTTTCTAACCAAAAACAAGAAGAACGGCAGGTTCTCTGATCGACAAGGGAAAACGCTATTCATCGATGCGAGCAAGCTTGGCGTTCTAATTGATCGCGTCCACCGTGACCTCACGGATCAGGAAATTGCGCAGATCGCAGCAACATATCACGCGTGGCGGGGCGAGAGACAGGCCGCTCAATACGGGGACATCTCAGGCTTCTGCAAGTCGGCGACTTTGCCTGACATCGAGCAGCGTGGCTACGTTCTTGCGCCAGGGCGCTACGTTGGCGTGAAGGAAGCTGAGGATGACGACGAGCCCGTTGCAGAGAAAATGAAGCGGCTGACAGTAACGCTTGAACAACAGTTTGCCCGTTCAAGCGAGTTGGAGGCGAGAATCAGAACCAATCTGGAGCAGTTCCGATGGCGGTAATAGGGATATCAGAATTCACGTTCGGTTATGCATTCCTCTATGAGCAAACGCAGACGAATTGGGAAGACTTGACGGCCGCTCCCGTGCTTCCTAGTCTCCAAAAGGAAGCAGAGCAGGGTTGGGACGCATACCTGCCCCTAACAGGTGTGGATTACTACTATCAGTTCAAGCTCAGCGATTATTTGTTCAACTGGAATGCTAAATATATTCGTGAGGGTATATACAACAACGCTTATTATCGAATCACTCTTCACCGCCGGAACAATAACAGGCAGCATAATCGCTTGAGGCAGCACTGCATACAGAATCCCCAAACGTTCTATGTAGCACCTGAATTCAACAACGTCGAGGCTTTCAACAATAGCTTCTTAAGCCGACAGATCACGGATAATTGCCGCATTATACCCCTCTCACTCTGCGACGACATTGATGATGGGGAGCAGCACTATATTTCTTTCCAACAAAATCAGCCCGGCTGGAGGCAGCACTCGGAGCCAAAGATACGTGAAAAGTCTTTCACCGGTAAGGACCTTCGACCGCTGTATATGGAGAGCCATAACTCCTGGGAGCCAGTAAACCGGGACTTCGCGGAGCGTCTGTTCGAAAAGACTCGGGCTATCGCAAGGCGTATCATTGCGGAGGAAGAACCGGAACGCGTCGCCGCAGCTATGCCCCTCCTCGATATTGCGCCCCAGCAAGCAACTGAACGAGACTATCTTGTTCGGACCTCGGAAATTTTGTCGGCCTTTCTGGGCTTAACTCTCGTTTTGGTTGGAGCGCGGCGGTGAATCAGATGCACCGAACCGCAAGACGCGAAGAGGAGAAGCACGCTGCATGGCCACAAGCAAGACTGGGAGATCATATCGACCTATTGACAGGTTTCCCATTCAAGAGTGAAACATACTCAGAAAATCCAACAGACATTCCCTTGTTGCGCGGCGATAACATCGGGCAAGGCTCGCTGCGGTGGACCGGAGTAAAGCGCTGGCCGGAGAAGTTTTCTACTGATTATTCGATCTACAAGTTGCAAGAGGGTGATGTCGTCCTTGCAATGGATCGGCCCTGGATCGAAGCCGGGCTGAAGTTTGCCGCCGTTTCCCGCAACGATTTACCAGCGTTGCTTGTTCAGCGTGTTGCTCGCTTGCGGGGAAGCAAATCGCTGGGTACTAACTTTTTGCGGTACGTGATCGCCTCAAAACAGTTCACTAACCATATTCTTGCGGTCCAGACTGGGACTGGCGTACCACACATCAGCTCTGAGCAGATCAAGTCTTTTCGATTCAGCCTTCCACCGCTGCTACAGCAAAGGGCAATTGCAGAGGTGTTAGGAGCGTTGGACGCTAAGGTTGAGATGAACCGGCGGATGAACGAGACTCTTGAGGCGATTGCCAGCGCAATTTTCAAATCATGGTTCGTGGATTGTGACATGCCCGATTCAAGCTCCTTGGACGCAATCGCCGATTTTCTCAATGGGTTGGCCTTGCAGAAGTTCCCTCCCACAGGTGAAGGCGATTTGCCAGTGATCAAGATCGCAGATCTCCGCCGTGGAGATACCAAGGGCAGTGATTTGGCCAGCGGTGACATGCCTTCCGAATACGTGGTCGATGATGGCGACGTGCTTTTTTCATGGTCTGGCAGCTTAGAGGTTGTCATTTGGTGTGGTGGGAAAGGAGCGCTTAACCAACATCTTTTTAAGGTGACATCGCGCAACTATCCGCGGTGGTTTTATTATTTCTGGATAAAGGAGCATCTGAGAGATTTTCGAGCGATTGCGGCATCGAAAGCCACGACCATGGGCCACATACAACGTCATCACCTGACGGAAGCTCAAGTTGGTGTGCCGTCAGACAAACTGGTGAAAGCCGGAGACGCACTGATTGCGCCGATGCTCAACCGAATGATCTGCAACAACCTTGAATCGCGAACCCTTGCGACAATTCGCGATGCTCTCCTGCCAAAGCTGATTTCCGGCGAAATTCGCACAAGAGATGCCGCAGCCATATGAAAGAGGAGCCTCAGTTCGAACTATCGAGCAACATCGACCATTATCTGGCTGCTCTCTCGAAGGTCTATGCACAGGAGGGTGAGCGCCTGAAGCAAGAGATCATTGTCAACTCTCGGGTTCGCGTCCAAGAAGAATGGAGCTACGACAACTGGAATGGAGGCACCTACGGCCATGCACTTTATCTTACTGTTCCTGAGACCTTATATCTAAGTATCGCCAAGAAGCGAGCAGAGATCCAGAACGGAATCAAGGATGATCTCAACCAGGTCCATAATGTGCGAAGCGAGTTCATCGAAGAGGTATTTCTCGAAATGGAGGCTGTTGAGGATACAGATTGGCGGCATGAATCCGGTGTACTACAGTCAGGAGAGCGGATCATCGCTCCGTCGAGCCGACAACGAATCTGGGGTGAGAGCGGATATCGAGTATTCCTTAGCCACAAATCCGAAGTGAAGGAAGAGACAGCGGAATTGAAGGAGTCTCTAAAGCTATTTGGGATAACATCCTTTGTCGCACACGCTGACATCCGCCCCACTAGAGAGTGGCAAGACGAAATCGAAAACGCTTTAGGTTCAATGGATGCCTTTGTGGTGCTCCTGACAGAGAGGTTTCATGAAAGCGATTGGACGGATCAAGAGGTGGGATATGCGCTCGGTCGCGGAGTTCCGCTGATTGCAGTTAAGCTTGGGAGAGATCCCTATGGATTCATCGGCAAGTTCCAAGCTCTTTCAAGCGACTGGGAGAAAGCACCTGTGAAACTGGTTAAGCTCCTAATCAAAGAGCCACGGATGCTAGACGCATATCTTCAGGCAGCAGCAAAATGCAAGAGCTTCGACGACGGAAATATTCTCGCGAAAATTCTTCCCGCGATTGAAGGCCTAACCGCCAAACAAGTTGCCGATCTCGTATCCTCGTTCAATAGCAATAATCAACTTCAGGGTAGCTACGGATTCACTGGCAAGTGGTCCTCTAAATTTGGAGATGGATTGCCAGGTCACCTGACGCGTCTGACTGGAGATCGATACGTACTGACATCGTCAGATGAGATACAGAAGGCGAGAAAACGATGACTACCGGCGTAGTCGAGTCCACCGTCGAAGAAGCCGCGCTTTCCTGGTTTGAAGAACTGGGCTACGCCGTGGTCCATGGGCCAGACCTCGCTCCAGGCGAACTCTTCACCGAACGTGAAAGCTACGGCGATGTTGTCCTGGTTAAGCGTCTGCGCGAGGCGCTGACGCGCATCAATCCCCAGACTCCGGCGGATGCACTCGAAGAAGCCGTCCGGCGAGTGCTGCATCCGGAGACCGCCAGTCTGGTTGAGAACAACCGACGCTTTCACAAGATGCTGGCAGAAGGCGTGAACGTCGAATACCAGCGTCCGGACGGCTCCATCGCTGGCGACCAAGTTTATCTCATTGACTTTGACGACCCCGGCAACAACGATTGGGCGGCCATCAATCAGTTCACGATTGTTGAGAATCGGATTAACCGCCGACCGGACATTCTGGTCTTCATCAATGGACTTTCCCTGGGTGTGATCGAACTCAAGAACATCGGCGATGAGAACGCGACGGTTCGAGGGGCGTTGAATCAGATCAACACCTATAAGAAAGACATCTCCAATCTGTTTACCTATAACGAAATTGTGGTGATCTCTGACGGCATTCATGCCAAGGCGGGAACGCTCACGTCAGACTGGGAGCGGTTCATGCCCTGGCGCACGGTGGACGGCAAAGATCTTGCTCCGAAGGGCTCGCTGCAACTCGACGTCCTGATCAAAGGCATCTTTGAGAAGAACCGTTTGTTGGATCTAATCCGCAATTTTATTGTGTTTGAGGATGACGGTGAAAAGGTGGCCAAGAAGATGGCAGGCTACCATCAGTTTCACGCCGTCAATAAGGCAGTGGAAAGCACAGTGAAAGCATCGGCGGTAAAGGGCGACCGCCGCGCGGGCGTGATCTGGCACACGCAGGGCAGCGGGAAGAGCCTCTCCATGGTTTTCTACGCGGGCAAACTCATTCAGCGGCTGGATAATCCGACGATTGTCGTACTCACGGATCGAATCGATTTGGATGGCCAGCTCTTCGGGACCTTTTCTCGTTGTGAGCACATCCTCCGGCAAACACCTGTACAGGCAGAAAAGCGCGAGGATTTAGAAGGACTGCTGAACGTCTCATCCGGTGGTGTAGTCTTCACAACCATTCAAAAGTTCTTTCCGGAAAACAAGGGCGAAAAGTACCCAATACTCTCCAACCGGAGAAACATCGTGGTAATTGCCGACGAGGCCCACCGCAGCCA
>PLJN01000185.1:0-21347 GCA_003140235.1 Acidobacteriaceae bacterium
GATCGCGGCGTGCGCCCGATCGGCGATTGATCGACCAGCACAACTTCTTCAATAAACTGATCGCCCTCCAGACTCTCCCAACTCGCAGACGGACCGGCCGTTCCATTCCCAGACTGCTGCTTAGCCTGCGCCAGAGCCCGATACAGCACCTGATGCAGCAATGTCGACTTGCCCGATCCCGAGACACCTGTGATCGCTACGAGCATTCCGAGCGGAATGCTGATGTCCACGCCCTTCAAATTGTTGGCGCGCACTCCGCGAATCTTGATCTGCTGTGCTCCCGGCTTGCGCCGCAGCACCGGAGACTGAATGCGCAAGTCTTGCGAAAGATAGCGTCCGGTTAGCGAAACTGGATTGTGCAGGATCTCGTCATAGGTTCCCTCTGCAACCAGTTTGCCGCCATTCTCGCCCGCGCCGGGGCCGAGGTCGAGAATGCGATCCGCCGCGCGCATGATGTCGGGATCGTGCTCCACTACCAGAATTGTGTTTCCCAGGTCGCGCAGCCCGTGAAGAATCTTGATCAGCCGATGCGTGTCCCGCGGATGCAGCCCAATCGACGGCTCGTCCAACACATACAGCGTGCCCACCAGCCGCGATCCCAGCGAAGTCGCAAGTTGAATACGCTGCGCCTCTCCGCCCGAGAGCGTGGAAGAAAGCCGGTCGAGCGTAAGATATTCCAGCCCCACATCGTTCAGAAATCGCAGCCGCTCGCGAATCTCCTGCAATAGCCTGTCCGCAATTTCGGATTCCTGCGGGCTCAACTCGACCTGCTCAAAAAAGCGCAGGGTATCCTCGACGGTGAGCCCGCAAATCTCGCAAATGTTTCGCCCCTTGATTTTGACCTGGCGTGCTTCCAGCCGCAACCGTGCTCCGTTGCAATCCGGGCAAAGCGAATATCCGCGATAGCGGCTGAGAAATACGCGCACGTGCAGCTTATATTTCTTGCGCTCCAGGTGAGCGAAAAAGCCACGGACGCCCAGAAACTTTCCTTCGCCACTGAGCACCAGGTTCCTGTGTTCGTCCTCCAGGTCTGCCCAAGGCACATCGAGAGGAATCCCCGCCTGCTTGGCATACCGCTTCAGATCGGTGAATAGCGGACGATACTTCGGCTTGGTCCAGGGTTCGATTGCGCCATCGGCCAACGTCTTGATCTTGTCTGGAATGACGAGGTCAAGGTCGAAATCGATTGTGTTTCCGAATCCCTGACAGCGCGGGCACGCCCCATAGGGATTGTTAAATGAAAAAAGCCGCGGCTCCGGTTCCTCACAGCGGATAAGACAGGTCTTGCACTCGAATCGCTGCGCAAAGCGAATTTGTGTGGACGCTTCTCCATCCAGCGGCGCCGTCTGAAAAACAACTTCGCCGGTCTCACGGTAGGCCAACTCGATTGCGTCCACGATACGTGTGCGCTGATCGGGCGCGACCACGATCCGGTCAACCAGCGCGTACACGGGCTGGCTGAAGTCAATGTCCAGCAGCGACTCCGGCGTGGAGAATTCAAAGACCTGCTCGTTCTGGAACAGCCGGCCGAACCCCCGCTTACGCAAATCAAACAGCCGCTCAGACATCGCCGAATCCAGCGCCTTGGATTGTTCAGGCACAGCCGCAGCTTTTTTCGCACGCGTCTTCTTTCCAGCAGCGGCCTGCGTTTTCGCCGGGACAACGTGTTTCACGGGGAAGAGCACATTCAATCGCGTGCCTTCCCCCAGAGCCAGGATGGATTGGGCAATCTCATCCACGGTGTCTTTCTTTACTTCTTTGCCGCACTGCCGGCAATACGTCAGACCGACACGAGCGTAGAGCAGACGCAGGTAGTCGTAAATCTCAGTCGCTGTGGCGACGGTCGAACGCGGGTTGCGGGTAGTGTTTTTCTGCCGGATGGCAATCGCCGGAGCAATGCCGTCAATCGAGTCCACGTCGGGCTTCTCAATCCGTTCAAGAAACTGCCGCGCATACGCGGAAAGAGACTCCACGTACCGCCGCTGGCCTTCGGCGTAAATAGTGTCAAAGGCCAGCGAAGACTTGCCGGAGCCGGACACACCGGTCACCACCGTCATGGCATTGTGCGGGACCTCAAAATCTATGTTCTTGAGGTTGTGGACCCGCGCGCCACGGACCACGATATTTTCATTGGCAGATACAGGCATCGGTACACAAAAAACAGCGCGTCCTCAGAGGGAACTGCACGGCGTCCCCGACACGCGGACTTTTCGCGTGATGAGTAGACAGCAGGGCCCGGAAGGATGAAGCTGAAACTTCTTATTATAGTCGGTCGCTGACTTCGCACGCACTTGACTCGAACACACTGAGTCTCTAGGCTGATAGATGATGCGTTTAGCCAAGCCACTTTTTCTGGCGGTACTCGGATTCGCTGTCGCGGCGTATGCAAGCGACTGCGGCGCCATGACCACGCCGGAAGACGCAATGCAGTGCTGCAGTTCGATGGCTTGCTCGTCGCACGGTCTCGATGACCAGGATTGCTGTGCGACCATGCCGGCAATGCATCCTCTTTTTGTTCAGCCCTCGGCTGGGCACGGTATTTCCGTGGCAAGCGCCGTATTCGCGGTCCTACCAGCGTCTAACGAGTCTATGGGTGGCGACTCGTCTACTGGTTTTATTGCCACGCATTCTCACGGTCCTCCGATCTTCCACTCCCCGGCCTCACGGCCTCTCCGTATCTAATCAGACCTCCAGTTGTTTCCCGGCGCAGACACCTTTGTGCGTCTGCGCGTTCGTGTTTTCAATTTGGAGGAAAAATGAAAGCCGCATTCCTGGGTGCGAGACGGCTCGCTCTCTGCTGCACTCTACTATCTCTCAGCGTGTCTATATCCATATCCATATCCATGGCGCTGGCGCAACAGTCCGATTCTGCTCCTACTCCCCAAAACACGCCTAGTTCTGTCCGTGATCTTGTGGGAGAAGCCGAAATAAATAATCCTGAAATCCAAGCTGCGGAGCACGGATGGAAAGCAGCCAGTCAAGCAAGCAAAGGCGCTGGCGCCCTGCCGGACACCCATCTCACCGTGCAATCCTTCAGCGTAGGCAGTCCCCGGCCCTTTGCTGGATTCAGCAACAGCAATTTCGCGTACATCGGATTTGGCGCGTCACAGGACCTCCCCTATCCGGGCAAGCGCAAACTGCGGAGCGTTGTGAGTGAGCGCGAGGCCGAATCTCTTCGCGGTCAGTCGGAAGCGGTGCGGCAGCAAGTTATCGGGGATCTGAAGTCTGCGTATTTCCAACTCTCCTATCTCCAGCAGACACTAGCGGTCCTGGAACGCAATGACCAGGTGCTTGGCACCATCGAACAGGCTGCTGAGTCGCGTTACCGCGTCGGCGTGGGCAACCAGCAAGATGTACTGAAGGCCCAACTTCAGCACACCAAGATTCTGCAGGAAATCACCATGCATCATCGCGAAGCAGGCCAGCTCCAGGCACGCTTGAAACAACTTCTGGGCCGACCCCAGGACTCGCCCGACATCGTCACGGAATTTCTGTCGCTGCACCCTCTTGCCCGCACTTCATCCGACTTGCTTAAGCGAGTGCAGGAGCAAAATCCACGAGTTCAAACACGCGCCGCAATGGTCAGCAAGACGGATGCCCAGGTTGATCTGGCAAAGAAAGAATTTCGTCCTGATTTCAGCGTTCAGTACATGTTCCAACGGACCGGAACCAGTTTTCCCGCCTACTACATGGCCAGTTTGTCGATCAATTTGCCCAATCGAGGCAAGCGCCGGGCTGACCTGGCACAAGCAGTAGAAGAACGAGAGCAGGCCAGGCAAGAACTCTCCGCTGAAACTCAGCGCCAAATGGCCGAGGTGCAAAGCCAATATGTTCTGGCACAGACTTCTGCGGAGCAATTAAAGATCTATACAGAAGGATTGATTCCACAATCACGGACTGCGTTTCGTTCTGCCTTGGCTGCCTATCAGTCGAACCAGCAGGACTTCGCCCCCATGCTCTCTTCTTTTCTCGATCTCCTTAATCTTGATCTTGAATACCAACGCGAGTTGGCAACGCATGAGTCCGCACTGGCACGGCTTGAAACTTTGACAGGAGTGACACTGCAATGAACACGCAATCGCAAACCCGAAATTATCGTGGCGCATTTCTGACAGTGCTCATCATCAATCTGGTGCTGATCGCCGGACTCGCTGGCTTATGGTGGCGTTCGCATCGAGAGAATTTGGGAAGCACGCCGGCACAACAAACCGCCACTCCTGAGACTGGTAGCGCAGGGAACGGCGGTGGCGGAAACGCCAGTGGAAGTCCGGGTGAGCCGCAGATGTCTCTGGCTCCGGTCCAGCTCACGCCGCAAAGAATGCAGAGCATCGGCGTGAAGTTCGGAAGTGTTACATACAAGAATGTCAGTGATGAAATTCGTGTAACCGGCAATGTGGACATGGACGAGAAAAGAGTTTCGTACATTCAAGTCCGCTTTCGCGGCTGGATCCGCAAGGTCTATGCGAACGCAACTTATCAGTATGTCCGCAAGGGGCAGCCGTTGTTCACAATCTACAGCCCTGAGCTGGTGACAACCCAGCAAGAATACCTGCTGGCAAAACAAAACCAGCAGCAATTACAAACCAGTTCGATTGACGGAGTCTTGAGCGGTGCGGAATCACTCGTAAATGCCGCGAGGGCACGGCTCGCGCAATGGGAGGTTCCACACTCTGAGATTATGAAGCTCGAGACCAGCGGCAAAGTCATTACAGAGCTTACGTTCAATTCACCTGCCTCCGGGTATGTCACGGAAAAGAACGTGCTGCCCAACATGTATGTGCAGCCGGAGACAAAGCTGTACACCGTAGCCGATCTTTCTACCATTTGGGTCTACGCGCAGGTTTTCCAGACGGATATCGGCAAAATCAAGCCAGGTAATCCGGCCCAAATCAGCATGGATGCATATCCGGGACAGACATTCAGCGGACGTGTTGACCAGATTCTGCCGCAGGTGGACATGAACACACGCACTGTGCGGGTGAGGTTGGTCCTGCCCAACCCCGAACTGAAACTTAAGCCCGGTATGTATGTCAACGTGGTTCTGAAAGTTCCATTCGGCAGGCAACTTGTTGTTCCTGCCTCTGCCGTCTTTCAATCCGGCGCAAAGCAGCTTGTATTCATCAATCGCGACGAAGGCACTTTGGAACCACGCGAAGTAGTAACCGGCGCGCGTGTAGGCGACGAATTCATTATCACCAGCGGCTTGAAAGCGAACGAATCAATTGTGACCTCGGCGAACTTCTTGATTGATTCTGAGAGTCAGCTGCAAGCCGCAGCAGGCGCGTTTGTGCCGCCACCACCGGGAGCGGGCGGTGCTGCTGCGATAAACACCCAAGGAAATCAGAGCGCGGCGCCACAGGCCAATGCTGAATTGACGACAGAGCCGTCACCGCCGCGCAAAGGCAGCAATGTCTTTCGGGTAAAGCTGAACGGTGTGAACAACGCTCCTCTTACCGGAGCCAGGGTGGTTGTGGTGTTCTACATGCCCGGCATGCCGGCCATGGGAATGGCAGCGATGAATACATCCGTCACTCTCACCGATAAGGGCAGCGGCATGTACGAAGGCCAAGGCGATCTGGGGTCCGGTGGCAGCTGGCAGGTAACCATAACCGCAATACAAAATGGGCAGACGATTGTCACCAAACGCTTGAGTGTGAATGCGACAGGAGAAATGTAACGTGATCAACCGGACCATTGAATGGTGCTCTCGCAACCAATTCCTGGTTATCACGGGAACATTCCTCCTGGTGATGACTGGAATCTGGTCCATGGGACATATCCCGCTGGACGCCCTTCCTGATATTTCCGACGTTCAGGTCATCATCCACACAAACTGGGAGGGCGAGCCACCCGACATCATTGAAGATCAGGTCACCTACCCGATTGTGACCACGCTGTTGGCTGCTCCGAAGGTAAAGGCGGTGCGCGCCCAGACCATGTTCAATGATTCGTATGTGTTCGTCGTGTTCGAAGATGGCACCGATATTTATTGGGCGCGTTCTCGAGTGCTTGAATATATGCAGTCAATCCGCGGTCGGCTGCCGTCGAATGTGAATCCCGTGATCGGTCCCGACGCCACTGGAGCAGGTTGGGTTTACGAGTATGCGCTGGTTGACCACACACATAAGTACAGTCTGGCTGACCTGCGTAGCCTGCAAGACTGGCACTTGAGATATCAACTCGCGACCGTTCCGGGTGTGGCTGAAGTCGCCAGCATTGGCGGTTTTGTCCGCCAGTATCAGGTGCAACTCGATCCCAACAAGTTACTCGCTTACGGCATCCCACTCTCAACGGTCATAGACCACGTCAAGTCAAGCACCAACGAAGTTGGCGGGCGCGTCCTCGAATTGAGCGGGACGCGTTACTACATCCGCGGCCTCGGATACCTGAAGTCTCTCGCCGATCTGGAGAACGTGCCGGTCATGGCGAAGAACGGCACTCCCGTTCTGATTAAGGATTTGGGGACCGTTTTTTTTGGGCCAGACATTCGCGATGGTGTAGCGGAGTGGCAGGGACAGGGCGAGACGGTGGGCGGGATCGTCGTAATGCGGTATGGGTTGAACGCGCTCGACGTAATCAATGGCGTAAAGAAAAAGCTGGCGGAAATCAAAAGCTCTCTTCCTCCAGGAGTGGAAGTTGTCGCGGGCTACGACCGGTCTGGCTTAATTCAAGAATCTATCAAGACGCTGCAATGGAATCTGATTGAAGAAGGGATCATCGTCAGCCTCGTGATCATTGTGTTCCTGTTTCATTTTCGTTCGGCGCTGATCCCGATTATTACGATCCCGATTGCGGTTGTTGCTTCGTTTATTCCGATGTACTACCTCCACGTCAGCTCCAACATCATGTCGCTGGGCGGATTGGCGCTGGCCGTCGGTGTACTCGTCGATGCTGCTATTGTCATGGTCGAAAACGGTTATCGGCACGTCTCCGAGCATCCTAACGCGGGAAATCTATCTGAAACTGAACGGCGCAAAACACTGCTCGATGCTGCCAAACAGGTTGGGCCGGCGCTCTTCTTCTCTCTATTGATTATCGTAGTGTCGTTCATTCCGGTTTTTCTGCTTGAAGCGCAGGAAGGGCGAATGTTCAAGCCACTGGCATGGACGAAGACCCTGGCTGTCGGCTTTTCTTCATTGCTGGCAATTACGTTGGTGCCGGTGTTGATGGTGATCTTCATCAAAGGCAAACTCAAGCCTGAGTCGGAGAACCCGATTTCGCGTTTCACCCGGGCCCTGTATCTCCCGGTATTGCGTCTTTGTCTGAAGTACCGCAAAACGACCCTGCTGCTCAATCTGCTTTTCCTTCTTTTTACGTTTCCGCTGATGTTCAGGTTGGGCAGCCAATTCATGCCGCCGTTATATGAAGGCTCAGCTTTGTATATGCCGACATCGCTGCCGGGGATCTCGATTACTCAGGCATCGCAACTTCTCCAGGAGCAGGACCGGGTGTTGCGGTCATTCCCCGAGGTGGAAAGCGTTTTTGGAGCAGTAGGCCGGTCAGACAGTGCCACCGATAACGCTCCGCTCGACATGTATGACACAACCCTCATGCTGAAGCCGCGCAACCAGTGGCGGCCCGGCATGACTTACGAGAAGCTCATTCTGGAAATGGACGCGAAACTTCAGTTTCCCGGGCTGACAAACACCTGGACCATGCCTGTGGAGAACCGCCTGGATATGGCGTTGACCGGCATTAAGACGCCACTCGGCATGAAGATCCAAGGCACTTCACTGGATGGAATTCAACAACTTGGATCACAGCTACAACAGATTCTGTCCGGACTTCCGCAGGTACGATCAATTTTCGCAGAGCGTGTTGCGCAAGGCTTTTATGTAAATGTCGACGTGAACCGTCCCGAGGCTGCGAAATACGGTTTGACCATTACCGATGTACAGCAGGCGGTCTCCTCAGGCATGGGCGGCATGAATGTCGCTGAAAACATCGAGGGCCGCGAACGTTATCCGATGAACGTTCGTTATCAGCGTGATTTTCGCGACAACGTGGATGAATTGCGCCGTGTCCTTATCGCTACTCCGTCCGGTGCGCAAATTCCGATCGAGCAGGTGGCGAAAATTTCTTTCTCCCATGGGCCAGCCATGATTCGCGACGAGGACGGGCAATTGACCGGTTATGTCTACCTCGACCTGAACACCAAAGACTATGGCGGGTTTGTGCAACAGGCCTCAAAGATGTTGGCCCAGAAGCTCACGCTGCAACCTGGGTTTACGTACAAGTGGTCCGGCGAATATGAGTTCCAGCTTCGAGCCAAAGAACGGCTGAAGTTCATCGTGCCTGCGGTGTTCTTCATTATTTTCCTGTTGCTCTACATGGTTTTCCATTCGGTCACTGAAGCTTTCGTTTTGATTCTGCCAACTTTTTACGCAATGACCGGAGGGCTGATCTTACAGTGGATTCTTGGGTACAATTTCAGCGTGGCGGTTTGGGTCGGATACATCGCGCTCTTCGGAATTGCCGTCGAGACGGGCGTCGTCATGGTCGTGTACCTGCATGAAGCCCTAGACCATCGCCTTGCCTCGGGCCGGAAGATTACGAACAAAGAGATCGAGGACGCCGCGATTGAAGGAGCCGTACAGCGGCTCCGGCCGAAGCTGATGACGGTTTTCGCTGTCCTCGCCAGCCTGGTACCAATCCTTTGGGAAAGCGGAATTGGCTCAGACGTAATGAAGCCGATTGCTGCCCCGATCGTCGGCGGAATGATCACGTCCACGGTTCACGTTCTCATCCTCGTTCCAGTCTTTTTCGTGATGATAAAGGAACGTGCGCTCAAACGCGACAGTTTGAAAACCCGGCAAGCATCAACAACGTGAGCTAATGGCAAGCACAGCCCTCGCCCCGCCACGTTTCGCGCGCTTCGTAGATCACCAACGGAACTAACGCAAGTGCAGCAACCGGGTCCGCCCATGAAACGTGAAACACCGCATTGCAAGCCAGCCCGGCGAGAGCGATCCACGCCATATAAGCGCATACCGCACTCTGCGTGGCATCTGCCTTGAGGGCGGAGCTACCTGTCTGGGAAGCCAACGACCTCTTCTGTTTAGCCAGCCATGGCATCACCAGCGCGGCTGCAAGCAATAGAGCAATGCCGAGGTAACTCGTCTGAGGACGCAGACCTGAGTATAGGAATGACACAACGGATCCTGCCACGATAAAAGCCGCCAGTCCGATTAAAAGACCCGCGGCGATGCGAGAGGCACGATGCTCGGAAAGCGCCGTGCCTCCGAAGCGAAGGAGCACTACGAAGGCCGAGAACAGCTCTACCGCGCTGTCTCCGCCAAACGCAAAGAGGGCAATGCTGTGGGCACGGGCAGCGCTTACCGCCGACACTGCAACCTCCACACACATCCATGCGATTGTGAGCAACAGAACGCGGCGAATGGCCTGAAGCGGTAAGACCGTGATGGTAACGTGCGAGTCCACAATCCGCATTCTACGGTAACGTCACCAGCTTGTAACGGTGAATCAGCAACTGTCGCTGATCTCGCTCCTGCCGCGACGGTGTCCAGATCCGCGGGAATCCGTCGTTCATCAGCAGATCCAGAATGTGGGCCGCATCGCGCCGGTCCGTCTTCTGCTTCCGTACCTGCTTGGCCCGGATCGTGGCTGCGTCGCCGATCCACACTTCGTATCCCAGCTCCGCCAGCATGTCCACAAACCAATGGCAGTTTCCCGTGGACTCCAGACCGATCCGCACCGGTCCCGACAACTGCCGGTAATAACGTTCCGCGTCTCCGTTGGCATGCACCAACTTCAGTTCCCCAGTTTCTCCTGTTTCGTCATCTAGCCAGGCGATTTGTTGCCAACTGGGATGAAAATCACAACCTATAATGATCATGCGAAGTCTCCTTCCTTCCCAGTTTCTTCGTCTTCTTCAAACTAAGAATACTGCGTCGGTCGGGGCCTTCGCTCTTATCCAATCAGGGTACCCCAGAATTGGCGCGGTCGAGCGGACCTCTGGGGAGGGTGGCAATCGGCAAGTCGGTTGGCCGCCGTGATTTTGGAACTGCTGCTCACATTAGTAAATTCCAATTATTCATAAACAAAAGTAGCTTAATTGCGAAACTTTATTGTGGTAAATCAACGGAACGCAGTAGACTTATATCAATAGCCTTCTTCTCCATGCAACATAGAACTCCCCAGGAGGCCTCCGTGCAACCCGGCGCCCTCGTCGCCACTCGAGCATGGGAAACACTCAAGGAAAACTTTCGTCTGTTTTTAGAGGCCGCGCCTGATGCCATCATCATTGTGGACCATCGGGGCCGCATCGTTCTGGCCAATCCGCAGACCCGTTTGTTGTTTGGGTACGGCGAGGACGAACTTGACGGCAAGCCAATCGAGGTGCTCGTTCCTGAAGGATTTCATCCGCTGCCGAAAGAGAGCCGAGCACAGCGTGCCATCGCCGCCAAGACGTCCATTGGAGCTGCGCTGGAGCTTTTTGGATTACGCAAAGACGGCACGCAGGTTCCGGTTGAGATCAGGCTGAGTCCGCTGGTCACAACGGACGGCAATTTCGTCATCAGTGCCATTCGCGATATCACGGAACGCAAGCAGGCCGCGGCGGCGTTGTTGAAATCCGAGGAGCAATACCGTCTGTTATTTGACGCAAATCCCAGCCCGATGTGGGTCTTTGATCTGGAAACCTTCCGGTTTCTGGCGGTCAACCGCGCGGCTGTTGCTAACTACGGGTACTCAAAGCAAGAGTTTCTGGAGATGACGATTGCTGATGTTCGCCCACCTTCTGACTTGGGCCAGTTGGCTGCGGCATTCGCGGAGAATGATAAAGGCAAGATGGCCTCGTGGAAGCATACGAGAAAAGACGGGGCCATCGTAGACGTAGAAATCACGTCACTTCTGATTACTTTTGAGGGGCGCGCCGCCCGGCTGGTTGCGGTCCAGGACGTTACCGAGCGAAAGAACATGGAAGCACAGCTTCGGCAAGTGCAGAAGATGGAAGCCGTGGGCCAGCTGGCTTCTGGAGTGGCCCATGACTTTAACAACCTTCTGGGGATCATTATGGGATGCACCGAGTTGGCGCTGCTTCGTCTGGACGAAGGCAGCCCTATTGCCCAGAAACTGTTCGACGTAAGATCGGCGGCACAAAGGGCCGCCGGTTTGACGCGTCAACTGTTATTGTTCAGCCGCCAGGAGATCAGTGAGCCGCGCGACCTGGATTTGAATTCCACGGTGACCATATCCGAACGGTTCCTGCGGCGACTGATCCACGAAAACGTGGAGATTGTGTGCCACCTCAGCAAGGACCGCCTTATCGTCACGATTGATCCCGGCAACCTAGAGCAGGTCCTGATGAACCTGGTGGTGAATGCCCGGGACGCCATGCCGCGCGGTGGCCGCATACAGATCGAAACCGGACTGGCGGACTTGAGGTCAGCGTCATTGGACCCGGGGTTTCAGCCGCAGGAAGGTCTCTACGCTTTGCTCACGGTTACAGACACCGGCCATGGCATGGACGCAGCCACCAAAGCACGGGTGTTTGAGCCGTTTTTTACGACTAAAGAGCAAGGCAAAGGAACAGGTCTGGGGCTGGCCTCAGTGCATGGGATCATCAAGCAGGCGGGCGGACACGTCACGGTCCTCAGCGAAGTTGGGCGCGGGACTATATTCAAGATTTTCCTGCCTTTAAGCACGTCGCAAACCGTGCAACCGGCCCAATCAGAGAAAGACGTAGCCGCAGGCGGGAACGAAACCATCCTGCTGGTGGAAGACGAGCGAGCGTTGCGTTCGACCATCCGCGACTTTCTCGAAGAAAGCGGTTACCAGGTACTCGAAGGCGGGAATGGGCTGGAGGCACTCGAGATCGCGGCACAGCATCCTGGCGCGATCGAATTGCTGCTGACCGATGTGATCATGCCGGGAATGTCCGGCACCGAGCTGCTGGGGCGCCTGCTGGTCGAATATCCGAACCTCCAGGTCGTCCTGATGACCGGATATACGGATGACGTGCTCGTGCGGCAAGGCATGACGCGCTCTTCCGTGATTCAAAAACCTTTTACCGGACACGCTTTGCTGCGGAAGATCCAGGCTGCGCTGTCCGCGAGAAAAGTGGATTCGAAAAAGCACACGATCCTGGTGGATGCCGATGACCTGATGTACAGGGAACTGATGGCCGATATGTTGCGAGCATCCGGGTTTGAAGTCCTCTATGCAGATGATAGCGCGCGGCCGTTCGATCTTGCAGTCCTGGATGTGCAGACACCGCGGCAACAGGGGCTCAAGTTATGTAAACAGCTAAGGTCCGGTCCGGCTACGGCACTCATCCCAATTATTGCGGTGAGCGGGCCCGCCGGCAACGACACACAGAAACTCGCCGTTGACGCAGGCGCCAACGCTTTCCTGCGCCGACCGGTGACCCGCGACGAACTGCTTGCCGCGGTGAATACGCTGCTCGCCAAGGCTAAGGCCAGCGACAAAAAATAGCGTTATATGTGCTTCGGCTGCGTCATGCTGAACCAGTTGCCGAAGGGATTTTTGAAAACTGCTTCTACTCCATAGAACTGGTCCGTGGGCGGCGAAAGAAATTCCACGCCTTTGGCCTTGAGTTCTTCGTACGTCTTGCGGCAATCGGCGGTCTCGAAAGCGCCCGCACCCAGGGCCCCGCGCTTGATTAGATGCGTCATGGAGGCCACGTCTTCTTCCTGCAATTTCGGTCCGGGCGCAACCTTCATGAGAATGATTTCAAATCCGGGCTGGCCTTTGGGATTCACCGTGAGCCAGCGAAATCCGTTGGGCATGGTTTCGTCGGTATTGACTTCGAATCCCAGTTTACCGACGTAGAAGTCCTTGGCCACGTCCTGGTCCAGAACGAATATGGATGCGTGCGACATGCGTTGAATCATGGTTCCCTCCGGCGTGAATTACAGTGCAAGGTTAACGCAGGCGCGGGATTGCTGCTTCTTCATTCTTGCGGTTGTTGGTTTGTTATTAGTCGAGGCCGCCAAAGCGGAAGAGAAAGCAAGTTGGCGTAAAGATGATGTGCCATGGCGCGCGGTAGCCGAATACGCGACGCACTTCGCGCTGATATCCAGTGGGAGTTTGGCCAGCGATGGATCGGAACTTGTGGCTGAAAGATCCCAGGCTGGAATATCCGACTTCCATGCAGACGTCCGTCATTGACATTTCGCCGCGGGTGAGGAGTTGCCTGGCGCGGTCATTCGGATGCGAGTGAGGAAATCATGCGGCGTCTCGCCGAACGCCGACGCAAACAGACGATGGAAATGAAATGAAGAAAGGCACGCCTCGCGGGCGGCGTGGCCCAGAGAAATCTGTTCCTGATAGGAAGCAGCGAGCAAGTCCCGTGACCAGCAGAGCCGGCGAAACGTGTCGTCATGAAGAAGCGGAGCGGGAACTCTCTGAAGCATGCTGAATTTGGCGAAGGGCGGCTTGAGCAGCCGCCCGTTCGCGGAGTTGGGCCTTACTCTAAGCAAACGCGGCTTTAACGTTTGGCTTCAACAGATACCAGATGATCAAAATGTCGATGGCGAGGATGACGATGGCGAAGATGCTGAAGTGGTGTACTAAACCCCACGCCTGACTGAGCGCACCCAGACCACAGAACACGATGGTCAAGATCCGCGCCCAGTTCTTCACCTTCCACATGCCCACGCCAATCAGGAGATAGAGCAATCCAATGATGATGAAGACCACGCCGAACGCGGCACCCAGACCAGCCATAAGACCAGCCCCGGCCCCAGCACCGTTTGCCTGGTTCTGACTCATCATGTTGGCTAAGAAGCCTCCGCCCACCATGAACAGAATTCCGCCCAGCAGCGCAAGAACACCAAAAAGAAAATCAAGGATCGAGAGAATCGTGACACCAGTCGGCCTACTCATTACGCAGTTCCTCCTTTGAACCCCGGTATTGTATCCATAACATCGCCGAATTTCGAGAGATTTATTGCCCTTTTGGGAAAGAAAGTTTTGAAAGGCAAGACTCAATTGAAAGTGCAGATCGGAAAGCGCTCCAACGTGGCGACCTTACACTGCTACGTCGTATGCGTATCATCCATTGGGGAAACAGATCACTCACTAAATAGTGGGCTTTCATATGCTGGGTTCTGCGTTTCGATTGCGGTAAACCACCACGCCGATCCCGCACAGAATGGCGATACTGGGGACCAGCAGGAACATCATCCCTTTGAGCAGCGCGCGTTCACCGCGCTGGCCTGCGCCATGCGCCGACGTGGCACACTGCACGCAGCCTTGTCCGTGAAGAGCCCCAGCTGATAAGAGCACGGCGACCG
Source organism: Acidobacteriaceae bacterium (assembly GCA_003140235.1). GTDB lineage: Bacteria > Acidobacteriota > Terriglobia > Terriglobales > Acidobacteriaceae > Angelobacter. The sequence continues at coordinate 14,280 of PLJN01000185.1, forward strand.
TCAGTTTAAGAAGCGTTGATTTCATGAGAGCGGGTTGCCTGTGAAGTATCTTACCCTCTGGCAAAGTGCAGCAGCGCAAAAATGCCGAACCACAGCAGGGCCATAAAGTGCCAGTACCAGCCGGTGGCGTCCACGGCGATTTGCTGCGACTCGAACTTGCGTCCGGTCCAATCGCCGCATAGAGCATACAGCAGCACAGCCAGCCCGCCGGCGAGATGGACAGCATGGAGCCCGGTCAGCGTGTAGAAAAACGAACCGCTGGCCGCTCCGCCGAGATAGACACCCTGATGTCGCAACGTGTTCCACACTAGGAACTGCCCGGCGAGAAATCCCAGGCCAAAGACGACGGTGATCGCCAGCCAAGGGAACTCCGTTTTGAATCGCGGCGGACGAATTCCCATGGTGGAGAATTCCTGTTTCTTCAACATTCCGCGACGAGCAAATTCTAAAGTCACGCTACTCGCGATCAGGAGAAGGGAATTGAGCCACAACTGGCGATAGGGAAGAAGCAGCGGCCGCCAAATGCTCACACGACTTCCAGCTTCGTGGTTCCACGGCCCCATGCCCTGTGTAACGACGTACGCGCTGCCAATTCCCAGAAACAGCATGGTCACACAAACGGAAAAGAGCGCCACGCCCACGCGGTAGCGACGCAGGCGACTTCGGCTGGAAGAGAAGTCATCGGGCCGGCCGTGGTCGCCGTCGTCACCGCCGTAGCCCCGGCGGCGGGAAATCTTGCCCGGGCCTCCGCCGCCCAGTTTGGGCGGGGTCTCCGTCTCGTGGCCGCTGGTGATGGGCATACGTTACTTCTGATGGACTCAGCGCGTGTTTAGCTGCCTGGAGCGTCTTGCATCAGATAATCCGTTTCTGCGCCGGGAGCGCTGTATTCGTAAGCGCCGCGATTCACCATCGGCACATGCTCGCCAAATCCGCCGGCCGGAGTGGGCGAAGGCAGCGTCCACTCGAGCGTGGTGCATTCCCAGGGATTGGCAGGCGCCGTTGGTCCCTTAAACATACTCCAGAAGAAGTTCACAAGGAAGATGATCTGTCCGGACATTGTGATGATGGCTGCCACAGTAACAAATTTTTGGAGCGGCGCCATCGCCGCCACATACTGAACACCAGTCAGTTCGGAGTAGCGACGCGGGTGTCCGGCTGTGCCCAGCAAGTGCATGGGCATGAAAATGGCATACGAACCGAGGAACGTGATCCAGAAATGCAGCGCGCCCAGGCGCTCGTTCATCATGCGCCCAAACATTTTGGGAAACCAGAAATGAGTCGCGGCAAAGATGGCAAACAAGCCGGCCATGGCCATGATCAGATGAAAGTGAGCTACGACAAAATACGTGTCGTGCAGGTAGATGTCGAGCGCCGGCTGCGCCAGCAGCGGTCCAGTGAGTCCGCCAGTGATGAACAGCGAAACAAATCCCACCGAGAACAGCAGTGGAGTGGTGAAGCGTATGCGTCCGTCCCAGATCGTGCCGATCCAATTGAACGTTTTGATGGCGGACGGCACGGCGATTGCCGTGGTCAGCGCGGAAAACGCGAACGCCGCATACGGATTCATTCCGCTGACGAACATGTGATGTCCCCAGACCAGGAAGCCGAGAAATCCAATCGCCACAATCGCCCACACCATGGCGCGATATCCGAATACGGGCTTCCGCGAAAAGACGGACAGCACGTGCGATGTCACACCCATGCCCGGCAAAATGGCGATGTAAACCTCAGGATGTCCGAAGAACCAGAACAGGTGTTGCCACAGAAGAGGAGAGCCGCCGGTTTGCGCCACGGCTTTGCCGCTCACGATCAGTCCAGCAGGCACAAAAAACGCCGTGCCTGCGTTGCGGTCCAGCAAAAGCAGAATGACCGCCGCCAGAAGTACGCTGAAGGCCAGTAGGCTCAGAATAGCCGTCACAAACCACGTCCAGCAGGTCAGCGGCATGCGCATCAAGTCCATGCCTGGAGTCCGCATCTTTAAAGTTGTAGTGATGAAGTTGATAGCGCCCATGACCGACGCAACGCAAAACAAGCCCATACTCACAAGCCATAAGTCCGTCCCGAGTGCTTGCCCGGGTCCGGAATTAGCGATTGCACTGAGCGGCGGGTATTGCGTCCAACCGGCGCCGGATGCGCCGCCGGGAACGAAAAACGCCGCGATCAAGATGAGGAACGAAAGCAGCGTGGTCCAGAACCCAGCAGCGTTGAGTTTCGGGAATGCCATCTCCGAGACCCCCAACTGGAGCGGGAGAAAATAATTTCCAAACCCACTCTGGGGCACGGTGGAGAGCACAAAGAAAACCATCAGCGTGCCGTGCATGGTCAGGAACGCAAGATAGTTCTCCGGCTTGATCGTTCCAAAGAAAGGAAGCGAAACCGTGGGCCAGACCAGATGAATCCGCATCAGCAGAGAAAGGACAGTTCCGATCAGCACCGCAGCGAACGATAGAAAGAAGTATTGCAGGCCCACAACTTTGTGGTCGGTGCTGAAAACACAGCGGCGCAGAAACCCCGGCGTGGATACGGCAGTCGAGCTGGTGGAGCGCTCTTCCATTGGATGGCGTGCCTATTTAGCCGTACTCGGCAATTCTTTGGATTTTACCCATTGCTTGAACTCTGCTTCACTCACCACCTTGACCGACGCTCGCATTCGGTAGTGGCCCGTTCCGCATAACTCGGCGCAGGAGATTTCATACTCACCTGTCTGCATCGGACGAAAGTGAGCGTGAATGCTCATTCCTGGAACGGCGTCTTGTTTAAAGCGCATGGCGGGAATGAACAGACTATGGATGACGTCGTTGGACCGAAGGGTCAAGTCTACGTCGCGCCCCACCGGCAGCACCAGCGACGTCGAGACCATATCGTCTTTGCCGGCGGGATCATCCGGATCAATCCCCAGAGGATTGCCTTCCTCCGGGTGGGCAAAGCGTTGCGCATCCGTGTCACCGAGTTTGCCGTCGGCTCCTGCATAGCGAAAATACCATTCGAACTGAGTGCCCGTGACCTCGACCTGAACGGCGTCGCTTTCCGGCTGCTGAAATTTCATTTGCGACCATAAGCGAACACCTGCAACATTGAACCCAAAAAAGAGTACGGCGATCAGGACTGTCCACAAAGCTTCCAGTCGCCAGTCACCCTGTGTATAAGTCACTTTGCCACGGCGCCGAGCGCGCATCAGAGAAATGCCCAGCGCGATGTGTCCGGCAACAAAGAGCGCGCCGAGCAGCCAGAACGCAACGGCGAATTGATGGTCAACTCCAGCGGCGTGCGCCGAGACCCCGGCAGGGAACCACACGGGATGAGCGATAAACAAATAGACGCAAGCAAGAATGACCAGAAGAATCGCAAGCAGCAGCGCGATGGCCATCACCGAGTCTGGTGCCCGTTCTTCACCATTTTCAGGAACTCCTGGTGGACCCGCGTGTCATGCGAAAGCTCGGGATGAAAGGTAGCAGCCATGATCCTGCCTTGGCGAACAAGAACGGGATCTCCGCTCTCCGTCGCCAGCACCTCAACGCCTTTTCCGGTGCTCACGATTTTAGGAGCGCGGATGAATACCAACTCCAGCGGCATCTCACCCAACTTGGTTTTCGCTTCACGAATGGAACTGTCGAGTTGGCGGCCGTAAGCGTTGCGACGTATGCGAATGTCCAGAACGCCGAGCGAGCGCTGCGGCGGATTTTCAACATTCTTCGCCAGCAAGATCGCTCCGGCGCAGGTGCCGAAAACAGGTTTGGTGCTTACGAAAGTCTTAAGCTTCTCCAGGAATCCGTGCTCCTCGAGGAAATTCAGGAACGTACTGGATTCGCCACCGGGAATCACAATGGCGTCGATCGCGTCCAGTTGCTCGGGCTTGCGGACGAGTGTGACTTCCGCGCCCAGCTGCTCGAGCCGGGATTTGTGTGCTTCGTAGTCACCTTGGATGGCCAGGACGCCGATCATTTTTTCCTTGTCCCGAACGGAGTGAGGGAACCCTATCGGATAGAGCTACGCCGATGTCAGAGATTCTACTTCCTTATCCCCGCAATTCGTCCTTGAGCTTCGTAGTGTGCGCGAATCGAATATCCTCAACAGGGTGGGGTTCCCTCGCTTGGAGCTCGGGACGCAAAAATCTACCACCCACGCGTCTGCAGTAAGTCCGCCTCTGACATGGCAGCCACGGCCAAACCCTTCATGGCTCCCACCAGGTCTTCGCTAACTTCAAGTAAAACTTTAGCGTCGTCGAAATGGGTAGTAGCGCGGACGATGGCCCGCGCACGCTTCTCCGCTTCCCCAGGATCGCAGAACGTCGTGGAGTCAGCCATGAAGATTCCGGAACCCACAAACACGGCTTCCGCTCCGAGTTGGCGGACAAGAGCAGCGTCCGCCGGGGTGGCAATGCCGCCGGCGGAGAAATTTGGCACCGGGAGCTTGCCGGCCTTGGCCACCATGCGGACCAACTCGTACGGTGCCTGGAGATCTTTGGCCTTGGCGTATAACTCTTCGTCGCTCAGGATGGTGAGCACACGCATCTCGTGGGTAATCGCGCGGAGGTGTTTGACGGCATGCACCACGTCGCCCGTACCGGCTTCACCTTTCGTCCGGATCATGGCAGCGCCTTCGGCAATGCGGCGCAGGGCCTCGCCCAGGTTGCGCGCTCCGCATACAAAGGGAACTTTGAATCCGTGCTTGTCAACGTGGTGCGCTTCATCGGCGGGTGTGAGCACTTCGGACTCGTCCACATAATCCACGCCTAGTTCCTGAAGGATCTGGGCTTCCGCAAAGTGTCCAATACGGCACTTAGCCATTACGGGGATGGTTACGGTGGCCATGATCTCGCGAATTATTTTCGGCGAAGCCATGCGGGCCACGCCGCCTTCGGCGCGGATTTGCGCGGGCACGCGCTCGAGCGCCATCACCGCGCAGGCGCCGGCCTCCTGTGCGATCACCGCCTGCTCCGGCGTGACCACGTCCATGATCACGCCGCCCTTCAGCATCTCGGCCAAGCCGGCCTTGACGCGGAATGTCGCCTCGTCGCGCATNNACGCCGTAGGCGAGCGCCTGCAGCATGCTCAGCAGCGCCGTGTGCGAACGCACGTAGGCGGGGCTGTTGGAGGAGTAGTAGAGCTTGATCTGGGCGAGCTTGGCGACCTCTGAAAGCGTCGCGTCGGTGATCGCCATCGTCAGCGCCTTGCGGTGACGCGCCAATTTCATCGCGCGCACGACGAGCGCGTGCGGACGACCGGCTGACAGTGCGATCACCAGGGTCTCCGAGTCGATTCGCCCGAGGCGGCTGAGCGCCTCCTGCGAAGGGCTCGCGACCAGCTCGGCGCGCAGGTCCAGCAGCATCAGCAGATGGCGCAGGTAACTCGCGAAGAACGCCATCTGGTCGGTGCCGGCGATCACGATCCGCTCGGCCCCCGCGATCGCCCCGATCGCGCGTTCGATCGTTGCGCGGCTGGCCTTGCGCGCGCTCTCCTCGACGTTCGCGTGGTCGGCGGCGATCGAGGTCTCGAATTCCGTGCGCTCGATCGAGAACAGCGGCGAGGAAGCCTCCGCGGCCGCACCGTGGGCGCGCTTGTACTCCTCGCGTGCCGCGCGCTGCAGTTCGGGGAAGCCCTCGAAGCCGAGCGCCTGCGAGAAGCGAACGACCGTCGAGCTGGAGGTGTTGGCACGACGGGCCAGCTCCTCGGCGGTCTGGAAGGCGGCTTCATCGAGATGATCGATGATGTACTGGGCGACGTCCTTCTGCGAGCGCGAGCACTCGTCGAAGCGTGACTGGATGTAGCCCGAGAGCGTCTGCGGCTCCGTGCTGTGTCCGTTGGCGGAGGCGATCTCCCCGGCTTCTCTCTTCATCAGTGTGGTTGTCATTCGACGATCCGTTTCCCACTTCCTCCACGCTTGACGTGATCCGTGGTCAGCGCGACCACGTAACTACGCTTCGCAACGATGGTTCGCCGCGCCCGCTCACTCCCCTGCTCGGCGTCGGCCAGATGAGGATCGCGATCGTCGGCGGCGGGGTCGCCGGCCTCGTCGCGGCGGACCGCCTGCATCGACGCCACGAGATCACGCTGTTCGAGGCCGAGCGGCATCTCGGCGGGCACGCCAACACGATCACCGTCGAGCGTGAGAGCGGGACCTGGCACATCGACACCGGCTTCGTCGTCCTCAACGACCGCAACTACCCGCGATTTCGCGAGCTGCTGGGGAGCGCGGGCGTGGCGCTCCAGGCGAGCCACATGGGCTTCTCCGTGAAGGGCGAGGACGAGGACTTCGAGTACGCGGGCACGCCGCGGGGGCTCTTCTGCCAGCGCGCGAATCTGCACCGCGCGGAGTTCTGGCGGATGCTCGCCGACCTGCTGCGCTTCAATCGCGAATTGCGAGCGATCGTGGCCGGCACGGCGGCCGAGGACCGCTCGCTCGCGCAGTTCATCCGCGACGGCGGCTACTCCCGCTGGTTCGTCGAGCGGCTGATCGTCCCGCAGGCCTCCGCGGTCTGGTCGGCGGACCCCGCGCAGATGTGGAGCTTTCCCGTGCGTTTCCTGGCCCAGTTCTTCGCCAACCACGGGATGCTCGGGTTTCGCCACCGCCCGCGATGGCAGACCGTGACCGGTGGTGCCCATCGCTACGTCCAGGCGCTCAGCAGGCCGTTCGCCGATCGGATCCGCCTCGGCTCGCCCGTCGAATCGCTGCGGCGCGACGACGACGGCGTGACCCTGTACGTGCGGGGAGCGCAGAGCGAGCGTTACGACGAGGTCATCCTCGCCTGCCACGCCGATCAGGCGCTGGCGATGCTCGGCGACGCTTCGCCGCTCGAGCGTGACCTGCTCGGCGCGTTCGCCTATCAGCCCAACGAGGCCACGCTGCACACCGACGACGCGCTGCTGCCGCGCCGCCGGGCTGCACGCCAGGCGTGGAATTTTCACCTGTTCGCCCAGCCGCGACCGGCGACCACGGTGACCTACTACATGAACCATCTCCAGCGACTGAACGCTCCGGAGGATTTCTGCGTATCACTGAACATGATCGACCGCATCGACCCCGCGCGGATCATCCGCACGATCAGCTACTCACACCCTGTGTTCACGG
>PLJN01000185.1:21449-21595 GCA_003140235.1 Acidobacteriaceae bacterium
GCCGACTATCTCGGAGATCCCCGCCGGCCGCTTGCCACGGAGGTCCGCGAACTCGTCGCCGCGCGCACCGGCAGGCGCCCGACCGGGCCGATCCGCCTGCTCACCAACCTGCGCTACTTCGGGCACTGCTTCAACCCCGTGAGCTT
>PLJN01000125.1 GCA_003140235.1 Acidobacteriaceae bacterium
TTGATTTTGTAGCCTGCCAGATCTCCCGAGGTGTAGAGCCAAACCAGAGCCCGGCATCCGGTACTGGGGGTTACACAGGTCCCTTGCACGGCCAGATTGTTCAGTGTGCTGTCGGCCTTGGCGATGCGCTTTCCTCCGGCATAGATATAGTCACTCCAGCGGCCTGACTGGTCCTGCTCGGCGATCACCGCGCCGCCAAAATAATAATACTCAGTGAAGTTCGAGCCGGTGTCCTTGCGCACGCGGCCGACCGCGGGATCGTACGTGTACCTGGTTCCGCCGCTGTCCACCTGGCTGATACGACTATCGCCATCGACCGTGTACTGATGTAAGCCGTCATTCAGCATGTTGCCGGCGGCGTCGTAGCCAAAGCCTACCAGTCGATTGTGAGTGTCCGCTGTATTCTGGTGCTGAAAAGTCGTGCCGCCGGTCTGGTTCTGTTGCAGGTAATTGCCCCAGGCGTCGTACAGGTAACTCATCCCCCAGCGCGATTCGTTGGCCGTGGCCAGCCGGTTCAGCGAATCGTACGTAAAGTTCTGGGTAAAAGCCGAGCTGACCTGATCGCTCACATTCACCACGTTGCCGTTGTTCTGTGTGCCATAGTTGTAGACATGGTCAGCCAGCGTCCCCAGAGGGGTACTCAAGATCGTTCCCTCTTGCAGTTGGAGCCGCGGGTTAATCGTGGCGTTCTCGGTCAATCCGTTGCCCAGAGTTACGGTCTTGGGCGTGCCGCTGGGATAAAAGCTGGTATCGGTTACGCTCCAGTAATTTGTGCCCACCGTCGTTCCGTTCCAACTGGCAAACTGCACTTGGTCCAGCTGGTCCGCAGAGTTGTACCCATTGCTCACCACCCGGCCGTCCGGATACGTGAGCTGCGTGAGGCCGCCAACGAAATTGTACTGGGCTTTCACGGAGTTACAGCCGCCATTCACCCAGGCGCTGGGCGGGCAATCCCACTGCCAGTTGATGCGGCCCATGGGGTCGTAGCTGAACAATGTCGCCGCATGGTTACCATCGTATGCCAGCACCAGCCGGCCAATGGCATTGTACCCAGGCGTGCCCCAGACTCCCGTCTGGTCGTAGAGGTAGTTGGCCCCAAAGGTGCCGTCCGTGTAGTTTTTGCCCGTTACCCGATTCAGAGCATCATAGCTGAAGCTGGTGGTGACAGGACGCGCATCGGTTTTCGCGGTCAGGTTGCTATCGGCGTCGTAGACATAATTGATGGCGCCCGACTCCGGATTGTTGGCCGTAATCAGATGAGAAAACGAGTCGTAGGTAAACGTTCGAGTCCGCCACTGCGTGCTGTCGGTGGGTGCGGAGCCCTTCTGGTCAACGCGCAGCATGTTACCCAACACGTCGTATTGATAGTCGGTCTCGTAATTCAGCCCCGACGGATCTTCAAAAACTTTGATCATTCGTCCTAAGGCGTCGCTGCAAGCTTGGCGCTTCTTGCTGGCTTCGTCGGTCGCCGTGGTGCACATCACAGACGAGCCAGACCCGCTGCCCGGCGCGGTGTTGTATTGCACCGTACTGAAGTTGTTGTCTTGCTTGATGGTCTTGATGGTCCGGCTCAAGGCGTCATACTGCGCTGTCGTCACGCCGTAGGTCGGATCCGTCGAGTGGTTGCTGCCCTGGTAGTAAGGGTTGGAAACAGTCGAGACCCGGCCCACTACGTCATACGTTGTGTCCGATAAGACCGTCCCGCTGGGAGTGAGGTGCTGCGACTGAATGGAACGGCCCACGCCATCAAACTTGGCGAAAACGGTGTCATACGTGCTGCCGCTGATGAGTTGCTGGCGCTCCACGGTGTTGGGATCGGGATAGGTAAATATCGTTTGCCCGCCATCGGGATGATTGCCCTGCGTGAGCCGCAGCATCAATGAGTCGTATTGATACGTGTACGTCTGGCCATTCTCGTCGATAAAGGTTTTGAGCAGTCCGGTATTGAAATCGTAATCTCCGCTGATGACGTGATGCACGACTGGACTTCCCGTGTCCGGCATGTTGGTCTGGGTCATGTACGCGCCGTCAAACGCTGACGAATACGTGTAGGTGGTAGTCCGGTCATGCCCGTCCGCATTCGGCGGCGGCGTGCTGCTCGCCGCCATCCCCGTATCGAAAAACGTGGCCGTACCGGAGAGGAAGGAATTAGTCGTATTCAGCCAATGGCTCACCGTGGTCGCATTGCCGCGAATATTGCCGCCCGCGGACGGCGCCACCAAACCGGTCGTGACTCCCGACGAAGCAGGCTGGCCTTGCCCGTATTGGTCGTACGTGTAAGTCGTCTGCGCCATCTGGTTTCCGGCGCCATCCTTGAGCGTGGTGGAGACCTTCAGTCCAAGAAAATTATTGCTTTTGTAAGTCGCGTTGTCCTGCCATAAGTAGTGATTGATCGTGGAGCGAACAAGCGTATTGGAATAGTCGTATTCATCCTTTTGCAGCAGGCTTCCCAGCACCAGCGGTATGGTCATACCGTACAGGGACAAGGTTTCGCTGTTTCCTGTGTCCCACGTGTTCACGACTTTACTGCTGTGGCCGTCAGGCCAGGTAACGGTGGTCTGCGTGGGAACCATATTGATTGGGCCGTTGGATACCTCGACATAATCGGCAGAATATTGGGTCGTTGCGGTCTTTAAGAGTGTTCCGCCGCTGTAAGAACCTTGATAGTTTTGAACCTGGCGATCATAGAGCAGGCACCCCGCCGTCCCTGTAGTGGGATCGCCGATGCTGTGAACTGTGTCATTGCCTTCCGGGCTGGTGACCACCATCGTGCCGGCAGCGGTGTTCGTGGGCGCCGTGTAGGTGTAATTCCAGGTGTGGCCTCCGGTGCCGTCATTCGCGTCCACGGTGCGGGAGGTCACGATCATGCTGAGGGGAGTGTTGATGCCGCAGGTCACTGGTCCTATCGTATAAGTGTATGAAATCGAGCCGCCCGTAGGGAATCCCAGCCGGGCGAGATCACCGTAGTGGTCATAACTGAAAGTCCACATAGTGGAGTCGGGCAGCACAATGGCCGTCAAGAGCAGGTTGTTGGTTGGGCCGTATTCGGTGTTCCCTTGGCCAAAATTGGTAAAGATGCTCACATTGGAGGAGCAGAACTTAAACGTTCTGGTTCCACCGGACAACCCGGGAACAGTCCAGACCCGCGCCGAGGCCGTGCCCGAAGGACACCCAGAGGTGTCCGAGACCGAAGCGCCTGCCGGTGGCGTGATGACTCGGCCCATCGTATCCGTGAACGTGCCGATGTTGCTGTTCACACTGATGCGGTTGCCGTTGGCGTCCGTGATGGTGCTTGGACTTGTGCTATTACTAAAATGGAAGATGGTGCCATTGGGCATGACAATGGTATTGGTGTCAGACATAGAAATCCCGCTGGCATCCAGTGCGCGATAAGGGGGCGCGGGACAACCATAGGGATTGGAATCTCCGGTCCCAAATTGGTGGGAATTGCCGTCGGGAGCGATGAGGCTGGCCGACCAACTGTAGAGCGCAGGTATTCCATTGTCGGGATCGCCTGGGGTCGCAGTACAGGTGTTGATCGGGAACCAATCCACACTGCTGGCCACATAAACCGCATCCAAGCCACTGTATCCGAGGTTGCCAAACCGGGACAGGGGTTTCCAGTATGGGATACAGCCATTCGGCTCATTCGGATTACTACACTGCAACTGGTTCACCCACGTCGCCCACTGCTTGGTGTTGAAATAGACGGAAAAATTCAGATCGAGACTGCCCCTCTGCGGATACGCCAATAGCGGTATATGCAGTACCAGACCGCCGTTGGTCATGCTGACGCTATCGAGATCGCCGCCGTGCCAGGAGTCATAGGGCTTCATGCCCTTTTCTTCATTCACGTTGCTTTGCGCGAAAGCAGAGACACACCCAAGCAGTAGCCCAACAACGAAGACGATGGCAGTGTTCTTTTTCATGATGGCGCGTCTCTCTTTCGGTCAGGTTTTCAGCAGGCGAAAACCTATAAGTTAAAATATTGACTGCGATTCTATGAAAAGATTTTTAGGGTGTACACAACTATGGCTATACATTTGTGGAAGATTGTTTGACATTTCTGGAAGACAAATAAGTTTAATCGTCCCCGGACTTCAAAATGGGTGTGGAAATCGGCTGGATGAGTGCTTCCTTGCTATCGAGTGCCTTTGCTGCGCTCTGACCCCGTAGTGCACTGGGCGAGCATCCGGCAGCGCATTTAATGGAGCGGGAAAACGCGCTCAAAGAGCCATACCCTAAGGCATAGGCCACTTCTTTTAGGCTCCAATGTGGATTCTCTCGCAGCATCTTCTGGGCAGCGTTAAGCATGCTTCGTTTGCGAAAATCGCGGAAGGTGGTTCCAGCGCCTGCTTTTACGGCCCTTTCAATCGTATGCCTCTCAATCTGGATGTCGAATGACAATTCTTCCAGTGAAAGCTGTGGAGACAAACACAGCTTCTGAGAAATTCGGCTGAACAGATCGTGCAGGTCGTACATTCAGTCCCCTACGTGCTGCTTCGAGCTCGACAATACAGGAACCTTCACTTCGAAGTCCTCATCAATTGCTCAATTAGTTCTCAATTAATTCTCAAATCTCTCAAAACAGTTATTTACCTTGAGAAGGCAGGGTTCTTCTCCTCGGCAGAGATGTATCCCTCCTTCTTCCAGTACATAAAACAGATGACGAAGCACCGGCATAACGAATTAGACACCGGCGCCCAAATGCAAGGGCAGTTGATTTTCAGAGTGTGATTGCAAAGTAACAGACTAGGAACGCAACTGGCAAGCCATTCTTGCGTGATTTCTATTCTCGTCCGCTTCGAGCGCGAGAGATGGTTGATGGTATGTCCTACAAGCAAAGCAGAAGAATCGTGATTTCGACAAGTTATCTCGAGATAGCGCTTGACCTTCCCAAGTGCTCTAATCGTTTTCCTCAAACCTCTTTTCGCATAGCCTTTGCTCAGCAGCCGAAAAACAAGAGCCGGGGCGAAACCCGTGGCTAAAGCCACAATTCAAAAGATTCCAATCCTTTCACGGCCTTGAAAAGGCCGTTCTTCCACCCTGCGGCTTGCAGCCACCGAACGGATTTCGATTTCTTTCACGGCTTTGAAAGGGCGTTCTTCCATCTACGGCTTGCAGCCACCGAGCATATTTAGATTTCTTTCACGGCTTGGAAAGGCGTTTTTCCATTCTGCGGATTTCAGCCGCCAAATATATTATGAAATAGGCTCTCGTCCCTGTTACCACGGGCAACTTGTCCCAGGGGATGCGTGCCTTCCTTTCCATGTCCACCGCCATTCCGTCATGGAGTTCGTGGAATGGCACCGCTCTCCTGGTCAGACCCACGCCCATGGCGGCGAAGCCGCACTCGAATCCGCACTCTGGACACGCAACCTCTGCCTGCTCCGGGTAATCTTCGCGGGCCTGCCGCACCTCGGTGCATTGCGGACAGGCAATCACAATGAAGAGAGAGGCCACCAGAGCCGGACCACCTTCTTTGGGATTTTGCGGGAGCGCCTGCAAACTCTGTTTGAGGCTTGCCAGCGATTCCTGGTGCGCTCGCTCTTCACGCTGTGCCGCAAACTTTCGCGATTTCTCGAGAAGCCTTCTGTCCCACCACGCGAAAATCTCATTCGCCGAGGACCCTAGCCTGGGAAAAAGCGACATACCCTCTTCTGTATCTGCCTCGGACTCTTTGATGCTTTTCTTGAGAGGAGTCATTTTTGTTCAGAGCTTGCGCTCCCTCCCTTGGTCAGATATCGCTCGAAAAGTTTCTGCGCACACGCCTGGCCGCGAATGTAGCTGCACCCCGCGCCCGCACACTTCACCGTCATAACCACGTAAGGATTGCGACTTTCGGCGTTCATCGCGCACGTCCGGTGATGGAAGCAATCATTTCTCGCGATGTGTCCGAATCACTCCAGTGGCCTTCGGCGTTGTGGAAGTCCATGCAGCCGCCGCAGAGCGCGGCGTCACAGTCCGGACAAACGTAGACATGCGCGCAGCAGAACTTGAGGCCGCACAAATGGCAATCCGAGGAGGCCAAAGTTCCGCACAGAGGACACACTTCTGTCACCGACCCAGCCGGCAATGTCACGCCATGAATGAGAGTTCCGCCAGAAGAAAGTGGCTGCGGAGAATCCGCCCGCGAGGCCAGAATCGGCAGCGCCTCGGGAAGCGCTTCTGGAAGCAGCGCAGCAGTAGGTACCTTTGCCGCGGACGGTTTGGCCACTGGCAGGGCCGCCGCACAGCGCGTTTGGAATGGCGAGCTCCGGCAGACCGTTTAGAACATCGAGCCTCATCAAGCCCGCTGCCCTTTCCAAAATTAACACCCGGACCCGCCACAAGGCAGCACGGCTCATCCCCCGACTCGCCGTCAAGATGACGGCGGATTCCGACAGTCGGGTTGCGCTTCGAAGAACGACGGCCATTTACAGAATGGCAGTAGGTTCGAGCATTGCGGTCGGAGCCGCAACGCGAATCTGACTTAAGACAGCATGTCGCCGAAAACCGAGCTGCTACACCGCAATCTGATTTAGACCAGGAGCCCGCTGGAACCCGACCGGCGACCGGGTGAAGGGCCGAACCTCGAAGACCGCCCTTCGCTGAGGAACGCTGGCTCACCCGGCAATCTATGTGCGCTGAGAACCCGAAACGCGTGACCGCCCGATGAGGAGAACCGGCCCAGTACTTCGGCGCGAAAGCCGATTCTTTTGCGTACGCTAAGCTCGACAAAAGCTGAGCGCTCATAAAACCGAAACTCAATGCGTTGTGGAATCCACCCATAACCACTACTCTCCCTTGTGGTTTTGGGCGTCCTGGTAGGCCCGGCAGGACTCGAACCTGCGACCCTCTGCTTAGAAGGCAGATGCTCTATCCAACTGAGCTACGGGCCCCTGTTCCGCTATTCTACTAGGAGTGGTGATTCGCGGCGGAACAATGTTAGTGGATCGAGTTGCCCTCCATCACGCTCACCTCGAGGCTCTCGCCGGACGACACAAAACGTCAGATGAGCAGAGTTTGACGCGTCGAAATAGGCTTGGAAGGCGAGACGAGACAGTCCGAAGCATGGACGCTGGCTTAGGCGTTTACGGCGGCCTTGGGGACGTGTGTCTCGACCTTCATCTTCGAAGTTGGTTGTATCGTTCGCTGAGCAAAGTTCTTAGACCTGGCTCGCTTGAACTAACGCGTGTTGAAGAAGCTTTAGAGCGATGCTCCAGTGTTTACTGGCGTCATCTTCGGTGTCGCCAAAGCCATAGACGTATGCCGTGATGTAAAAGCCGTTCATTGGGTTATCGATGAGACTGGCCTGCGGGTTGTTGGCATCGATTTTGAAGGCGATCGTGCTCGGCTGATCGCGCGTATTCGTCTGGTTGTAGAAGCATCGCCGGATAACGAGCTCTATGGTAGCGGCTATCTTGGGGGCTTGTTGCAACAGTTTACAAAGTTTCTTGGCAAGTGACTCGTTTTGAGGAAATGAAGTCCGCGGCATGTTCGAAGTCGAATTGTCGGCGGCGAAAAACACGTCAATGTAAGAAGCGAATTTGCACATTGCGCCGAAGATTTCTTCCTCCGGCGAGATTTCGTGGCTGAACCAAGCGTCACACTTGGCTGTCTGCAAAGGAAAACTCGCGGCGTTGATCCTGGTCAGAAACGCGGCCAGGTCAGCATTATTTTTCGCCTCGGGAATTTCGCATACAAGTTCCGGACGGCCCTTAAGATCGTAATAACATACCGCCGTTTCTTCGGAAACCCAGGGGATTTCCAATACCGGATCATCGGCTCCGAGTTCCACGGAATAGTCGGCCTGCATCAGGCCATCTCATGGTGTTGAAAAAAACGAATGATCTGACGCTCCGCCCAGCGGCCGTCGTATCCATTGGCGTGAGCTAAAAAGGCGCAGTGGCCGCCGTGCTGTGTCTCCAGCAGAGTTATGTGGGCATTCGCTTTGATTTTGTTGCGCGTCTCCGGTAGAAGGCGGATAAACGGATCATCTTCGGCGTGAATGACCAATGTCGGGACCGCAATCTTATCGACAACCCTTGCGGCAGCGGCGCGATCGTAATAGTCCTGCGCGCCCTGGAACCCACAATAGCGTGCGGTTATGACGTCGTCGAACTCGCGGATCGTGCGGGGCTGGCGCTGCACCTTCTGATAGACATCGGGGTGCAGGACTTGCTTTCGACGATAGCGGCGCATGAGGCTCATCAGAAATTTCCACTCGTACATCTTGTTGCTGCCCCGATTCATCGCGTCGGCTGAGGCGGCGAGGTCGGCCGCGGGAGAAACTGCTGCCACTGCTTTGATTTCTTTGGGAGGGTCCGCACCCCATTCACCTGCAAGCTTAAGCACGAGGTTGCCGCCCATGGAGTATCCGATCAAACCAATCCGACGCAATTTGTCTTGCAGCAGCAGCGCGCGCACGACCGCGCCGACATCGCTGGAGAGTCCGGAGTGATAAAGTGTTGGAGCCAACCGCTCCGTGCCGCCGCACGTTCGCATATTCATGCGGACCACGTTCATGCCGGCCGCCCAGGCTTTGGAACCGGTCCCGATCACGTATTGCGAAAGGCTTGAGCCTTCGAGGCCATGGACGACGACCACCGTCGCGTGCTCTTCTCTTTTTGACTGCCAGTGGCAGTGGCACAGAACCTGTACGTTCTTCTCAATCTGGATCAGCCGCTCTTCCGGTTGGGGTAGACGGTTTTCGCGCGGTAGAAAGTTTCCGGCGAGGGTCTGCGCGTGGCGATTGCTTAGAAAACGCCGAGGCACAAACGGTTCGAAGATGGGTAAATCAATTTCTTTTGGCATTGATCGTGTACGCTGTAAAATGATTCTACCCGACCTTGATCGTTCCACCGATTGAATACATATGCCATTGTCGTGGACCGGACAGGTCGTGCCGCCCGGTGAACTGACAATCGTGTAAAATGGACATCTGCACTACGGTGGGTATAGTTCAGTGGCAGAACGCCAGACTGTGGCTCTGGATGTCGTGGGTTCGACCCCCACTACCCACCCCAATTTTCCATTTGACATCATTCACTTACGGGCGGATTGAGCCGCGTATCTCAATTGGTGACCACAAAGGATTTCGGCATTAACAGAAATCGTTCTGTTTTGATCTTGCAACCCGGAAACATCTTTTTTAGTTTTCGCTTGGAAATCCAGGTCACATCATATTCGTACGGTCGCTTCCACAGCCAGCCATTGAGCGTGAAGTAGCGCAAGAACTTTGGCTTGAGCCAGGAAAATGGAAGCCAGTGCAGAAATGGCGTGGTCAGGTGCGGATCGAAGGGAAAAAGACGCGAAGGAGTCTGGCAATATATCTTTTTGCCTACGCGCATCATCTCTTGCGCAAATTTGAACTGGTTTTCTTCGCTCCCCACGTGCTCGATGGCAGAATTGGAGAACGCCAGGTCAAATGAGCGGTCTTTGAAAGGGATGGCGCATCCTGAGCCCACAACGTACTCATACCCTTCGGTATCCTTCGGAGCTCTGAGGTTGATGATCGTGATTCCATCGCGACGCCCAATGATGGGCCATGTGTAATGCTCTCCGCCAACATCCAAAATGGTGGTGCAGGATTGGTAATCGGAGACAAAGTTCTTGAATCGCCGCTTGCGGAAATACTTCCGCACCGGCATTTGAAAATGAATGGGCTCCATGGATTAGAAGCATTCTACATGATGCGTTCTAGCGTGGGCTTCCTTGAAGCCCGAGAACTTTTCGCATATTGAGGGAATACACAGAACAGAAACTCGCCAGGCGGCGATTTTGGAACTCGTCACAGCCGCCATAACTTACTTGCTGCCATCCACAGGCTTGCGTGCAAACGCCCAAACCACAATCGGGAAATCTGGTTCATTGCGAAGAGAATGCCACCATGGAATCCAGCCGATCCAGTTAGGAAAGTTGGACCGCACGCACCTGCGGTTTCCCCACGATTGGACATCGATGCTGTCTTGCGGAAAACCACCTTCGGCCAACAGTATTTTATTCCAAGCGGCGTCCAGCGGCAGCAGTCGATCGGAATATTGTGGATTTTCACCAGAAAAGGAGTGTTCACCACGAAGACTTCGCCGGGTCGCAACATCCGGTAAGCGTTCTGAACTGCCCGGTACGGCCACTGCACGTGCTCCAACACCTGCTCGGCGATGATGCTGTCGAAGGCTGATTCTCCCAGCGGTCCGTTGCAGCAGTCGTATTCCGGGTAGTGGGCCGAACGATAGGAAGCAAACGGGAAATCCTTCCACTTGTTGCCGCTGATCTCCAACGCGTGCATCGACTGGTGTTCCAGGGACTTGACGAACTGGTCCGTCTCGCGGTCCATGACCACCCTGAGCCACATGGTTTCGCTCTTGCCCACCACTTTTCGGAGGACCCGTTTGAGCGGCGCAGAAAGGCGGCTGGTAACTTCGAACAGCAATCGCATCGACATACCTCAACGAGTTCCGTGCGGAAATACTTCCGCACAGGCACCTGAAAATGAATGGGCTGCATGAAGTAAAAGCATTTTACAGGAGCGTCCCTGCGGGCGCGCCTCCTCGAAAGCTGGAAACTTTCGTATACTGAGGAGACATGCAGGAGGAAGGCACGCGCAGACAACAGGCTTCTCCTATTCCTCCAGACCCGCCATTGCCATGAAAATCGCGATTGACGCGCACAGCATAGGAACTCAAGCAGGCGGAAACGAGACCTATTTTCGCCAACTGCTGCGCGGGCTGGCCCGAGACAAGAGCGACAATCAATACATACTCTTCCATTTTCATCCGGATGCTGTGGAGGCAGTTGAAGAGGATCCTCGGTTCATTTCCGTTGCCATTCCTAAGAATCCTGTTATCCGGATGGGGATATCTCTTCCGTGGTTACTCAGAAAGATGCAGCCAGACGTCTTCCACTGCCAATACGTTCAGCCGCCCTTTACCAAGGCGAAGACAGTTGTGACAATCCATGATCTGGCGCATGAGCACTTCCCCGAGTTTTTTCATCCGGTGGAAGGGCTGCGCATGAGGAGGATGGTACGGGCCACGGCGAGACGTGCTGACCACATCACGACCGTTTCTAAGTTTGCCGCAGCCGACATTGAACGGATCTACGGAGTACCGGGAGAGAAAATCTCGGTTGCCTACCAGGCTGCTTCAGAACGGTTCCGCCCCAGAGATAAACAGGTTTCGCAGGAGCAGTTGGCACGCGCTTATGGAATCACTTTTCCCTTCATCCTGTATGTGGGGAGGATACAAGGGCGCAAGAATCTTCCTCGCCTGGTCGAAGCCTACGCCCGCCTGCGTAAGCAAGGGACGACGGCCCGCCTTGTGCTCGTGGGCAAGCGCGACTGGCAGTCCGAAAAGCTGCTCTCCAGGATCCAGGAACTGGGACTGGACGATTCTGTGATCTTCCCCGGCTATGTTACTGAGGACACCCTCCCGCTTTTTTACAATGCGGCTGAAGTGTTTGTGTTTCCGTCGGTGTTTGAAGGCTTCGGCTTACCCGTGGTGGAGAGCATGGCCAGTGGCACTCCCACGATCACGTCCTACGGATCGTCATTGGAGGAAGTGGCGGGAGATGGAGCCTTGCTTGTGGATCCACTCGACGTCAACTCGATTGCCGACACGATAGGGCGTGTGCTGAGCGATCGTAAATTGCAAAGCCAGCTCGCAACTCGCGGGCTGCTGAGAAGCGCGGCATTCAAACCTGACGGGCTTTCGCGAAAGATGCTTGATGTGTATCGCTCTCTTTTGTGAGATGCCGCTACGCCTTTTTAGTGACGTAGTAGATCCCGCTGACAAAAGGCCCGGCGAATTTTGTAAGGTGATCAACGCGAACCGTTAATCCATTTGCAGCTTTAACAATCCCTTCAACCTCAACCTGGGACAGCGAAACCATCCGGATGGGGTTCAGCTTGAGACGCTCATAGGCAAAAGAGTGATGCAGGCCGATGGTCCGCAACAGGCGGTATGCCCGGCGACGCAGTTGCAGCCGATTTCGCCACGGCATGTATAAGGGCATTTGAAAAACCAGCAGTCCGCCCGGAGCCAGAACTCGGAGCATGTCTGTAATCAACAGCGCGGCATGGGCGCAACTCGGTTGATGCTGGAGGACGAGGTTCGAGTAAATGAGATCAGCTTGTCCAGCAGGAAATGAGACCGGGTTGTTGCCCTGTCGAAAATCACACCCCGGGTCGAGTTGCCGGGCCA
Source organism: Acidobacteriaceae bacterium (assembly GCA_003140235.1). Taxonomy (GTDB): domain Bacteria; phylum Acidobacteriota; class Terriglobia; order Terriglobales; family Acidobacteriaceae; genus Angelobacter. Next base: position 12,183 of record PLJN01000125.1, read on the forward strand.
TCTCCAACATGCCGCGGAAATATCGACGCCATGGCAGTCAGGAAAGTGGTTGCGCAAGGTACGCGTCAATCGTCCAACGCCACAACCAAAATCTATGGCGTAGCCGTGACGCACAGGCAGGACCCACCTGCCTCACCGATGCCATTAAATTGCGAACCTCTTCCTGGCCGGTACGCAAGAACTCATCCAGGTCCCAGTTTCTGAAGCGCTTTGCCGGATCAGACAAAATTGCCCACAAAGGATCGACCTTCGCCATCTCCTCCCAATCCCGCATGTGGAGTGAAGTGTGCATTTGGTGCGGCCCCTTACAGAGCCGCTTTCTCATCCGACTTCGACTGCGTCCATTTCCTTTTCAGCGAATTCGAGGCGCTCGAATGGACCTTCATCGGATCCTGCCCTGCGGCAAGCTGATAAAAAAACTCTTCATATTGTTCTGTGATCCTGTCCCAGTTGTACACAGTGCGGACGCGGTCTGGAGCACGACGCCGGAAGTTTTCCGCCAACTCCGGCTGGCTTTCGATCAGGCCGATTTTCTCCGCCAGATCATCAGCATTGTGAAACAGCAGTCCGTACCCGTCAAGCACCTCTTCGTTGAACGCGTTGGCATGCGCCAGGATGCAGTTTCCATAGCCCAGGGCTTTCACCAGAGCGGGATTCGTACCTCCCATCATGTGACCGTGGAGGTAGGCGTAGGCGTTGCAGTGCAACTCCTTGACGTGGTCGATGTTGTCCACGTGGCCCAGGAAACGCACGCGATCTCCGGAGTGCGCCTTAAGGTCGCTGATGAACTGGCTCTTGTAGTTGGCGTCGCCGGCAATGGCGAGGATGCGCTTAGTCGGCGACTTTCTGAAACCTTCCACGATCAGAGCGGCATTGTTTTCCGGCACCAGGCGGCTGGCGATCAAGTAATAATTGCCCGGCTCCAATCCGTATTGACGCACGACTTCGGGATTGACCGAGTGTTCGATCTTGCCGCCGTAAGCAATGGAAACCGAAGGAGTATTGAATTCATCCAGATACAACCTGCGCATGGCCTGGGCGTCCGTGATAATTCCTCGAGGCAGGATCTTTCCACACAGCCTTGCACTCAGATGGAAGTAGGCCTTGCCGATCCGGCCCCACTTGCCCCTTTTCCATTCGACTCCATCTACGTTGATGGCGCAGTTTTTTCCGAAGACCCGGGGAATCGTGCAAAGGACGGCGTTGGCCACGTTGGTCACCAGCATTGCGTCAACGCGCCGGCCAAGAACGTCGATCATGCAGGCCAGAGTGTGAGTCAACGTGCCGAGGTTTTTGGTCTCAATGCTGGGCAAATAGATCAGTCGCACGCCGTTGTAATGGGACGGCCGGTCATGAAACAGGGAGCGGCGGCAATAGACGATGACTTCATGGCCCTTCTCCACCAGCCTGGGCGCGATCTCAATAAAAAAGGATTCAGTCCCGCTGTAAGTGGACGGTATTCCGCGTCCGCCAAAAATGGCGATGCGAAGCTTGCGTCCGTAAATTGGGTGGATTTCGGGCTGTTCTGTCATTTTATTCTGAATGCGCAGGGATACTCGTCGTCAACGCAGGGCGTTGCGGTCTTCAAATTCTTGTAGATCACGCCGAATCGTAAACATTTGCAGGGCCGCTCCCTTCAGGGATTAATCCAGCTTGCCCCGTCAAAAGGCTGGCAACGTCCTTTCCGTGCAAATTAACAAATTGGTTTCAAATTGGGGCAGATACTTCAAATATAACATTCTCGCCGGTCGAGCAGACCTTGAGGTTCGTTCCGGAAGTGCATGCCCTAGCCAAACAAGACCTCGCTTTCCGGCTCTATTCCGTCAGGCGCAAAACGTAGTCCGAGCCATTGGCACAGAACCAGTAAGAGGTATGCCGGACTCAGCAGCAGATATCTGCGCCATAGCCGGCGCGGTTCGGCACAAAGCCGGAACAGCCACTCCAAACCCCGGTCCTGCATCCACTTTGGAGCAGAGCGCAGTGTGCCCGCCAGAAACGGGAATGCCGCTCCCACTGCCAGAATCGGCAGCTTCAACCGGTCGCGGAATTCGTACGCCCACACCTCCTGGCGGGGACAACCCAGCCCGGTAAAGACGATGCGAGCGCCCGATTGCTGAATGCGGAGCGCAATTTCGTCAGCGGTTTTCGGAGTGATTTTTCCAAATTTTGAGGACTCAGCGCCGGCAATCAGTATCCCGGGAAACCGCACCTGCAGTTTCGCGCACAGAAGATCAAGGACTTCTTTTTTGCTGCCGTAGAAATACACTGGAATCTTCTCAGGAACGGCCCGGGCGAGCACCTCGAGGGAGAGACTAGGACCATAGACACGCTCGCGGAGCCGGACTCCGTGGAGCAGGTTCAAGGCCCAACGGATAGGCTGTCCATCTGCCACCACCAGATCAAGATGGTTCAGCCGATAGCGATGTGCGGGGTCCAGCACGCCCGTCATGACGCCGTGCACGGCGATCGCCGACACCGACAGACTGCGGCCCTGACTGGCTGCTTCGATTACAGTTTCTGCAGCCGCGTACCGGTCTNNGGTCAATACCGTCAATCAGAACACCGGCAATGTTCTTCTTAGGGAGAAGGTTCATGCGTACGTCGACCGCGAAGGGGCTACCCAACGTTCGTAGTTCTTGTCATGAATCTCACGAAGAAGGGCCTTCACATCATATTTCACCTTGTAGCCGGGAAAATGAGATTGGAACCTGCTGATGTCGCTGATCCACCAAATGTGATCGCCCACACGGTTGGAGGAGACATACTCCCATTTCAACTTGCGCCCGGAGATGTCTTCGCACAGGCCGATGGCTTCCAGCATCGAGCAACATGAGAATCTGCTGCCTCCCATGTTGTAGACCTCACCCGATCTGGGGTTGTTGAAAAACATGTCAAAGGCCTGAATCAGGTCGGAGCTGTGCAGATTGTCGCGGACCTGCTTGCCCTTGTAACCAAAAACCTTGTAATCAGTGCCGGTGACGTTGCACTTCATCAAGTACGCCAGGAAGCCATGGAGCTGGGCCCCTGAGTGGTTCGGCCCGCTCAGGCAACCTGCCCGAAAGCACACGGTCTTAAGACCAAAATAACGTCCGTATTCCTGCGTCATCACGTCGGCGGCAACTTTCGACGCTCCGAACAGACTGTGCATGGACTGGTCTACAGACATCTCCTCGGTAATTCCTTTGTCGGCAAACTTGTGGGACTTATCCAGTTCCCAGCGCCGTTCCTGCTCGACTAAAGGCAGAGAATTGGGCACATCGCCATAGACCTTATTAGTAGAGGTAAAAATGAAGACGGCTTCAGGAGAAAACTGTCGGGTCGCTTCCAGCAGGTTCAGGGTCCCCGTGGCGTTTACGGCAAAGTCGGTGAGGGGCTCGTTTGCTGCCCAATCATGAGACGGCTGGGCAGCGGCATGAATCACCAGTGATATCCCTCGCCCGAACTTTCTGAACAACGCGAAAACCGTCTGCTCGTCACGCACGTCAACGCTGTGATGCTCGTACTGGGGAATGGATGTGATCAATTGCTTTTGCATCCACTCGGTGGAAGCCTCAGGTCCGAAAAAGTACTTACGCATATCATTATCAATGCCGACGATATGCATCCCTTTCTCACCGAAATAACGGGCGGCTTCCGAACCGACCAGCCCAGCCGACCCCGTAATGACAGCTATGCTCAAACTCCCTCCGAAGCGTTGTGAGTGCGACAGAACACCACCCGGACCATCCGGCAATGACCGTGATGCACGAACCCGCCCCGTCATGTTATCACTGCGCCTCCGCGTTTTTGCCGCGGGGCCAGCGGGTTCATCAATCACCAGTACCGAGGCCTTTGGAAGCTCCTTCTTTTGGCCATTTTCCCGGCTTTCTTGTAGGCGTCCATGAGCAAAATGGCGCTGGCTGTGCCCGTAAACTTTTCCTCAAACGCCGCTCGCGCGTTCTTCCTCAGCGCCCGAACATCTTGCAGGTTGCGCGCACACCATTCCACTCTCTCCCGCAAAGAGGAAATGCTTCCCGGAACAAAGTGATAGCCAGTCAGCCCGGGGACAACCATTGCAGCAGGCGGACCGAGGTTGGACGCCAGCACCGGAGTACCCATCGCAAAAGCTTCCATGATTGTGCGGCCCATAGTCTCATACCATTCTGACGGAAAGACCAGATACTCGGCCCGGCCCATCAGGTCCAGCACTTCGGGAAGCGACTTGCTGCCTAAGTATTCAATGGTGGGAAGCGCGCCACTGGCCGCAGTCACCAACTCTCGCAGAGGACCATCACCCACGACCTTCAGCGGGAGCGGAGCGTCCGCTGCCTTCCATGCGTCGAGCATGGTGGCAATGCCCTTTTCCGGACTCAATCGTCCCACGAAGAGGGCGTATCCGCCTCCGCCGCTGCCGGGCGATGGAGATGGATGCAGGAAATTGGCCCTCACCACAATCTTCTCCGGTGGCAGTCCCCCAGCGATGTACTTATCCCGAGAAAATTCTGAGACCGCAATGTAAACCTGCACCTTTCGTTTCCAGGTTCCCCTCAGTTTATGGACGCCGATCATGCCGGCTATCACGGCACTGGCGGCGCGACTGCCCTTGTAACACCCATGTAGAACTCCGGACCAAGGGACTGCCCTGCCGAGACACTCCTCGCACACGTGTTGATCGCGAAACAGAATGGAGTTAACACACATCAGCCGGTAGTTATGCAAAGTCTGCACGACCGGGACGCCGCATTGGGCAGCGGCGTAATACACAGAAGGAGACCACAACGGGAAAAAGTTCTGGACGTGCAGGATGTCAAAGGCCCCGGCACTTAGTTTGTCCTGGATTCGATAAAATGAATCGGACGACCACAACGTGCGCAGCGCAGTTCGGGCTTTGCCCAGATGTTCAATGTCGCGGTTGTCTTGTTCCAGCAACTCTATCTGATGTCCGTGGTCCTTTAGCAACGCAACGTCGGCCGCGGTGGATTGCTCTTCACCCCCGGGAACCAGATAGCGGTTGTGGAGCATCAGTATCTTCATTGAATGCCAGTGGTCCTCGCGTGCTGGTGGCGGCAGACTGGACTCATCACAAACTTGTGTCTTCCCTGGGCAGTCTGATGACACAGCCCGCCCAGAATCCTTTATATAGCGAACTAACTTTCTGCCAATCGAAGCGCGCCGCGAACACCAGCGTACGGTAAATCATCCACGCACAGAAAAAAGGCATTTTGCAAGGCCAATCGCGGAGCGGCACGTGTTTGCGCGCAAAGATAATGTTATTGCGCGCGAGGTAAAACTCGATGAACCCATTCCTCTGGTTCTTGTCTGTGACGTAGTGCTCCTTGTGCCAGATTACCGATTTCGGCACATAGACCCCTTTGAACCCGGCCTTCAACGCCCTCAGGGACCATTCAATGTCTTCATAGAAATGAAAATAGACTTCTTCGAACAGTCCGATCTGTCGCACCACCCTGGCCTTGATGAGCATTGCGCATCCCGAAAGAAATGATACTTCGCGCATCTGGTCATACTGGCCGTGATCGCGCTCGCGCAGGCCAACGATCTTGGGAAAAAGCCGGAAACGCTTGTGCACGCCTCCCGCGTAGTTCAGCCGGTCGGGCCGATCAAAGAAATACATTTTCGGGTTCAGGACGCCTATTTTATCGTCGCTCTCCCCCACTCGCACCAGCTGACTGAGAAAATCGCGCGCCACCACCGTGTCATTATTAAGCAACAGCACATAGTCGGCGCCGCGTCCCAGGGCATCGCGCATGCCGATATTCGAGCCTCCGGCAAATCCCAGGTTTGTGCCGTTCTTGATCACCCTGATTTCAGGAACGCTTTCCACAAGTTTGTCGGCCGACGAATCCACCGAGCCGTTGTCCACCAGAACAACTTCGAAATTGCGATAGTCCATCTTCCTGAGAGAAAGCAGGCAGTCCAAAGTGACCTCATAGCTGTTCCAGTTCAGGATGATGATGCTGACTCGCGGTTCCGGCAAAGACACATCCTTTTTTGTTCAGCTCGCGGGCATGGCGGCCAGCGGCTCACTCGAAGGATCTTGCGACTGCTGCCAGGTTGCGAGAGCACAACCAATGAGTCCGATGTGCACCCAGGAGAAAGCCAGCAAAGTCCCTTCCGTGGCCTGAAACGAAAAGCAATAGACTACGGTGCCAAGAAGCAAGGCCGACAATTCCGGATACGGCTTCTGCTTCAGCGTTCTTCGTGCCCCGATGAGTAGCGCCCCCAGAAAGAATGAAAAGATCGCCAGGCCGATCAGCCCGGTATCGTGCAATACACGCCATGGAGTGTTGCCGATCCAGCCACTTTCAATATCAGCGTTGAGTGTTGAGAAATCAAACAGCAATTGAAAGCTGGCCGTGCCATTTCCCACCAGGGGATGCACAACGATGTCCTCGTATGAGACCACGGTCGTCACGACTCGCCCCCTCAGGTTGTCATCGGCCGTGATGTCCGCAGCCTCCAGGGAACTGAACCTTTCAGTGTAGAAACCGAGAAGTGTGGGCGCCGCGATCAACGCTACGCAAAGCACAGCAGCCGTGATTTTGGCCATGACCTGCCTGTTCAGCGAGCCAAGTCTCATGCCGCGAATCAACACCAGTAACAGAGCAAACGCGGTTCCCATCAGGGCCGCTCGCGAAAGGCTGATCGCCATTCCGAGAAGCGTAATGCCGAACGCAAATAGATACTTGACACTCCGGTTGGTTAAATACATCGTCAGCAACATGACCGAACAGGCACCCAAATAGGCCGCGAGAATATTTGCCTCGTACTGAGTTGCGTATGTTCCGGGGATGGTACCGTACTGATCGGGCGTGACCCCGAATGAAGTCTTGAAGGCCTGGCTGGAATAGAACGCCACGATCCCATAGATGGCCTCGATCACTCCAACGGCCAACACCACGCGTACCGCCCGGCGCAACGCGGAGGGATCGACCAGCAATATGCGCAAAAAGAAATACGGCAGGATGGCAAGCATCTGCTGGAACGCCCATTTCACCGTCTGGGAAGGTTGAATCGAGCTAAAAGCGGAGCTGAAAAAGTTCATCGCGACGTAAGCGACGAGCACGTAATCAGCGATTATCCATCGCACGGCTGTTTGCGAACGTTTCAGCCACAAAGGCAGCGCCACCAGCAGCAAGATGGCAACGAGGTGTTCAGGCCGCGCGTTCACGCCTCCAATGCTGACCGCAAAGCGCGGCATGGCAGCCGCAATGATCAGAGCTACAACCGCCGCCCAGGGATAGTCGACAAACAGCCAAATGGCGGCCAGCGCAAGGGCCGCGGACGCGACCAGCAGGCCCGGCAGGCTTGAATCGCCAATGACCCAAACCAGCGCCAGGATCGTCGCGATCAGAAATAGAACAGGCGTCGGATCCGGTATGGATGCCGCTGAGGAGCTGCTTTTCATCAAAGTTCGAGGCACATTGAATGCTTCAAGATTATAAACTGGTTGGTCCTCCGCCCTCCGTCGGATGCTTTGTAACAAGGCTTCCCTGCCTTCCACTCGGACTGCGGCTTGATAGGTAGGTCACATCTCAGGCGGAGAAATCAGGGGACCGCGATTGGGTCGGCCTGACACCAGGTCCAACGCAGCTTTCAGAATCATGCCCCCTTCACGCAGGCGAAGCAAATGGGCCGCCATCAACAGCGCTGCTCCGCTGATGAAAATCGCCAGGAAAATGATTCCCAAGCGTAACAGCGTAGCACTGCTGTCAAACCACGGCTGAAGCAGATGCATACACATCCAACTCACAAGGCCCATCGCCAGCGTGGCAATCACGGATCGCGAGAAAAATCCCGGAAAGTCACCGCCAAACTTGAACAAACCGCGCTTCTTCCATAGCACGATTAAGAGGATGATGGTCCCGGGGAAAAAGCTGATGCCTCGGATGATCGCCAACCCCTGGATGCCAAAGCGATTGGCCATCAGCGGCGCAGCGACAAAATAGAAAACCAAATTCACGAGTTCCGACCACAACGGAGTCACCGTGTCCTGAATGGCGTAATAACAACGGAGCAAGACGATGGCGATGGCGTTGGGAAAAATCCCCATCGCATACAACGCCAAAACCTGGGAGGTCATGGCTGAATCCACCGGGTTAAACCGCCCATGCTCGTATAAGAGGCGAATGATGGGTAACGCGTTGAGAATGGTAAATAGGGTGATGGGCAGAAACAAAAACACGACCAGGCGGAATACCGGCGAGAGTTTCTCACGCAGCTCTCCATACCCCGGACGGACCGCCTCATGGGCAAATTGCGGATAGGCCACAATGGCCAAAGGCGCGGCAAAAAAACCGGCGGGCAGCGTAAACAACCGCATCGCATAACCTAGAATGGACACCGCGCCTGCCGAAATCCTTGATGCCAGATTGCGTTCGAGAAATACCGCAGCATTGGCCACTGCGAGATAAAGCAGCAAAGGCACTCCCAGCCGTATCAGTTTGCGGATGGCCAGATGGCGCAAATTCAGGACCGGCCGGTAGCGAATTCCCAGCGCGGCGGTCGCGGGCACCAGGAGCAGGAATTGCGCCACAAACCCCGCGGCAGTGGCGATTCCGACCACATACATCGCATGCTCTCCGCGCGCGAACAGTGCTGCCGCGATCACGATCACACTCGATAGAGCAGGCGCAAACGCAGCCAGCGCAAACCTATGGAAACCATTCAGCACTGCAGTGAGAATGCCGGTCAACGCCAGAAAAAGGACGGCCGGGAAAATAATGCGGGTAAGGCGTAGCGCCAACTCCGTTGTAGCCGGGCTGAATCCCGGAAAAAGCAGTGGCAGCCACTTAGGGGCCGCGATCACCCCCAGGGATATGATGGCCACGAACAGTACAACTACGAAATTCGTAACGATGCTGAATGTTTCTGACGCCTTACCGTGGTCCTCGTCTGCGCGCTCTCGCAACAAGATTGGAATAAAGATGGGAGACAGAGTCCCTGCAATCAACACTAAATAAAGGATAGTGGGAATGGAAACAGCTGCAAAGTAGGCGTCCATCGTGCTGGAAACACCGAACCGTGCGGCCAGCACCGCCTCCCGGACGTATCCGAAAACTGCGACAATCAGAGTGAGAACGCCGACAACGCCGACCGTCCGCCCTCGGCGAAAACCTGGGGGAGCAGCACTCCGCGAAGCTTCCGCGGCGACGGCCCCAGTTTTGGGTTCAGATGGAATGGTTCTCCTTGGTTGCAAGCTCCGGCGCTTTGGGCTTGCCATAATATTTTCCGAAAAGAACCCGAGGGACGCAGGAGTAGCGTCTGGAACAAAGTTGCATTAATTGAACGAATTTGTATTATAGGGACTGTCCCGGTTTGCGCGCAATATCGGCCCCGATCTATGAACCCTGAGACAACTCAGTCTTGTAATCTTTGCGCAAGCACCATGATCGAAGTCGTCGAAGTCGAGAATAACATCGCGCGGTTTGCCAGTCGTCACTACCTTTTTGATGACCCTCGTCCCTCTCTTGAAGAACTCATCGCGTGCATAATAACGTGACCACGCCAAGAACGAAACCGCTCCGCATCGCCTGGGACAACTCCTTGACGCAGCGCAATCAGACCGGCTCGGGAGTTTATGCTGCCCGTTTGCTGGAACAACTCTCCAAATCAAACGACATCCACCTCGAAGTATTCGGCGATACGCCGGAAGTCTCTCGCCCGCAGTCACGGGTGCGGCGGGCTGTCAGTTTTGCTGGATCTCTAGCCTGGATTCAATGGCGTCTGCCTTCCCTTCTGCGTGGCCGGTCGTTCGATTTGCTCCATTCTCCCGCATTCATTGCGCCGGTGAAGAGCCCGTGTCCCAAAGTTGTGACCATTCATGACATTTCATATCTTCGTTATCCTTCCCACTTCTCCCTGGGGTGGATGACGTACATGAAGACCTTTATGCCACTCGCAGTCAAGTCGGCGGCTGCGATCATTTGTGGTTCTGAACATTCCCGACAAGACATCATTCAGGCGTATCGCCTGCCGCCAGACAAAGTGCGCGTGGTTCCCTACGGAATCGATCAACAGCGCTTCCACCCCGGAGCGGTACTGGATTCCCATTGGGCGTCAGGGCTGGGTATACGCGACGGATATCTGCTCCATGTCGGCGCGCTGGCAGAACGCAAGAACATACCGGCCTTGTTGCGGGCGATTGCCAACCTGCGTTCCCAGGGAAAATGGGGATCTCGCCAGCTTGTCCTGGCCGGTCCTGCGCCTCCTGGAATGACGGGAGCATCCGCCGTCTACGAGACCATTCAGCAATTGGGCCTGGCGTCGAGCGTTGTGTTGGCCGGCCACGTGCCGGATGACCATATCCCCGGCTTGTACACCCACGCCAGCGCTCTTATCATGCCTTCGTTGTATGAAGGATTTGGGTTCCCAGTGCTCGAAGCCATGTCGTCAGGCACGCCCGTCATCGCCAGCAACACATCGAGTCTTCCAGAAGTTGCTGGAGATGCAGCCCTGCTGGTTCCGCCGCTTGACGAGCGGGCGCTGGCAGACGCGATCGCCAATGTTCTTGCGAGTTCCACGACTGCCGATGAACTTCGCTCCAAAGGCCTGCAACGAGCGCGCCAGTTCAGCTGGGAACGCACGGCAAATAAGACTCTGGAGGTCTATCGCTCGGTCGCGAGTTCTTGACCCGAATTTGTTTACGGCCCCTCTGACCTGTATGACAACGACAAACGACACAGCACCGAGCCAACTCAGCATTCCTGAAATACGGTCACACGCATTTCCGGCGTGCTACATCTGCGGAAATCCCGGCGAACTTCTGCATAGCGGATTGCGCGACCGGCTCTTTGGTGCGCCAGGCACATGGATTCTGAAGCAATGTTCAAAGTCTGACTGCGGGCTGGCCTGGCTCGACCCCATGCCGCTGGAACAAGATATTGGCAAGGCATACGCGGGATACCACACGCACGAGGATTTCTCCGCACCGCGCGATTCATGGCCGCGCCGGGTTTACAACCTGGCAAAGCAAGGCTATCTGGCCCACAGATACGGCTATCGTGAACCTCCACGTTCGAACTGGGGAAAAGCATTGGGCCTCCTGATGTATCTCGCTTCCAGCCGCAGGGCCTTTGTGGACGCGCAGGTCCTGTATCTTCCCGCGAACCCGCAAGGGCGGCTTCTCGACGTGGGATGCGGCAATGGTCAAATGCTGGCCCGCATGGCAGCTCTCGGATGGCAAGCCGAAGGCGTAGACAACGATCCTGCGGCGGTGCAGGTGGCCAGCGCGCAAGGCTTGAACGTGCATCAAGGCACGCTGCAGTCCCAGCAATTTGCGGACGGAGTTTTTGATGCGGTCGTGATGAACCATGTGATTGAGCACGTCCACGACCCGCTTACCTTGCTGAAAGAATGCCATCGCATCCTCAAACCGGGCGGGCGATTGGTGGCGATCACTCCCAATATACGAAGCTGGGGGCATCGCATCTACGAGAGTGATTGGAGAGGCCTGGAGCCGCCACGCCACCTTCAGATATTCGCGCGTCCTTCCCTGTCCGCTTTGTCGAGCCTGGCAGGTTTTCCCAGCTGTGATTGCCGGGCGATCACCCGGGGGACCAGCGATATTCTGCTGGCAAGTCAACTTTTAAAACAACGGGCACCCGGAGTGGTGCGTCCGGGTCGTGCGACCCGGCTGCGGACTGGGCTCATGAGCCTTGCCGAATGGGCAGGGGCTTATCTGGACCACGATGCCGGAGAAGAGCTTATTTTAGTTTCGACCAAGTTGTGATTCAGATCTTTGGATCGCGCCGGTAGAGAGGGCTTGCGCGAAGATCCGAATGATCTGGTTGGCGAACTGTTCCCAGTTATACGTTGTCCGCACGAGAGTCATACCGGCTTGGGCTATTTTTTGTCGTAGCTGCGGCTGGGTTGCCAGGAGATCGATCTTCTCTGCCAGGGCCTTTGGCGCCCGCGCTGGAAACAGGATGGCATTTTCATTGTCGGTCAGCACTTCGTGCACTGCTGCGCCTTGTGACACCAATACCGGACAACCGCAGGCCATGGCCTCCAGCACGGCGAGCCCCCAGGTCTGCATCTCGTTGGGAAATAAAAATGCGTCGCAAGCGCAATAAAAATCGCGGATCTCCTCGTCCGCGACTTTGCCCGCAAACGTAATCCGGTCTGGCACGCCCAACTCGTTCACCAGCTTTTTCAGAGAATCAAAATACTCCGGATAACTGAGACCAGAACCGGCCAACAAGAGCCTGACGTTAGCGTCTTGGTTTGGCAACAGACCCACCGCCGCAATGGCGTCCTGCAAGCGCCGATGCGGCATAAGTATCCCCAGCCAAAGCAGCACAAAATCCCCGGGGCCATAGCCGAAGCGTTTCCGAAGCTTCAGCCGGTCGCCGCCGGGCGCAAATCGGCTGGGGTCTGCGCCGCTTCGCACCACCTGTGTGTTTCCGGAATAGATTTTCCTGAATTGACTTTCCGCCCAGTTGGAAAGGAACAACGTGAGGTCCACCTTGCGGTTCTGGGCCCGGTCATAAGCGTAAAACAACCGATGAACCGTCGCCTTCAGGAATCCAATCGTCTTACGTTCCTGGGACATTGGTTGAAAGTTGGGAACATCATTACACATCCATATTACTTTCCCGCCCAGTCTGCGCTTGAGCCACACAGCCGCCCACTGTGCCGGCCAGTGATGCGGGTGCCATATCTCATGCTTTGCGACGACGGCCCGCGCTAAATGACGCATGTCAAAGTAGCCGCGAATGAATTGTGACTTGCGTATCCATTGCAGGCGACCGCGGCCAACGACTGTGATGTTGAGGTCCCGGGAAATTTCCTGGAAACAATTGCGGTCATAGGCAGAGGTATAAACGGTGACCTCGTAACCTTGCTGGATCAGAGCCCGGGCCAAAGAAAGACACTGTCGTTCTCCTCCTCCTTCGAGCAACAGCTCGTGCATGATGAGAGCGATGTTCATCGGACCGACTCGCTCTGATGAAATCCAGATCGCTTCTCCAGCACATCGCGGAATACCCGGTCCATCGCGCGCCCCCAAGCGTCCCAATTCAGGCTGGATTCGAACTCATCGCGACTTGAGCGCGCGAGTGAGACATACTGATCGTGGTCCTCAAACAGCCGCTGCATTGCGTCTGCATACTCCGGGGCCGAGGCAGCCGCCGGCAATCGAATACCATTCACGCCGTCGCGAACCGGCAAACCGCCCACGTCCGAGACGATTTGCGGTAAACCGAAAGCGCTGGCTTCGCAGCAGACCAGAGGCGAAGCATCCCGCCGCGTGGGGAATACCATGAAATCAGAATTGAGAAAGAGCGCCCCAATTTGGTCTCGGTCCTCGGGCTTTCTCTTGTCCAGAAAAGGAATCACATGGCAATTGGGGTCGGCCAAGTGAGCAGGAGGCCGGCAACCCACGATGGTCAGGCTGGCATTCACACCGCGCCTGCGCAGCTCTTGCATCGTGGCCAGAGCGATGTCGCCTCCCTTCCGGTCCCAGTCGACACCAACGAATAACAGGCGGCAATTTTTCCCCGGGCCATTGTTCCGGATGGCCATTACTTTATCCCTGTCAGGTATCTCATCGAGATTGGCGCCCATGGGAAAGACCTCTATCTTGGTTTCCGACACACCATAATCCACGATTGCCGATTGCGCGGTCCATTGTGATGGATAGACCAACCGGTCGGCTCGCTCGAGAGCACGGGTTTCAATCACTTCACATTGAGCCAGCGACCAGGCGGAGAGTCCCTCTAAGCTAGCGGCGTAATTCTGAAATAGTTTGGCCGTTACATCCTCAAAGCGGACAATCGGCAGCTCCGTATTCAGAAAAGCAATTTCTGTAGAAGCCACGGGAGCGAAGATTATGTCGAAATGATCGCGTGCGAGCTTCCGTTCAAAGATTCCTGCAAAGGCCCTGGACAGCGCCACCGTTCGCTTGTAGTCAACATTCTGGCTGGCAAAAACTCGCAGGCCCAGACGGCACAGTTTGCCAGCCAGATAGTATCCGCGGCCAGTCGGGCCCAAGGGAACTACATCGCCACAATGCCGATCGAGGGCCCGCAGCATATAGAAGAGTGCTCCCGACCATGAGGTTCGATCATGCGGATCATGGTGTGTCAAAAATGCAATTTTCATGGCACTGCCAGGGGTTCGTCCGTACTCACAGCTTTAGTTGAGGAGCATATTACGATTTCAATTCTAAAAGTTTAGCGGCAGCATTTCATATCACCGCCGCAAACAGCATTTGAACAGCGAACAGTCTTGGGAACAGCGCGCGAATAGGACGCGTGAGCCTTCCTCCGGCCACCGAATAGAAAGAAACAATGCGATAGCCAGATTCGTCGATAAGCTCGCGGGCTGTTTTCAGCGTGAAAAAGCGCAAGTGGGTAATATCAAGGATCCCTGCAGACTGGTAGTGAAATCTGCCCAGCAACAGATTAAGTCTGATTCTTAAATTGGCTATGTTTGGCAGAGAAATGATCACGCGTCCTCCCGGAGCGAGCACTTTCGAGATTTCCCGCAAAGTGCTCCAGGGATCAACCAGGTGCTCCAGAACATCGCCACAGACGACCGTATCAAACTCCCCGCCCAACATGCTCGACCATCCGGGCCGATTGAGATTATAAGCAATCACGCTCTCACACCATTGTCTTGCCTGCTCGGCAGCCTCGGCATCGACCTCGATGTTCGATCACAGCACATCCACGCTCTACCAAATGCATGCTGATGAATCCGTCGGCGCAACCGAGTTCAAGAATTCGATAGTCCTGGGCGGCCAAATCAACCAAAACATGATTGCTCTCGTGCTCTTCTCCCTCCCCAGGCATTGGCGCCGGCAGGGTGGCTGTGCTGGAGAAGCTGAGGAACAACGTTTCACCGAGAGAACCTAAAGATGGAGTCTTACCGGCTTGTCAATAACCCGAACCGCGCAGCACTTCGGATACGGTCTTCAACAGGATTTTTACGTCCAGGAAGATGCTCCAATTCTCGATATACTCAAGGTCCAGCAGGACGTTTGTTTCAAACGAAGGATCACTACGCGCGGTCACCTGCCAGAGACCGGTCAGTCCCGGCGTAACGTCCAGGCGCCGCAGGTGCTGCAGATTGTATCGTTCGAAATCATCCAGCGGATGCGGTCGCGGCCCCACCATGCTCATGTCTCCTTTTATTACATTCAGCACCTGGGGCAATTCGTCGATGCTGAACTTCCGCAGGAACCGCCCAACGCGGGTGATCCGGGGATCATTGACGATCTTGAATGTTGCGCCACTGCGTTCATTCATTTGCCTGAGGCTGTCTTTGCGAGCGTCGGCATTGTCTTCCATCGTGCGGAACTTGTAGCACAAGAACTTGCGCCCTTTGCGTCCTACCCGCCATCCCCGGTACAGGATGGGTCCTTTGGAATCGATCTTGATCGCCAGCGCAGTCAGGATCATGATGGGGGCCGCTACGATCAAAATGGCCACGGTCATGGCCCAATCCATGACCCGCTTGAGAAAGAGACCAAAAGCGGGAATCGGCTGGCGGTTGAGTTCCAGGATCGGGACAGCGCCGATGTAACTCATGGTCGCGCCGATGGCCAGGCCGCCGTAAAGATCGGGAATCACACTGACACCGACGCGTTCCTCGCGGGCCTCTGTTGCGATCTTCATCACGAGTTCGCGGCTGCTGCCGGGACTGAAGTAAACCTCGTCGATAAAGTTGTCTCGGATGATGCGCTGTAGGTCTTCGGGTACTCCGAGCCACTCCTGGCAGGGTGCGTGGTCCACGTAACCACAGAAGGTCCTGGCTAAATAGGGTTGGCTTTCCAGATATCGCTGGAACGCCTGTCCCACGGCGCCTGCGCCCACAATAAGCACATGTCGCGTACCGATTCCGCGTTCGATTCTCTTGAGATTATGCTGCTGCATCAGGTAACGCGACGCCAGCAGGCCGGTCAAACTGAACAGCAGCGTGCCACCAAACGCCAGCCGTGGCACTGAGCTTTCATGCGCGAGGAAAATGACGATGATCGTCAGCATCGAAGAAAGAAGAAAGCTCTTCAGTATCCTCACTCGCGAAATCTGTGCGGAGTGCAAGACCCTCTCGGAATAAATATTTTGGGCGGCGTTGCAGGTGACCGTCAGGATTGCATAGCACACCAGAAAGCCCAGCAGCCGCAGTCGCGGCATTTGACTGTCCGAAACAGACACGCCCAGGAAAAGTGCGCGCAGCAGGTAGGCGAGAAAACCGGAACCGAGAACAGTGACAGCGTCGACGAGCGCGAAAGCGACCCCCACCCCGGAGCCATTCTCATGTGGCAACCGCTGGTGATGCGCGGTCCCGAAATGAGACACCTCGGGAAACTTCTCGTGTTCCGTAATTATCTTCGGGGTCGCGGACAACAAAGCCTCCTGCGGTGGCGCCCTTTCATGGTTTCGTTAGATGCTGATTACGTCTGCCGGGGCCGTCCCAACCGGAATACGGACCGGATGCCACTGCGCGTGGTCCCATAGATCGTCGCCAGGAACACTCGCCACGGATTTTCTTCGTCCCAGCGTACCCAGCCGTCTCTCAGCAAAATTCCTGCGCAGGCCAAAATCAAACTGACGAGTCCGCCCACAAGCAATACAAACCCGAACCCGGGCTCCTTTTTCTGAGAAGCGGAAGGCGGATCGAGTACCTTGACCGTTGGAATCTCCTTCGCCTCTTGAATTCGTGACGATTCGTACCGCTGCGTGAGGAGTTCAAACACTGCCTCGTGGATTTTCGTGTTGCGGTACAGGTTGGCCCACTGCACACCCAACAAGGGCAGGTTCTTGACCGAGGGATAAGGACTGCTCGGATCTTGCGCGCCTCCGATCATGGCGCCTCCCGAATTCATCTTCGCCATTTCGCGCTGCAGTTCGCCAACATGGGCGCGAAGGCTCTTGACTCGAATATTGTCCGCAGAGTAAACCATTTCCAACGACTCGAGTTGCCCCTTGGCCTCGATCAACGCTCCCTGCAATTTTGCCGCGGACTCAACCGATACTTTGGTTTGCTGGGGGATGTCCAGAGCCATGTTGGTGCTGGCGAACTTACTGAATTGCTGTTCCGCATCCAGGAGGACCTTGTTCTCATCGGCCAGCCGCTGTTCCAGAAAAATCCGTTCCCGGCGTGCCGACGAGGTTGCTACCTGGGTCATCACCTGGTTCAGTTCCTCGACGTAGGCGCTCACCAAATTAGTCGCCAGGTCCCGATCTCTGTCGCGCACGGCAATTTCCAGCACGCCGCTCTTCTTGTCCTCTGTGATCATGGTTCGTTCGCCTAGTTTTTTTCGCGCGTCCTCCGCATACTGGAAGTGATAGTGCTTGAGAAGATCAAAACGGGTGATCAGCCTGTCCTGGATCGTCCGGCTCCCGAGTACCTTCGTAAACAAAGCACCGTTGCCTTTGCTGCTTCCAAGGATGTCGCCGCCCAGCAAATCAGCAGCGCCAGAGCTGGCCCCGGACATTCTTGCCAATATAGGACCCAGCGCCATCGTCCCCGTGGAACTGCCAATGTCCGGCGGCATGAGCTGTGCTGTAGCCTCGTATTTGCCAACACGCCAAGCCACCAGTCCTGAAATAACCAGACCGGCGACCAGCCATAACCCAATCGCGCCGCGGCGGGCCCACAGAAGGTGGGCCGCTTCCAGCATGTAGGAGCTTCCGGCCGCAACCGCGTTGCGGCTGCTGGAGCGGTCCATCTGACCGTTCTCTTCAGTCTCAACCAGCGGCATCAGGCGGACTCCGATGGCGCATTAGTTTCGCCTTCCCATGTGCGGGACTTCAGAGAATTCATCTTCATCATGTCATTTTCTCTCGCATTCGGCAGAATGCAGGCAGACCGGATCGCCGGATTTGGTGCGCAACATGGTGTAAAAATATTCAAAAAGGGCATTTATCCAATAAGGATACATCACAGGCGCTGAATGTTCATTAGAAAAGGGCCAAAGCCGGTGATTGGCCGCAGCAAAACAGCGGGGCTTGCACCCGTTCCACACAATGACGCTGGTCGGTTGGGGTGTTTTCTTTCTGCCGCTCACGATCACCGTCATTTCACTCGCCCGGTTTCCGGCCCATTCAAGCGGACTACTTTGGGGTGGGCCTTCTGCTCGCCGATCGGTGACTCTTCCAACTTTTCGTCGGGGTAGAACCCGACAGCGCGATTACGTCCGCTGTGTTTTGCCAGGTACAGCGCACGGTCAGCGAGCTTCAGTATCTCCTCCAGAGGAACAGCCACAGGGACCTTGCTAATCCAGGGAAACGTGGCCCAGCCAATCGAGCACGTCATGGACAGAGTGTGGCCCTCGGGAGTTGCGAAGGGCGTTCCACCCAAGATTTCCAGAATGCGCCGCGCAACATGCAGCGCTCCCTCTGTACTGGCGCCTTGCGACACTAGAAGAAATTCTTCTCCTCCCCAGCGCACCAGTACGTCCGTTTCACGGGTCACGCTGTTCAGGCGTTGCGCTACCTCGATGAGCACCTTGTCGCCCACCGCATGACCGTAAGTATCGTTGATGCTCTTGAAGTGGTCCAAGTCCACCAGGAAAAACGCCAGATCGCGGTCTTTCGGAGCGACGTCGGAACTCTGGTACGCGCGAACAGTTTGTTGCACGTCGCGCCGAAGCGTGGCTTCGAAGAATCTCCGGTTGTGCACGCCGGTCAGCGGGTCCGTGAGCGAAGCCTCTTCCAGACGCTTGTTCGCCGCCGAGAGTTCCGCGCTACGTAGCGCGATCGCCTGCTCCAGACGCTCGCGCTGCCTTTCCAGTGCCCGCGTGCGAATGGTAATGATCCGGACAATGATCCATATAAAGAGCACAACAAAAATGGTCCGCGCCCAAAGCCGCTGCCACCACGGCGGGAGCACGGAGAATCTGTAGGTCACCGGCGCGCTCCAGCCATGACTCGCGGAGCCGCAACTCACTTCGAAGGTAAAATTTCCGGAAGGCAACGCGGTATAGCGCACCTGGCGCAAAGTTGTTTCAACCTGGTCATTCTCCAGGCCATGGAGCTGGTACTTGCAACTCACACCAGTCGGACCATCCAGGGCCGGCGCGGAAAAATGGACTTCAAAAGTCGCGCCCAGGTATGGAATTTTTGGATTATCGGCGTCCATCATTTCTTTTCCCGCAAACGCCACGGACGTAATCACCGCCGGCGATGACGTGCTGATGGCGCCATGCGCATTGGGTCGCCGATATGCCAGTCCCCTGCTGGTGCCAATGAAAATGCCGCCGTCGGCGTCCTCAAAGAACGCGTCAGCGCTAACGTCATTCCATAGAAGCCCCGAGCTGCGGTCCTGAATGGTGATTCTCCCGTCGGGGTGAACAACCGACAAACCGTGATCGCCACCCAGCCACACGTTGTCGTCGTGATCACCGGCCACCAGGTAGAGCGAGTCCGACGGAAGTCCGTTGCTCATGTTGTAGTGCTTGAATTCCAGGCCGCCGTCTTTTCCCACGCGGATGCGAGTGGCGCCTTTGGGTTCAAAGTACGTTACCCAGGCTTCTTTTCCGCTGACTGCCCAAATGTCACTGCCAAAATCCGCCAGCAAACCATCGTGTGCGGTAATGAGCCGCCACTGTTTTCCGTCAAAGCGGACCACGCCGTTGTGCCCGGCGCCCCACAGTGTGCCATCCTTAGCGAAGCTCAGCGCAAATACAGCCAGTTGCGCCGCCTTGGGGAGGTCCACCTTTCTGCGCGTGGTCTGACCTGATTCGTATTGATCAATAAAGTCAATGCCGTGGGCCCACACACCTCCATGCGGGGCAGCAACGATTCCTGTGTATGCAGGATTTCGCGACTCTGGATGCT
Organism: Acidobacteriaceae bacterium; assembly: GCA_003140235.1. Lineage (GTDB taxonomy): Bacteria > Acidobacteriota > Terriglobia > Terriglobales > Acidobacteriaceae > Angelobacter. Next base: position 31,967 of record PLJN01000125.1, read on the forward strand.
CGGGCGTCTTGATGGAATGCAAACTCAGCGTTCTCAGGTCCACCCGCGCGATGCCGCCAGGGACGCTAAGTGCCCATAGCGTGTCATCAGAAGTGATCACAATGCTGCGGACAGTCCCACCGGGCAAACCGTCTTTCTGTTTCCAGGTCCTCCATTTATGTTGGACAGGGTCCCACATTCCCAACCCGTCGTTGGTGCCCACCCACAACCGGCGCTGACTGTCCCTGGCGGCAGCCCAAACCACCGAATCGGGAACGCCTTCCGGTTTAGACCAGCCCAGCCATTCGCCCGGCCCAGGCCAGCGTTCCACGCCATTGCCGCCGAAGCCCACCCATATGGCTCCATCGCGGTCCTCGATTGCGGCAAAAACAGCGTTCGTCGCCATGCCCTGCTTTTCACCGAAAATCTCCCAATGCCCATGGTTCCGACGGTAGAGTCCCTGAGTGGTTGGTAAGAGAATCTCGCCTTTGTGATCGATGGTCGGATATCCGAAATCGCTCGCGCCCGGAATGCCTGCGTCATCGGGCAGCCATCGTTTGTTGCCGCGGTCCCATCGGCTGAAATGTCTGGCTGTGCGTGCCCACACGTCTCCAGCGCCGTCCATCAGCAGGGCGTAGATTGGAGAATCGGGCAAATCGCCAGGAAGGGCTTCGATCACGCGGCCATGTTGCGTGATGCGTCCTACCTTGTTCTTCCACGCGACCAATATGGAATCATCCGCGGCGCGGACCACCTGGCTTACCGGTTCGGTGTCCAGCTTCTTCCAGTCGTCGGCTGGCCAATCGGCATTGATTCGCAGCAGACCGCCGTCCTCGACGATGACATAAGCCTCGTCGCTGCTATCGACCGCGACCAACTGCAAAGCACCGCGCAACTTGTGGCCTGCAGGCAGAGGCAGTTCCTCAAAGTGTCCGTGGACGTAGCGCCAGACGCCGAAATCCGTCGCCACCCAAAGGTCGCCACGCGGCGAGATAAACATCTGGTCAATGCGAACGCTGCCCAAACCCTGCGCGGCGGAGAACTGCGTGACGGTCGCACCGTCATAGCGAAATAGTCCGTTCTCCGTGCCAATCCATAAGAACCCTTGCTGGTCCTGGGCCATGCACGTAACGGTTGCCGTGGCGAGGCTGAGCTGCTCGGATAGTTTCTGGAAAGCAAAACGCGGATGGTCGGGGAGCGGCAGCGTCTGCTGCGAGAAGGCCCCCGACGCTGAGAGAACCAGCGCCAGCGGGAACAACGCAAAACTAAGAAAATGCAACCGTCTCATGGCAGGTAACGGATAAACTTAGCAGACTCCTAAGCGCGCGACGCTACAAAACGCGCATTGACTAGTAGTACTTTGGGTACTTTAGTTTGAATAACTAGAGCGTGTTTCAAAGACCACAAACTGCTCCAGGTTTGTATCGTCACACAACCGCTTGAATATTCGCGACGCTCTAGCTAGGTGAAACACGCTCTGGCAATCCTCTAAGCACTTTCCGGCCTTCTTTACTTCCCGCCCGGACCTGGCGCGGGATACTCGGGCAGCTTGTCGCGCCGGGCCTCGGACCGCTTGACTTCCAATTCGTCAAACAATACGGATGGAGTCACAATGCTGTGCGGAATGGCCGTCGGCAGGTTGTCGATGTTCATATCGTCACCAGCCGCGATCAAATTATCGCGTAAGGCCCGCGTATCGAGACTGCCGAAGACTCCGCCGCGCACCAGTTCTTCGTGTCCGTCTTTTACCCAGACCTTGTACAGCAGCCGCGGGATATGGCGCGGCCCCATGGTTTCCACGTAGTAGCCGTATGGCAGATCGCGGTCGCGGGCCAGCTTGATCAACCTTTCTTTGAGCTCCTTCACCGACACGGGCTGGGATGTACTCACAATCAAATTGCCGAGACTCGGTCCGGGGGCATTCGCCGGCACTCGCGCGCGTCCGTGACCATTGGAGACAGGAAAGTCTCGTATCGGTTCCCTGCCCACCAGATAGTTGACCAGCTTTCCGGATTCGATCAGTGAAACGCGCTGGGCCTTCACGCCCTCGTCGTCCACGGAGTAGTCGCCCAGCAGCGGCTGGCCTTTCAGCGTAGAAATGGTTGGATCGTCGACAACCGAGAGAAACTCCGGCAGCACGCGCGTTTTGTAGTTAGTGGAATATGCGCCCGTAGTGCGCGACGATTGTCCTAACCCGGGTTTTCTTCCGAGCACGTTCTCGCCTACGAATTCACCAAAAATGCTGGCCGAAGCATCGGCGGAAAACAGCACCGGTCCTCGATACTCCTCGTCCGCCAGAGGTGCGTCGCGCAATTGCTTCAGGCTGGCGAGCAGTTTGTTGGCCTGCGCCAAAAACTCAGCGTCGGACGGCAGCTCTTTAATGTTGGCGGCAACGGAGCCGTGGTCGCGGTCCAACCGCATGCCATCTGCAGCCTGCGTGCTGCCGGAAGTGTTGAGCTGATAAAGCGTCTTGCCGTCCCGCACCACCGTGCCTTCCGAGTTGATCAAATACCGGTTGGCGGCCATGAACTGGAGTGAAGCGTCGAAGTTCTGCACCGCAGGATCATTCTTGTAAACTGCGGACGCCTGCTTGATCATCCGTGTCCAGCGCGGCAGGTCAACATCAAGTTTGACCGTGGGCATAATGGACTGCACCGGCGGCGCCTGAGCAAAATCATCCAGCAGATTTTCCGCGGTGTACTGCTTCAACTGGGCTTTCTTGGCGGACAAAGCTTCCAGGGCCCCCTTGTACGCCCGATCGGTAGCCAGCCAAAGCTGATGGCGCAGCGCCAGAACATCATCGTCCATCGATACTATGTCGAACACCCCCTGGCCCTGACCTTCCCCGGAAAAGCTGTCCTGTTTGTAATCGCCCACCTTGACTACAACCCGCGCGAACCGAAAGTGTGTGCAAATGTTTTGCCGGAGGGACCCCAGCGCAGCTTCGGCCACGCATTGGTTCATTTCCGTCACACGGAACTCAATGTAGTAGGGCGAACCCATCTGCTCCAGCTTGAGTTGCGACTTGGAGCGCTCCAGTTCGGTCTTCATTGCCTGGAGTAACATATCGTCACTGGCGTTCGCGCTCGACGATGCTGTGGCTGTGCTGGGCGCCGCGTTGGTGTCCGCGCGGTCCTTTTTCTCAACTCCACAAGCCATCGAAGCCATGGCCAGAAGCAACAGACACACAAAAGCTTTTTGCAGTTTACAAGTCATTGTTAATGTCATTGCGCGCCTCCCGTCTTGTTGGAACTGGTAGGAGGCGTTTCAAAACCAGGCGGAGGAAGAATCGGCGGACGATTCAGCGAATGCGCTCTCTTCTGCACTTCGATATCGGAAAATAACATTGCCGGAGCAATCGCCGAAACCGGCACGCTGCCGGATTCCGCGCCGCAGATTCCGTTGAAGATGTCCGTCTTGTCTCCTGTGAGAAGAATGCTGCTGATCGCGGTGAGCGGCGTGCCAACAATGTCCACGCCGCGGACCAGTTCATCCGGACGGCCATCCGGATACACGCGCCACACCATCACCGGCAGCACCTGAAAAGTTTGTGGCAACGCCCGCTGCGTCAGAGTAAAGCCGCCTTGAATGTCTTCAAAGTAAAGACCGTACGGTTTGCCCTGCTTCTTGACTTCGTCAATCAGCTTTTGCCGCAAGTCGGAATCTTTCACCGAGTGCGATGAAGTAACAATAAGGTTGCCTTGACGTCCGGTAGCCATCAGCCCGGCTTGCGAGCGGCCATGTCCGTTCGACTGGAGAAAGTCTTTGATCGGCATGCGCGACAAAAGAAAATTCTTGAGCACGCCGTTTTTAATCAGTTCCACACGGCTGGCCGGGGTTCCTTCGTCGTCAAACTGGTACCAACCGCCCAGGTCGGTATGATTGAACATGCGCAAAGTCGGATCATCGACCACACTCAGAAACGCCGGCAACACCAGTTGTCCAACTTTCTTGGTGAACGTCTGGCCTTCCTGCTCGCCGCGCTGGCGATGTCCTTCTAAACGATGTCCGAGCACCTCATGAAAAAACACAGCAGCCGCGCGTCCTGAAAGCAACGCCGGACCACTAAACGGTTCAGCCAGCGGCGCGTTGCGCAAAGCTTGAAGATCGCTGGCCATCTTCTCGACCTTGGCTGCAATTTCCGACTCCGCCGGTAAGCGATCAATGCTTTCTGCTTGAAAGGTTTCCACGCGAATCAAATCCATGCCATCGTCCGAACGAGTGTCAGCTTCAATCACCAGCCGGATAATAATGGCCGGCGTGACCACGTGGCTGCCGTCCGTGGAAACAAGATGCGACTGCCGGCTCTGCACCGTGATGCTCACGACCGAGGAATACACGTAAGGGAATTTCCGGAAATAAGCGGAGTACTTCCGCACCAGCTGTTCGAGCCCCTGCTGCCCCGGCAGCGGCGGGACCGCCGTGTAGTCGGCATGGTTCTGCGG
>PLJN01000014.1 GCA_003140235.1 Acidobacteriaceae bacterium
CGTAGTACCGGCAAAGAACGGGATGACGAATCTGGGCTGGACTACTTAGGAGCCAGATATTACGGGTCAAATATGGGTCGGTTCATGAGTCCTGATACGTTTGGTGGTCACTATACCGATCCGCAAACGCTAAATAGATATTCGTACGTCAGGAATAATCCGCTCCGCTTCACCGATCCAACCGGACACGATCTACAAGAGGTATGCACACAAACAAAGACCAACAGCAGCACTTGCGGTGGGAGCGGTCACGAGAAACATGTAGGTACCACCGATAAAAAAGGGCACTTCACTGTGACTCATTTCCAAACGGATAAGAGCGGGAACCTTGCGGGCCACGATGTGAGCTTTGATACATCAGGCATTCATATCGACGGCAACAAGGCGGAATTCATCGCTGGAACCGACCCGACGAGGGTGAATGGGGAAGCAGGGACTCCATGGGCAGCAACTCATTTTGTGGCGAATTCTGATTGCGGTGGAACATGCGAAGCAGGCGGTGCCATTTTCGGCTCAGCGAAAGACCTCAGCAATCTTGTTCATACCCAGTTGATCGGACCCAACGAGGGCTTGGATGGGGCAGGAGACCACGAGGGAGAGCAATGGAGAGGAGGCAACAAGAAAGGACCTGATATGCACCTGAGCTTTATTCTCGGACAGAACTTCGACTCGATGCATTTCGATAACCGCTATCCGTACGGAAGCGCATCAGGCTTTTTCGACCATGTTGCGGGCTGGATGAATCCTGAGGGCCATATACATGTGCCTCTCCCGAAAGACATAACGCCGGTGCCACAGCCATGATCAGAAATATTCTTCTTGTTGGACTTCTTGCGAGCAGCCTTCTCTATGGCCATGGATCCGAGAGAGATCATCAGCTCTCCTTGCGTCTAGTCAATAGTGATTTTCATCGATATCCTGCCCGATCGCTCTTTACTTCTGACGGAAAGCTATTCGTAGCGTATCGCACCGCTCAATCGAAAGATGAATCGTCCACACTGCAGATTGTTGAATTAAATGGGAAAACTGGAAGTGAGATAGCTAAACAAGCCTTTGCTGTCCCGTCTGCCGGTCGAGCCAAAATCTCTGACGGCTTTGTGATGGCTCGCGATGGGCATTCGCTCTACTATGTCGAACTGACTGGGAATCCGGTCGTTTTGGCGATCAGTACCTCTACGTTAGGAATCCTAAGTGAATCTACTGTCAAGCTCTTCGACGCTGCGGATTTCATCCCCCGTGTGGAGTGCGTAACGGAAACCGCTCTTCTGCTTTCTGCGGGCAGCAAACTCCCCGGGAAGGCTGTCCATCTAGTCGCCTTGGATAGCAGCGATGTATCCAAAACAACCCTCGATGAACAAATTTCCGCCAGGCCGGGCTGGGGACAATCGTACAAGCTTTCCTTCACGGGCAATTCGCTGTGGATGGGCAGCGGCAAATACTGGCTAAAGATTGGAATCAGATCAGGCCAAATTGAATCTAAAATTACTGCCCAAAACGACGTACATGATTGGGCGGTTTTCTCAGGTGGACTGATTGGCATAACGAATCTGGCCAACGCAGGATATCTTCAGTATTTCGATGAGGACGGCCATCAGCTCAGGACCATGGAACAACCTGGCTGTGGGTTCGTATCGGTTCAGCTTTCCCCCGACGAGAGATACGGTGTTGCCGTTTGTGAAAAGACTGGGACTATCGAACGGAACTTTGGTAAGACGCTTGAGCGCAAAGCTGCTGTTTTTGAGTGCCACACGATAGCGTCTATCAAGAGCATTTCCCTGACGACGATGAGCTTTAAGACCTCCTCAGGTACGGAGGACACCCGTCTGTGGTATCCGCAACCGACGATCTGGGACTCTGGGCAAGATATTTTCATCGCCGTGCCGGAGTTTTCAGGCACGATCAGCCTTGAAGAACTGAAGATTCCTAAACAGGAATCCAGATAGATGTCTTGGGCCTACGACGCGAGTCTACCACTATCACGTACTCTGCCGAATGCGCAACAAGCGCGTGCCTTTCGCGATCCCGTTGTACCGGCAAAGAACGGGATGACGAATCTGGGCTGGATTATTTTGGAGCGCGGTACTACTCGAATGCTCTGGGACGCTGGACAAGCCCTGATCGACCTGTCGTTCGCCAAAATGTTGTACGGCATTCGATTCAACAACTTGCAAGAGCCTTAAATGCTGCCCTTTTGGACAATCTTTCTCTGAATTTCGTTGAAAAAAATTCCAGTTGTCTCAGAGGAAAACGAACGAAGAAGATGCCAACTGTAGGTAAAACTGTGACAGCGAAAGCCTCTGACTTCAACAAAGAACAACAGCGTTCAACGAGCGGCGCGCAACGGCTTCAATATCAATCAGTTGGAAACAACAAATTCCAACAGGTTTCAATATGGTTTTGAATCTGGTTCGGGACCAGGGGGTCGGAGGTTCAAATCCTCTCTCCCCGACCATTTATTTTCAGCGACTTACAAGGATTCTGAAGTCCTGAAAATTCCCGCCGTAGGTAAAAATGCGACACTGTTTGCTTCGCGAATTTTCCGGTTGATGCGACTCGCTGTACCCCAAGACCCATCAGCGCATAGGCGAGCAGACGAAATTCCCGGTGTCGTTACAAATTGGAAAACATCTGGCGCTTGCGCACGACAAAACTACAAGGATGGTTCGATATGTCCCCAAAACGCCAAAAAGTCCGGTGCTGGTCCGAATGAAACGTGTTAGCTCTGGCCGAACGGCACCCCCAAGAGGACGCAGTGGAGAATGCCACATAGCACCTTCTTAATTGTTTGGAAATGGAAGAAACTCCGGTTCAGAGTCAAGACGTGCTAGAAAGTTCGGGAATTCCTCAATTGACGTGGATATTCGGTTTTCACGTTCCAAACGGCTTGGAATTGCCTATCTGTCGACTGTGGGAAATTCATCGTAACCGCCATGGCGGATAGTTCCATCACCGTACAAACAAAAGCCAAGGACCCCGTCATCGTCTACACCATGCCCGAGACAAAGTACAAAAAAACGGGGCAGTCGCGAAAATGAAAGACCTCAAAGTCGGCGACCGTGTCGTAATCCATGCCGCAAAAATAAGGGAGAAGCTTATGGCCAATGAAGTGCACTTCGGCGCCGCCAAATAGGCGACCGCTCCGCACTGAAGGGCGATGACGCACCACGCCTTGACGGTGAAATCGGCAGGTTATCTTCTGGCCTGGGGGGGCCGGCCCCAAGCCCTCCAGCTCGCCTGAACAAAACCCTTCCGAATGGGCGACATTCGGTAAAAAATCTGCTCTCCCGTGAAACGAATCGCATACATGTAACACTATCCACTGTAAGGAAGACCTCTGCTACGCACCGCAAAACGATCAACTGTGTGAGTCGTAGTGCGGGAGCGGCTGCCGAAGTATTCGGAAATTTCTGTCGATGCACCCGAGCGGTGCGACCTAAAAGGAGGCATACTCTCATGAGCACAGGACTCGGACCATACGCCGGTACGGACGCCACCAGTACGCAACCTACTCCAGGCCCGCTTGCGGAATTGGAGACAACCTTTACCGCCACACAACTCCTATGCGACATCGGCGGCGGTGTCTCGGCGCAGGCCGAAGTCTTCAACGGAAAGATCCCCGGCCCCACCTTGAGGCTCAAGGTCGGCGATAGAGTGGCTATTCGGCTAATCAACGATCTCCCTTATCCGATCGGCATGCACTGGCACGGCGTGGAGCTGGAGAACTACTCGGATGGAACCGAGATCGTGCAGAACGGAGTTCCTGGGGGCACAATTCAAACACTAGGCAACGGAGTTGCTGCCGGCGGTACCTTCCTCTACAAATTCAAGGTAACCCGTGCTGGTCTGTTCTGGTACCACCCCCACCATGGCAGTTCCATCAACCGGGTGTTCAGGGGCCTGTACGGACTGATCGTCGTCACCGACCCATTGGAAGCGAATCTCAAGGTCCCCGTGGCGCCTGCGCCCGGGGTGCTCCCCGCCGATGCAGACACCATGCAACTCGTGCTGAGCGACATCACCGTATGCAAGGGCGCCGGCTCGACGGACGCAACATACGTCGCGAATTACGTCGTCCCTGGGACGATACCAAATCCTCTCGACCGGCCGGAATGGCTGAGCGGTGCAACCGCGCAGACTGGACCCACGCCACAGCAGTTCTGCGAGATTAACTCAGTGGCTTTCCCAGCCGGGCAGGCGACTAACGACGATGGCACCGCTCGTACCCTTGCTACTGGCGGTTCCTACGTCCTCAACGACGTTCCCAGCCTTGCCATGACGACAGGGGGGAGAATGACGGAAGGGCAGACGGTGCTGACCAACGGTGTCAACGTCGGCCCCCGCCCCGGAACACCGGCATTACCTCGTCCACTGCCAGTAGCCTCTCTAACCAGGAATATCCAATCAGGGCAGGGGCTGCGCCTTCAGATCGTCAATTGCTCTCATCTCCGGTATTTCCGTCTCCGCCTCACAACCGAGGCCGGCGCGAATGTAGATCTGATGCGAGTCGGCGGTGAAGGCGGTCTACTCGACAGCGCCATCAGGGAAGGCGGGACGGTCGGCACTCTCGTCACCGGGTTCGAGTTGGGAGAGATAGTGGTCCCGCCGGGCGGACGTGCGGACGTGGTCGCAGCCATCCCAAGCTTGTTGCCTGTCAATAGTGTGTTGACCCTGTGGACGCGGGACTACCCGCGAACCGGGGGCAGCAACCCCGGCAATTGGGCAGAGCTCCCCACTGTCCCCGTGATGCACTTGACGGTAACAGGGGACACCGGCGCTCCCTACTACACAATTCCCGTCGGCACCCCATTGCGAGCTCCGGCCCTCATGGCGCCGGTGGGGCAGCTTGGCGCGCACGACGGCACCCTCTTCCTTCCGGTCGGCAAAACCGGCAACTCGAACCAAGACATCAAATTCCAGACAGGGGGGGCGCCCCGTATAGACGGGTTGCCAGACGCGACCACCGTCGTGACCCCAGCGGAAATGATGAGCTTCATGGGCTCCACGCCCTATACCAGCGCGCCACACATCAAGACATCGCGTTACGCGGAGAAGGACAAAATATTCGAGCTGACGGTCACGGATACCAGTGGCGCCCACCATCCCTTCCATCTGCACGGCTTCTCTTTTCAGCCCAGATCACTTGCGCCAGTGGGGGGTGGCACCGGAGCGATAGTCTCCTGGCCCTACGATGAGTTCAGGGACACCATCGATCTGTTCCCGGATCACACGCTCACCTTCAGGGTTAAAATCACTGACCGCGAGTTCGCCAACGACGCCCTGGCGCTGACCGGCTTCGGCGCTCTCGGCCGTTGGTTGTTCCACTGCCACATCTTCTTCCACCACATGCAAGGCATGATCAGCGAGCTGGTGGTTACGACCTCTGACGGGATTGAAAAGCCGAACGTCAACGTGGGCGGCTCCTGGGAATACAAGTCCGCAGGCGGAATCGCCAAGCGAAAAGGCACGTTCTTCCACCGTGACGGGCTCCCCGTGACCCTCAGCGCGACCAGGGGCAGTGTCACTCCCGGCCCAGGAGGAACCTGGGACTGGCAATACCCCTCGCTGGCAACTGATTTGATTGACGAGTATGTCTACATCACCGCAAGCGACGGCGTCCGTATGGACCAGGCAGTCTTCCGGCTCCAGATCGGCGGAACCGATGGTGGCCACGATATCGGAGATCCGCACATCCACACGGTGGATGGAAAAGCCTACGACTTCCAGGCCGCCGGTGAGTTCACCACGCTACGCGACAGGGAAGGGATGGAGATCCAGACGCGCCAGACACCCGCGCAGACGCCGCCTCCGTGGACCGACATCAACACTGGTCTGACCGACTGCGTGAGCCTGAACACCGCCGTTGCGGCCCGCGTGGGTTCGCACCGAATCTCCTACCAACTCGGCAGGGACCGCGGCCGGCTGACGTTCTTCCTGGACGGAGAACCAGCTCCGCTCCCAACAAAGGGGCTCGACCTCGACGGCCATCGCGTGAGCACGTTCGCTGCAGGCGGCGAAACCGGGCTCCGCGTCGACTACGCGCACGGTCCTGTCTTCACGGCCACGCCGAATTTATGGGCCAGCTATGGCCTCTGGTACCTGGACGTGCAGGTCTGGCACACCCAGGCGGACGAAGGCCTGATGGGCAAAATCTACAACGGGACCTGGTTGCCCAACCTGCCGAGCGGCGCCACGGTCGGCCCCATGCCTGTGAGCCTCCACGACCGCCATGTCACGCTCTACAAGACCTTCGCCGACGCCTGGCGCGTGACCGATCAGACCAGCTTGTTCGTGTACTTGCCGTGGACGTCGACTGAGACGTTCACCGATCGGGACTGGCCAAGCGAGAGACCTCCGTGCGTGCCGAAGCGTGGATTCCCGAAGCCGATAACCCCGATCCTCAAGAACATCCCAATCGAGAAGGCCAGGCGCATCTGCAAGGGTGTCACCGAGAAGGACCTCCATGCCAGCTGCGTCTTCGACGTTATAACCACCGGGGACGAAACCCTCGCCAAGGGCTACCTCGTCGCGCAGGACCTCAGACGCCGCAGCACTGCCGTCCAGATTGTCGGCGACAAGCCGCAGACTCGACTCGGTAAACCGCTGACGGTCACCGCAATCGTGTTACCGATAAGCTCCGGCGGACCGGCTCCGACGGGTAGCGTCAATTTCGTCATCGACGGCGCGCCGATGAAAAAGGCCGCGAAACTCGACAACCACGGCCGCGCAAAAATGGTATTGGCGAAGTTGCAGGTCGGTGCACACCAGATCCGGGCGGACTACACCCCTGGCGGAGGGAACAACCACTATTATTCCAGCAGCAGCCCAAACCTCCTTCATACCGTGACGAAGGGTCGGGGTTCAACCGGCGGCCGAGATTCGGATGATGGCGGCCGAGATTCGGATGATCGCAGACGAGATTCGGATCGAGAGCACAAGAAGAAGCACAAGAGGAAGCACGCGGAGAAGCACGAGGAGTGAAAAGAATGGCACCGGTAAAAATCGCAGCGATAAAGATTCATCCCTCCATCGGCATAGCCCGGCTGGGCAACAGCCCCAGCGAGTTCTTCATCGGACCGGAGACGCCGGGGGTCCATCATCGGCCGCGGGGCGGATACCGCGACTCCAAGGGCCGGATCAAGCGCCAGGCCGCGCGGTTCCGGCTTTACGCCTACGACGGCAAGGGCAAGCTGCTCGGCGAGATTACCTCCCGGGAAGCGGACATCGAATGGACCGTCCATCTGGCGAATACTAAAGCCGAATGGAAGGCGTTCGATGGATTGAACGCGAATGCTCCACGCCGCAACGCGGCCGTCGCGGACCGCGGGTCTCTGAAGATCGACCCCGGCGCACGCACGATCAGCGGACGCAACCAAGCCGCCTTGTTCAATACAGGAAAGTTTCTCGGCCAGACCGTGGAGCTGGGCGAAATCCGCTCGGATGGCGAGGCCCGGCTGCTCGTTCTGGGAGGCTTCGGCCATTCGTCGTCGCCCACCGGCAAGCCCCTGACTACCTTCGCTAACAATGACGGGTGGCATGACGATGTTTCGGATGGCCCCGTCAATGCCAAGGTAAGGCTCAAGAAGGGAGGCCAGACGATCGATGCCGCCGGAGCCTGGGTGATCGCAGGTCCAACCAGCTTTGCGCCGGCGATCGACCACATCGTTACGCTCCACGATGTTTTGTTGCAGGTCGCGGTGGACAAGCTGGGCCTGAAACTGCCCGCCAAACCCTCGTTTGTCCGGGACATTTTCCCGATTCTCCAGCGGGCGATTCGTATGCGATGGGTCAGCGGGATGATCACCCATCCACCCAGCGGTGGCGGGGAGACGCACACCACACCGCCCCTGGTGATTCCGCCGCCCGGCACTGCGGCTCACCGGAAGACGATCTTCGACCGGCTGCGGAATCCCGCAACGCCGGGCGGGGACCCTAGCGAAGGATCGGACATGCCGATGATTCACTCGGACTTTTATCCGGCTGAGTCGAATCAGCCGGTGACTCGTGTCCAGTATGAGGTGATGGGGAAATGGAAAGATCACAATTTCATCAACGATTGGAAGAGACGAGCCGCGCCAGCCTCCATTACTCCGGAGGGTCTTGATCGTGCCGGTCTCGACACTTGTGTGGGCGGGGCCTTTTATCCTGGAATTGAAGGGAGTTGGATGATGCGCGACGTGTACACCTACTCGGAGCCCTTTCGATTAGACGCCACCAGCCTCATGCCCGGCGACATCACGAAGCAGATGGCTGTTCCCTGGCAGGCAGACTTCGTCGACTGCGCCCAGGAAGGCGATCTGGCCTGGTGGCCGGCCGCACGGCCCGACGATGTGTTCCCGGAATCCGGTGGTCCGCAGGCGCCATGGATCAGAGATATCGTGAGCAGCCCCGAAGGCATGGTCAAGAACTGGCATCGCCTCGGGTTTATTGTCGAGAAAGGCGCGAAGTTCCTTGAGACAGAGCGCCGTGCGTGAAGACACTTGACGTAATGGTCTTGGGCGGAGGACCGGCTGGAGCGGCCACTGCCTTGACCCTAGCGCGCCATGGATGTTCAGTCGCTCTCGCTGAGCGGTCCGATTACGCGAGTGACCGAGCGGGCGAAACGCTGCCGCCCGCCATTCAGCCCCTCCTGGTTCAGTTGGGCGTTTGGGAGCAGTTTTTGGAGCAGAAGCCGGCTCCTTCGTTTGGCGTCCGGTCGGCGTGGGGAAGCGCGGAGCTTCGCTCCCACGACTTCATTTTCACCCCTTATGGTTCCGGCTGGCATGTTGCCCGCAATCACTTCGACGCCCTGCTTGCCCGTTGCGCAGCCGAGGCGGGCGCGCAGGTGTACTCTTCCGTCGCGGAACCCCAGATCGTGGAAAAGGGAAAAGCTTGGCAGATCGACCTCTCCACGCGCGGGGAGCACCGGCGTTTTCAAGCAGGTTTGATCGTCGATGCCACGGGCCGGAGGGCGGCGTTCGCCCGAAAGCAGGGCGCCCGGCGGATATTGTTCGACGCCCTCATGGGAGCGTCTGTAGTATTCCCCGCGCGCGAGTCCACACCATCTGGCTTTACTCTGATTGAGGCCGTCGAGAACGGCTGGTGGTATTCCGGCGTGTTACCCGATTCCCGCCTGATCGTGGTCTACATGACCGACGGTGACATCTACGCGAGGACGCGCAAGGATGGGTGGCGAGCGCAGATTGATCGGACCAGGCACACGAGATTGCGTATGAATCTCCGTGATCTTCCTTTTTCTGAGACGCGCCTGGCGGCGGCGAACACATCCCGGCTGGATCGAGTAGCGGGTCCAAACTGGCTTGCCGTGGGCGACGCAGCGATGGCATTCGACCCTTTGTCCGGGCAGGGAGTGTATAAGGCGATTCAATTCGGCATCCGAGCGGCCGATTCGATCCTGCGCCGCAACGGCTACGGGGGGGACACTTCATTCCAGGAATATGCGGATGCCGTCGCTCGCGGCCACACGTCGTACCTGAAGTCGTGGTATCAGTTCTACGATCTCGAGCGACGATGGCGGAGCGCCCCGTTTTGGCGGCGCCGGAACAACCGAGGGTGTTGAATCGTGTTGAAACTGGAGGCTTTGGCTGTCACAAATTTACCTACAGTGCCCGCGTGCCGTCTCGTCCTGCTCTCAGAAGTTCCTTAATCTAAAGGATTAGGCGTTCGATCTGAGCGGTAGAGCACCTGGTGTTGCACCAGGTGCAGCAGCAGACCGGGTGTTGGCAACTTTCCTAGACAATGTTTCCAAAAACGTCTCTAAACCGAGCCTGCTAACTCAGTCATTTCATAGGACGCAGGACTCATCGCAGACTTGTTTCAAAACCACATGCTTTTGGAACGTCGCTCCTGGGCCCACCGGAAACTGGCGGAGGGCGTCGGGTGCGTTTTCTCAACTTGGCAATATTCGCCGAACGTCGTCAATCGTCGCCACTTCCCCCTCCGTTTGGTCCAGACTGAGAAAAAGCGCGAACTTCATGTTTGCCCTGTCACCCGAACCACAATGGGAGTGGAAGGTACCAAGAGTGCCAATTGAGGAAAACTCCTAAAATTCTTCTTGATATTTCCCCGCAGCAGGCAAAGAATCAGCATCCAGTACCGTAAACGAAGCAGAAATCCGGGTGCTTTGACTTTTGTCAGCAACATGGCGACATCGGGCACGAATTCGGAAGCTAGGCCTCATCTTTCCAGTAGGCTGCCGTTGTTTCGTCCAGAGGCGCTCGCCGCGCAGCAGAAATTGAACGGAGAAATACTTCTCATTCGTCCCTTCTCTTTGCTATGTCTGGGGTGGCTGGGGACCGGAATCGTGGCTGTGGTGTTGGGCTACCTTGTTATGGGCCACTACACGGAAAAAGCGCGGGTTCCTGCCTTTTTGGCTCCTCATCGAGAGGTAGCGTTATCCACCCCGGATCCCCAACTCGAAGCAGTTTTCTATTTTCCCGCGCGATGGCTGCGTTCCATTCAACCAGGCGAGCCCATGACCCTTTACTGTCAGAGCTGCCCTGACCCGGCCCAGCGGCTGACTGGCACGGTCATGCAGGTCGCCGTTGCGCCGCCCACTGCGGAGGCAGCCGCTCGATTCCGGGCCGGACAGGACGTCCTGTATGAAGCCACGATGGCGATTCCGTCCCAACTTTCACCTTTCACAAACAGCAATTTTGTGCCACCCGGCTTGAGACTCTCGGTCGAAATCCCTCTTGGCCAGAAGCCCTTAATCCATTGGTTGTTCGAACAACCCGCAAACTGAACAGGGAACGAGATGCAATTGCCGAAACTGAAGTTTTTGTTTGCGCGCAGGTTACCGATGATCTTCCAGACCGAGACGGCGGAGTGCGGGCTTGCCTGCCTGGGGATGATCGCAAACTACCACGGCATTCTCACTGACTTGCCCACGCTGCGGCGGCGCTTCTCGGTTTCTTTGCGGGGCGCCACTCTGGCCCACATCGTGAGATTTGCGGGCCACCTTGATCTGGCTGGCCGTCCGCTGCGTGTCGAGCTTGAAGACATCCCATATCTGAGGACGCCCTGCATTCTCCACTGGGACATGAGCCATTTTGTGGTTTTGGAGCGGGCCACCCGAAAGCACATGTTCGTGCATGATCCAGCTCTGGGCGCGCGAAGGCTCAGCTATGCGCAGGCCAGCCGTCATTTTACAGGGGTTGTGCTGGAGCTCACTCCTACGGCTTCGTTCACTCCCCGCGACGAATCCCGCTCGTTCGGCCTGAAAGACCTTACCGGACGCATTGTGGGGCTGAAGCGCGCTTTAGGCCAGATTTTTGTGCTGGCCGCCGTGCTGGAATTGCTTCTCGTTATCAGCCCGTTGTTCCTGCAGTTTGCTGTGGACAAAGTGATCGCCCCCCATGACGCGAACCTGCTGGTAACGCTCGGCGCAGGCTTTGTGCTGCTGGTCGTTCTGCAAGCCCTGCTCGGCGGTCTGCGGAGCTGGACCACACTGTATTTCGGGACTTCGCTAAAACTCCAGTGGTACACAAATATTTTTTCACATCTGATCAGGCTTCCTGTTTCATTTTTTGAGAAGCGCTACTTCGGTGACGTCTTGTCGCGGTTCGAAGGTGCGGAAGCCATCCAGCGTACTCTGACCAACAATTTCATCGAGGCGCTACTGGATGGCATTATCTCCGTTCTCGTCCTTGCCGTGATGGCCTTCTACAGCACCAAGCTGGCGCTGCTGGTGGTGGTCAGCGTGCTGGTCTACGTGGTCCTGCGATGTGTTGCCTACCAGCCGCTACGTGGATTCACCGAACAGCAAATCGTGAGCATGGCAAAACAGCAGAGTTTTTTCATTGAGACTCTGCGGGGCATCCGCACCATCAAGGTTTTTGGCCGTGAAGATAGCCGGAAAACCCGCTGGCTGAACCTGCTGGTGGACACTACCAACGCGCAGGTAGCCGCGGAAAAACTCGCCATCCTGTTCAAAGCGGCCAATGCGCTGGTCTTCGGTCTCCAGTCTGTGGCGATCGTCTGGTTTGGGGCCAGGCTGGTTCTGGACGGGTCATTCACTGTCGGCATGCTGTTTGCGTTCGTCGCTTACCAGGAGCTATTCAAAGGGCGCGTGGTCACGCTGGTAGACCGGTTGTTTGAGTTTCGCATGCTTTCGCTTCAAGCGCAGAGGCTCGCGGACGTGGTCTTTGAAAAACCTGAAGTCAGCCTTCCTGCCGTCCTTTCAGACACTCCGGAAGAAGCTTCCATTGAAGTGCGGTCACTGTTCTTTCGCTATTCGGATGCGGACCCGTGGCTGCTGGAAGACGTCAGCCTTCGCATCGAGGCCGGCGAATGTGTCGCCATTACTGGCCCATCGGGCGCGGGAAAGTCCACCCTGCTGAAGCTTATCGCCGGCCTTCTTCAGCCGCAGGCCGGCGATGTCCTCATCACAGGGCGTTCTGTGCGCACGAACCGTGCGGCGATGCTCGGTAAGGTGGGCTTTGTTCTGCAGGATGATTCGCTGTTTGGCGGCACCATTGCCGACAACATCTCCTTCGCCGTGGACGTTGCCGACATGACCAGGGTCGAGGAGTGCGCACGGCTCGCCTGCCTGCACGACGAAATTATCGCGATGCCCATGGGCTACAACACCTTGATCGGCGACATGGGAAACGCCTTGTCCGGAGGACAGCAACAGCGGCTGTTGCTCGCCCGCGCCCTGTACTCGCAGCCCTCCATTTTGATTCTGGATGAGGCCACCAGCCATTTGGACGTGCAAACCGAGCAGCGTATTGCTTCCATGCTCGCCGCATTGAAGATCACCAGGTTGTTTGCCGCTCATCGGCCGGAGACCGTTGCCATTGCCGACAGAGTGCTCTCTCTGGCGCGCCCTGCTTTCGCCCCTTTCCATGGCGAAGCTGCTGCGCATGCCGCCACATCCGTCTCGGAGAAAGATCGCACAGGTTTTGGGCCATCTGATGGCTCAGAAGTAAAGAAAGGAGAAATATATGTCGAATCATGATGACAACAGAGTGCTCGGCCGGCTCGGCGCGCGAGAACTAACGCGCGAAGAGGTTGAACTGGTAAGCGGCAGCGGGTTCGAGCACACCAACGTAATCACCTTCAACCCGGTCACCGGCCAAAGAGACGGAGACGGATAGTCTCGAGCAGCAATGGTTGCAAGTTTGAGGATCAACTGCCGGGCCAGGCTGATCGCTGTTCAAAGCCTGGCTCGGCAATGGCCCTCAATGATGAAGATGAAAAGGAGAAAAGATGAAACAAGAAAAAACGCAGGACACCAGAGTACTCGGCCGCATCGGCGCTCGCGAATTGACATCGCAAGAGCTTGATCACGTGACCGGAGGCATCCACACACTAACCGTCTGCACCTTCAACGAGGTTACCAGGAAGGCGGATGGCGACGTTAGCCTCGGGGAATGCTAACTCTAACGCGGGTGGTGCTTGCCAGCGCCACCGCAACGCTTGCACCTCTGTCATCCGGAGTCGGCGATGACGGCGATTGCAATGGACCATATCCAGCTTAAGCAAGCTTGAGGACCAACTGCCGGGCCAAGCTGACCGCTTTTCAAAGCCTGGTTCGGCAATGGCCCTCAATGATGAAGATGAAAAGGAGAAAATATGAAACAAGAAAAAACGAATCAGGACACGAGAGTACTCGGCCGTATCGGCGCTCGCGAATTGACACCGCGAGAGCTCGATCACGTGACCGGTGGCCTTTTAACACTCACGGTTCAAACTTTCAACCCGGTTACCAAGCAGTCGGATGGCGACCACAGTTTCGGAGCATAACTCATGCGGGTGGTGACTGGCAGCCCGGCGCCACCCGCGCACGACTTGACGCCATCTGCGTGTTCACGGAGGAGATGAGATGAAAATTGTAATCGTAGCGCAGGAGAATGATAACCACACGGCCCCTTTGAAATGGGCCCTGGAGCAGGCCGGATACTCGGTGGCGTGTTGGGCGGGCCTGGGATGGTCTACGGAACGGCAGGCGTCCATCGCATTCTCCGAAGAAACTCAATTGACTCTGGGCGTTCACGGTCTCCAGCCTGGGGACGTCGTGTGGGTTCGCAGACCGGAACAAACGAGACACAATCCAAAGGTGGCGGAGTCTGACAGGAAGTTCGCCGAGGCGGAATACCGCTGGTTTAACCACTCTATTCTGTACCTCTTGGATGTTCTTCCGATCCGGTGCATTAACAAGTACTCAGCCTCGCGGTTCATCAGCAACAAGTCCGTTCAACTGCTATTGGCCCGAAGTTGTGGAATGAATGTGCCTCACACCCTCATGTCAAATTCTCCCTCGAAAGTAAGGAGTTACTTACAGCAAAATCCCGACCGCATGATTTGCAAGGCCTTTTTCCCCCACATCTGGCAAAAGAAGAGTAGTAGTACGGTGGCGGTGACGGAGACGTTTGAAATAAGCCAAGAGATGCTGCCGGCCGACGAAGTGCTCACCTACGCCCCCGCTATTTATCAGGAGATGGTAGTGAAGCAGTTCGACGTGAGGATGGTACTGCTGGGCACAACCGTGTATTCCTTTGCCCTTCATAACCCGAAGGGGGCCATTGATTGGCGGCAGGATGTCAGTCAGGGGCTGGTGCAGGTGGAAAGTATTGAGACACCTGCGGACGTCGAGAAGGGCGTGCTCGCCTTTGCCGGAAAGTCGGGAATCTCCTACGGCAGTTTTGACTTTGCTGTTGATGGCGACGGCCAGTGGTGGTTTCTCGAGGTCAACGAAGGAGGGCAGTTCCTCTGGCTCGATGCATTCAATTGCAACCTCCATGTGCAAGAAAAATTTCTCGCTTTCCTCACTTCGCCGGAAGGGTCATCCCGGCAAACCATCGAAGAGAGGCGGTTGCTTTTTCCGTCGTGGAAGGATTATCTTGACTCTCCGGCGAAGGACCAGCAAGTGCCAGAAGAGTCCGTGGCTGATCCCGCGTTCGTGTCAATCGAGTCATAGAGTTTACATCCGGGCGAAGAATTCTGTAGGGTCAACAAGTAGGTTTTCCCGGGCGTTCCCAGGAACCTATTCCAGGTTTCAACCCATCTTCGGAGTGTCGACAATACGCCAGAACCTCGCTTTTCGGTTTCGTCAAGATCGTTGCTGGAATAAATGAAAGCAACTTAAGAAGGGCGTCCACCCGATCAATCGCGAACGCCCTTCAATTTCTTTGCTTGCCCTATCTTGGGCACCAGGTGGTGCCCCCATTGGCGGAATAGGTACAGGCGCCCTGACCGTTGCGGGTATCAAAGGCGTCATAAATCACATAGACGCTGTACTGATGCCAGTAAGTGACGTTAGGAATGTAGTTATACCAGGTCCCGCTCGCGTCCGGAGTCGCCGGACTGGCCTGGTTCCAGCCTGTTCCCGCGGTTATGTCGGACCAATAGAACGCGACCGTGGTACCGGCGGGAGCGCCGGTTGCGTTGCCCTGAACAACCAGGCTCCCGGCAGGACCGAAGCCGGCGAACGACGGCGGCTCAATCCAGTTCGCGTATGCCGTTTCACTACAGTATGTGGAACCTACGCCCACATAATGAAACGTAGTCGAGCTGACGTTCAGGTAATTCGCATAAACGTCATAGCTGTGGCAGTAGTTGGAAGCAGGTATCGTACTTGCCCAGCTACCGCCGCCATCCGGCGTGGACTGACCCGCAATCGTGTTCCAGGCTCCGTTCGCGGTCACGTCGCGCCAGACCGTCTGGACGGGGCTGCTGCCGTTCAGAGCTGATCCGTCTACAGTGAGAGTGTTCGCAGGACCGAAGCTCACCCCCGAAGGTTTCACCCAGGAGATGTTATTCATCGGAGTGAAATAGTTGAAAGAGTTAGCTAGAGTCCCGGTTTGGCCATCCGTATTAGTCACGACAACAGTCACGGTCCCGCCCGCAGAATGAGCCGGGGTGCTGGCGGTAATCTGCGTCGAACTGACCACAGTAACTCCGCTCGCCGGGGCGCTGCCAAGCGTGACGCTGGCCCCGGGTGCAAAGTTCGTGCCGGTGATGGTAATCACAGTGCCGCCTCCGCTGCTGCCGGTGGTGGGGCCGATGGCGGTAATCGTGGGTGGCGGCAGATGGATCGTGTAAGTAGCGCTGGCGACCGGGCTGTTGCTGAATAAGCCATACGTCGCCATGGCATTGATGGTGGTCGTTTTGTTAAAAGAGATTGCCGTGCCGTAGACCGGCGATGATGCTGTGGCTGTGCTGCCGTCGGTGGTGTAATGAATGGCGGCGCCGGGGGTTGCATCGGCAAGACTCACCGACTGCGCTGTGGCATAAGTTCCAGCTGGCGGGTTAAATGTGGGCGTGGCGGCCTGGAAGGTATACGTAGCGGTGGCAACAGTACTGTTACCGAATCCCGCAGCGGTCGCCATCGTCTTGATGGTGGTGGTTTTGTTGACGGTGATGGAGGTGCTGTAGACCGGCGACGTTGCCGTGGGCGTGGTGCCATCGGTGGTGTAATGGATAGAGGCCCCCTGAGTCGTATCCGAAAGGGTCACGGTTTGCACTGCATTGTAGGTTCCACCGACGGGGCTCAGGACCGGCGCGGCGGCCGGGAACAGTATGATGTACCCGGCGCTGGCCACCGGGCTGTCGCTGAATCCCGCAACGGTTGCGTGTGCATTGATGGTGGTCGTGCTGTTGACGGTGATGGGAACGCTGTAGAGCAGAGAGGATGCCGAAGGGGTGCTGCCGTCAGTGGTGTAGTGGATGGCAACACCAGGCGTTGCGTCAGAAAGTGTTACCGTTTGCGCGCCGGTATAAGTTCCGCCTGCCAGGCTGAAAGCCGGTGCCGCTGCCTGGAGAACATAGGAAGCACTCACAAAGTCGCTGTTGTTGAAAAGCGGAGCGACTGCCATGGCATTAATTGTGCTGGCGCTGCTGATCGCAATCGGTCCGGTATAAATCGGCGACGAGGCCGTCGGGGTGCTGCCGTCGGTGGTGTAACGGATCATCACGCCGGAAGTCGCGTCCGAAATGGCCACCGACTGGGTTGTCATGTATGTTCCGCCCGCCGGACTGAAGGTAGGCGTGGCGGGCGGGTCGGGTTGCGTATAGCCCGGCGCTTGTTGTTGCGCCAGTGCGGCAATGTCCGATTGCAGTCGCGTCAGCGTCGTGGAATCGAGCGTGGAGCAGATCGGATCAGCGGCCAGCTGACTTGTCGTCGCCGCTCCTCCATACTTATACAACATTTCTTTGGACAGTAACTCATAGTAGGCGGGCCGGCTTATTTGCGCGGCCATCCAATCCCTGGCCACCTGCTGAGTGTCCGCATCCTCGCCGAGAGCGTAATAGCACAGGTCCCAGGGATTCGTCCGGTCCCGTGCATAAAACAACAGAAGTTTGATTGTCTGCAGGTATTTAGGATCCACGGCCTTGATTTGCACGAGCGCATCGATGGCCGATGGAGTCGCGGCATAGGCCAGCAGATCGGCGACATTGTCGAGAAACGTACCCGGAGCCATAAGGCCGGGATACGCGGCCAAACGCTGATTGACGTCCGTAACCACCACCTCGGGCGAATTATGGGCGAGGATGTACATCTGGTCCATCATCGCACCGGTGTAACCGGCATTGAACGCCTGGTTCAGCAAGGCGGCCTGGTCGGCGGTCGGAGTGCTTTGTCCCATCATGTAACTGGCGCTCAGAAGCGCGAGTGCGACCGCGGCAATGATCTTTCGCCAATCCATATATCCTCCTTAAGGCGTGTTGGCCTGAATGAAATGCACGATTTGCTGGCCCAGTAGAGTGTTCGCTGCCGGGTTCCAGATGGAAATGTGGTCCGGCATGCTGCAGTTCCCGTTGTAAAAAGCTGAATAGTCTCCGTTACTGTTCTGGTCGAATATCAGTAACTGTGCTGCGGGGTTTCTCTCGCTGGAATGAGAGTAATCGTCCCCGGCAAAAAAGGAGGTGGGCCGGTTGAAATTGCCGCCCGAAACACCCATTAATGCGCTATCAGCGCATACGATTCCGTCATTGGAGGACCCGGCCGGACATCCATTCTGAGTCGAGTCAGGAAACCGTATCGGCGATTTGCAGAAGGTCCCGGCCGCTGCCAGCCATGGGAACGGTTGGTACCCTGCGCCACCCAACGGACCTGCAAGCCAGTTGGCGTTGATGGATGGTATGTAGTTGCTGTACGGATAGTTGGCCGGACTGGTCCGGATATCGCTGGCAATTTCTTTGCCCAGACCATCGCAGATGCCGAAATTGTCCCACGGGTATTCATAGGGATAACCATTGTTGGGCGTAGCCAGGGTTATCAGACCCAGCAATCTACGGCTTGGCGGCCCGATATGCGCCCCCGTTTGACCCTCGATCATGTCGCGGGCGACATTGCCGCCCAAGCTATAGGCAACGATGAAGATATCGCCTGGAGGGTTCCTGCTTGCAATGTAGGCGGCGAGATCGAATGCGCCATCGCTGACGTTGCAGCTATTCGGGCAGCTATTGGGCGCCCCGGGAATAGGCGGAATGTTGGGTCCAACAGGCCCGTCTTCGCCCACCGGTGTCGGAGGGAAAGGCACCCGGTGACTCTGGGTGCATCTGGACCAATCGAATCCTGCGTCGAAGATGTAATTTTTGCCGGCTGGGTCGATTGCACCCTGGACCATTTGCGCCAGGCTATCCAGGTCGCCGCCGCGCTGGCCCAGTCCATGGATGAAGAAAATCGTGATTTTCGACCGCGCGGTCACCACAAAATCGGCGGTGAAGGCAGACAGTTTGCCCGAGACTTCCGCTTGCAGGGCAAAGCTGTAACTGGTGTTGGGAAGGGCCGGGGCAAACTCGTAAGAAGTCGCATTGCCCGGCAAATCCTTCACGAGGGACCGCACCAGATCGCCAGGACCGTTTTGATACAGGTGGAGCGCGGTGTAGCCGTTGAAGGGATTTGTCCACTGCAAATCAATCACCGGAGCGGTGCTCGAGGTGGCGTATAGATTTGTCGGCGCGGGGACCAAAGTGCTCGTAATGGCCAGCGTGCTATAGGGGGAGAAATTCCCAGCCGCATCCTGGGCGCGGACCTGATAAAAGTATGTGGTTGCAACTTCGAGGTTCACGGCATGGAAAATCGGAGGCGCTGATGTGTCCACCGTCCCGATTTCCACGAAGGGCGGAGTGTTTGCTTTTTTCTGTTCGACGTGAATGGTGAAGTTGCCGGGCGGATTCGTCCAGGTCACATCGATCTGGGTAGGGGATATGGGAGTGGCGTTGATGTGCGTTGGCGCGGGCGGCCCGGACGCAGTGGTTGCGGATGCAGTACTGTTGGGCGAATTGCCGGCCGCAGACTGCGCGAACAGTTGATAATTGTATAAAGTTGCGGGCGTTAGACCGGCATCGCTATAAGAGTGAACTGATGCCGGCGAGAGTGTAGTGAGCTGGATATAGGCTCCGCTGCCGCTTTGCCGCATGAGCACATAATCCGTGACGGTTGGATCAGAATTATTCCAGCTCAGATCAATCTCATTTGGCGAAACGGCCGTGGCCTGAAAGTTGAGCGGCGCGGGCAAGGTAGAAGAGACGGTCAAGGTGGCCCGTCCCGAGTTCGCTGTGCCACCCGCATTGGTGACTAGGCAGCGGTACCAGCCGGCATCGCTGAATTGGGTGCTGGTGATCTGCAGCGTTGCCGTAGTCGACCCCGAGAACCGGCCGCCCTCACTGACGTTAACAAAGGTAACGCCGGCGGGAATGCTGACCTGCCACTGGTAGAGGAGCGGCCCGTGTCCGGTCGCGTTGACCATGAAGGTGGCGGTGTTTCCCAAGCCCACCGCCACGTCCCCCGGCGGCGGTACCGTGGGGAGCGGCGGGACCGCAACGGTTAGAGTGCCTGGCCCCGAGTTTATGTTGCTGATCGAGTCGGACACCAGGCAGCGAAATCTGCCGGTATCGCCGACCTGAGCGTTCGTGATCAACAGGGTAGGGGTCGATGAGCCGGCAATCGTCGAGCCCGATGCCTGGAGGCCATCGTTGAGCGGGGTGTAGGGTGCACCGTTCACGCTGAACTGCCAGATATACGTCACCGGCCCCTGTTGCCCTGAGACGTTCACCGTGAAGCTCACGCTGTCGCCCACGTACGCGCTCTGCGCGTTGGGCGCGGGAGGAGTTGCGGTTAATTGGGCGGCGGCAACCGTAGCGAGAGCGATTGCGGTGAGAGCCAGACGAAGCCCGAGGCCAAGGGCCCGGGTCGCGCTCCGCAATAGATCGTCAAGGTTGGCAGTATTGTGCACATCTCCCAAAAGGACCGTACGAAGAAAATTGCGCGAAATCATTTTCGTCTCCTCTGCTCCACAGGCTTCTTGCCGGTAGGACGCCCGGTAGATTGTTGGTTGTTCGCGATGAGCTACTCATTGCATTCAACGCTTTTTAGGGCCTCTGGAGCCGGGGCATGGGACGGATGCATCTGCCGCTGGTGTGAGCGCACGGAGTTGTGACACAGGCTACAAACTGGATGCAGGTTCGATCAGTGATCGTCGTTGATGAGCTGCAATAGCCCGGTACGGTAACCACGGCTGCATGGGAGGTGCTTGCCATCTTTCAAAATCAAGATGTATTCGCCGGTGTTACAGGGTTGCAGCTCCTGGATCTTGCAAATGTTGGCGATGATCGAGCGATGAACGCGAACGAACTGGCTGGGATCGAGTCTGTCGTAAATTCCGCCAATGCTCTCCCGGACGAGGTAAGACTCTTTCCCAACATGCACTCGGACGTAGTTCGAATCGGCTTCGATCCAGTCGATCTCGTGGGTATCCAGGAAGACCACCCGGCCACCTGTCTTTACCACCAGTCTGTCGCGGTTCGATCTGGTGTTTGCCCTACCCAAAAAATCAAACATCTGACGGGCCGACTGACCGTTATGGAGTTTGAGGAGTTCTGCCCGGGTCCTCTGAATGGCGCGGTGCAGCCGCTCCTGGTCGAAAGGCTTCAGCAGATAATCCAGGGCCTGCTCTTCAAAGGCACGAATGGCATAGTGATCGTAAGCCGTGGTGAATATGACCAGCGGCATTTGGCCTTCTGGTATTGCTTTCAGTACCTGGAAACCGTCAACTACCGGCATCTGAATGTCCAGGAGCAGGAGATCAGGCTGATACTCGCGCAGGGCGGCAATGGTTTGCCGGCCATCGCGGCATTCGGCAACCACGCGAATTCCTTGTTCGGAAGCCAGCAGGATACGCAACTTCTCGCGCGCCAGGGGTTCATCGTCGGCTATGATCGAGCGGATCTCTGTATTCATCTTCAATCTCCTGCAGCAGGTGGCTCCTGGTTCCAGTGCCCTTCCTCGATGCTCCAGGGGATGCGGATACACACCTCGAAGCCGCCGTTGGCGCCACCGCGTATATCAAGGCTTTGCGCGTCACCGTAAAGTTTCTCCAGACGTCCACGCGTTGTTTGCAAGCCCAAACCCACCTTGATGTGATTGAGGTCAACTGGACCCGCACCCGGGCAATCGTCGGTCACGCGCAAATCGAGGGTGCCGCCATCGTGGGTGGCGCTGATGCGAATTTCACCCGGCTCGTTACTCCTGGAAATGCCGTGGCGGACTGCGTTTTCCACCAGCGGCTGCAGCAAAAGACAAGGGACCTGGGCATCGAGTGCATCCGGAGCAATTTCCAAAACGACCTTGAGCCGGTCCTGAAACCTGATTTTTTCGATCTCGAGGTAGCCGGACACAAACTCCAGTTCATGCCGGAGCGAGGTGATCTGGACTCCACGATCTTCCAGACTCAAGCGCAACAGATCGCTGAGACGAGTCATCATCTTGTCAGCCGCGCCCACGTTCGTAAGCATGAGCGCAGAGATGGAATGAAGCGTGTTAAACAAGAAATGGGGTTGTAATTGGGTTTTCAGCGCCTCCAGGTGCGCCTTGGCCAGTTCCGTCTCAAGTTGTGAGGTGCGCAGCTCCCGTTCGCGCAATCTTTGGTAGTAACAAATAAGGTGTCCCATCAGAACAATGGGCAGATAGATAGAAACAATGTCGTCCACGGTGTTGTAGAGGAACAGCCGCTTAAACAGGATCCACTGAATCGTGAAGGCATGGGTGCTGGAGTCCCAGAGCGGGTACGCGTAGCCCTTCACGCGCGGGTCCCACACTGGATACAGTGCACCCCGGAGGACCACGTGGGCGGTGGCAAAGCTGAATGCCGCTGCCATGTACGCCAGCAACCGGCGTCCCCAATTGTTCTCCCAAATGGGAAAGCGCAGCACCTTTACAAACAGGAAAGGAGTCAGAAAAGCGTAGATCAGGTCGTTCATCAGAGGCAGAACCAGTTCATCGTGGAAGGTGACTGCTTTGCCTAAGGAACGGTCAAACTGGTACATGGAAAAAGCGGAGGAGAACGCAATGAGGGTCCACACCGTAAAGCTGATTAACCAGACCATCCATTGACGTACTATTCGCGGTGGTTCGGGCTCTGGATGTCGCGGACCGGCCAGCAGGGCCATGCGACGTGGCCGGCGAATAAGTTCCCCGCCGCAGTTAGGGCAGAGGTGGTGTAATTGCGAAGCACACGCGGCACAGAAAGTGCATTCGAATGAACAAATGTGTGCTTGCCCTGTGGGCCGGAGTTCGGTCCCACATCTCTCGCATTGCGACTTCATGCTGAGGTGCACGGTAGTGTATCCTGTTGCAATTTAGTGACCGCCTCATCGGTGTCTAGGGCCTTTAATATGCAATAGCAAGTCTCCCGTGTCGGGCTTCCCAAATCAATGTATGCACATACTTTCTTGGACGAGTAGCACCTTAAAGAGGGGTCACCATCTCCCGTTCGCGTGACTATTACCCTACATCCTCGCAGCCGAGCACCCCAGAAATATATGCTTATACATATATTTCTGGATATGTGATTTGGAATAAGGCCGAGTTTTATCGGATGCTAACGCGCAGCGACAAGTACTAGAAAATGGCAAACGATAGGGCGACTCGGACACCAGAGTTTCTTGCTCCTGATACCTCGAAAATTCTTTCCGAGCGACGGGCCGATCCGGAAACTCGCGCCCATATGTCGTTCAGGGGAGCTTCTGAGCAAGAGTTGGACGTAGGTAAATTTATGCCCCTCAACACCTCCGACTTCAACAAATACCAACAGCCTTCAACGAGCGGCCTACAACAGGTTCAATATCAATCACTTAGAAACAACGCATTCCAATAAATTTCAATAGCGTCTAAGCCAACTGCAATATTGAGGAAACTAAGCTGGACTGAAGATTGCTTTTGTCTAACAGGGCGACGGCGCCATACTTTTTCGCCAGCGCCGCGGCATCTTCGTCAGCTGACAGCGACATCATCAGAATATGCCTCGTGGAAAGGAGAAGCTGCGCCTTGACGAACTCTGGAATAAACTCGCATTCTCCGGGCAGGTGAAGGTCCATGAGAACAACGTCCGGCTTCAATTCGGCAGCCATCTGAAGGGCCTGCGACAAATTGACAGCCTCGCCCAACAGCTCAATCGCGGGCTCCGGGTTTAGCACGCGCTTCAAACGCAGCTTCCCCAGCCTCGTGCTAAGCTATTGAGTTCATGCCAGCCTGAGTTTTGGCGAGGGACAGCCTCAAAGCTTGGCCAACCTTTATCTGTCAAACGTAGCTTTGAAGATGGGGCGCTGAAGCCCTCATGATCTTCTCTTCCTCCTCCACGCTCATGACGGCCCGCTTCTTCCGGCTGGGCTTTTCAAGTCGCAGCCTTGCAAGCGGATTTGAGGGAAGAATTGCCTATACTTTTGCTAAGCTATTGAATTCATAGCGGATCTGAGTTTTGGTGAGGGACAACTACCTCGTTTGCCGCAACCCCTGATTTCAACCGTATCGTCATGTGGCCGTTCGGTTGCGCATTGAAGCGATTTCTTGAAAAACGGATACCAGCGGGCCGCTTCGGCGTAGTTGCAGCCTAAAAGAAAGGACAAAGAATTGATCTCAGCGTCCTTGAGCGAAGTCGTTTCATTGGCACATGGTTGGATGGAATCTAAAGCCCGCATCAGATTTGTTGCGACCCTGAAAAGCGGCTCCGTTTCGGCAGAGTGCTCAATACGCTCTGTCTCTGATGCAGGAATCGGCTTGCGCATGTTGGGACAATCAGAGGGTATTGCTAGTTTACGGCTCTCCGGCTGCGAGTTTTCCTTTGGTGCCGACGATGTACCGGCTACAGAGAGGTCCAGATTTACTTTTGATACTGGGCTGTTAATTACCACCGAAGAGTCCGAATTGCTTTGGCTCTTGGAGATTGTAGACAGGTCAGCGTCGAGATGATCTTGCATCTGGCACACTCCACGTTATGATCTGTCGTGCTTGAAGATTATTAAAAGGCCCGCCGGGCAGCGGGCTTTTTCTATTTGATAATAATTAGATCACAAGTCACCATGATGCCAGGACGGTCTTGATCGTGTGGTTGAGAGTCGGGGCTGCTTCCAGTCAATTCACGGTCCCTTCGAGCCAGATGGCGGATCGGACTTTTGGCCAGCCACAACGACACCTTATAATAGGGCGTCTGAACTAAACCATCAATTTCACGGCGCATGCGGGTCGTGGCGAACGACAAGCCTGTTGGCTGGCTGCAGAAGCGTGGCGCGACAGCACGCAAGAAACGACCCATGAAAGAACATTCTAAAGTCCGCAAGATTGCTTTTGTGGGCGATTATTTGCCCCGTAAGTGCGGCATTGCCACGTTCACGTCGGATCTGCTTACGTCCGTGGCGGCTGCGCATCCCCAGAGCCAGTGTCTCGCAGTGGCGGTCACCGACATTAAAGGCGGCTACGAGTACCCGGAAGTAGTTCGCTTCGAGATTGAGGAGCAGGACTTGCCCTCGTATCTGCGGGCCGCGGACTTCCTCAACATCAGCAACGTGGACATCGTCTGCCTGCAGCACGAATTCGGCATTTTCGGTGGGCCTGCAGGTGGGCACATCCTGGCGCTGCTGCGTGAATTGAGAATGCCGATTGTCACCACGCTGCATACCGTTTTGCGTGAGCCAAAAATCGAACAGCGGCGCGTGACGCAGGAGTTGATCTCGCTCTCGACGCGGCTGGTAGTCATGGTGGAGCGCGGACGTCAGATGTTGCAGGAGATTTACCAGGCGCTCCCGTCCAAGATCGATCTGATACCGCATGGCATTCCCGACGTAGGGTTCGTCGATCCGACTTATTTCAAAGACCAGTTCGGGGTGGAAGGCAAGGTGGTACTGCTCACCTTTGGGCTGCTCTCGCCCAACAAGGGAATCGAGTATGTGCTCAACGCTCTACCCCAAATACTGGCGGAGTTTCCCGACATTGTTTACATTGTCCTGGGCGCTACTCATCCCAATGAATTGCGCGAGCATGGCGAAGCTTATCGGCTCAGCCTGGAAATTCTCGCCAAAAAGAACAAACTGGAAAAGAGCGTCATCTTCTACAATCGCTTCGTCGACCTTGAGAACCTGAAGGAGTTTATTGGCGCCGCGGACCTTTACATTACGCCTTACCTCAACGAAGCGCAGATTACTTCGGGCACGCTGGCCTATGCGTTTGGCGCCGGCAAGGCGGTTGTTTCCACACCGTATTGGCACGCTACAGAGTTATTAACAGGCGACCAGGGCGCACTTGTCCCCTTCGCCAACGCCGCCGCCATAGCGCGCGCAGTGATTGCCTTGCTGCGCGACGATACCCGCCGTCATGCCATGCGCAAGAACGCTTATAGGCTCGGCCGGGAGATGGTCTGGAGCAACGTGGCGCAAATGTACATGCGCTCCTTTGAGTTGTCGCGGACTGAAGGGGCGGAGCGGCCGCGAAAATCTCTGGCCACCAAGATGCTCGACCAGAAACCGCGGGAACTGCCGGAGTTGAAGTTGAACCATCTCTCGCGCATGACCGATTCGACCGGAATCTTCCAGCATGCCATTTTTAGCATTCCGAATTTTTCCGAGGGCTATTGCACTGACGACAATGCGCGCGCGTTTATCCTGGGAGTGCTGCTCAGTGAACTGGGAGCGGACCCGGAACAAGTGCGGACACTGGCCACTACGTACGCGGCTTTTCTCTATCACGCTTTCGATCTCAAAACAAAACGCTTTCACAACCACATGAGTTTCGATCGGCACTGGCTCGACGAACAAGGGTCAGAGGATTGCCAAGCGCGAGCGCTCTGGGCGCTGGGCGTGGGAGTTGGGCGTTCCCCCTATCGCAGCTTCCAGATCATGGCTGGACAAGTGTTTACGCTGGCGCTACCAGCGCTGACGGAGTTCACTTCGCCGCGGGCCTGGGCCTTCGGGCTGATCGGCATTAATGAATACCTGCGTCGCTTGCGCGGTGACAGTCTGGTGAACCAAACCCGCGAGACACTCACTGCCCGTCTCATGGAACTTTTCGAAAAGAATGCCCAGCCGGGCTGGCGCTGGTTCGAAGACAGCCTGTCGTACGACAACGCCAAACTCCCGCACGCCCTGATTCTGAGCGGACGGGTCACCGGACAACCAGCGATGGTGGAACGAGGGCTGGAGGCTCTGCGCTGGCTGACGGAATTGCAGATCTCCGAGCAGGGCCACTTCCGGTCCATTGGCACCAACGGGTTCTATCACCGCGGTGGGGTGCGCGCCAACTTTGACCAGCAGCCCATCGAGGCGCAAGCCATGGCCTCAGCATGTCTTGAAGCCTATCGCGCCACATCGGATGTGTGGTGGTACGAACAGGCGCAATGCGCCTTCGACTGGTTCATCGGCTGGAATGATCTGGGATTGGAACTCTACTCTCCCAAAACCGGCGGCTGCCGCGATGCCTTGCACGTGGATCGGGTTAACCGCAACCAAGGGGCGGAATCCACTCTGGCCTTCTTACTTGCATTGGCGGAAATGCGCCTGGCGCAGAATATGCGCGCCAGCTTTAAGGAACCGATTGCCGTCGAAGAAGAATAGTCGCGTCCTGTCCTTCGTTTCCCTGGAACAACCAAACTATGTCAATTCAACTTAAACGCGCCTCCAGCATTCTCAGGCCCGACCAGTCACGCGTTCTTTTGCGGCCATTCAGGCCGGGTGACACCCAGCGGGTGCGTAGCATCGCAGCCAGGATCATGTCGCTGCCGGAGGACGAGGTCGGCCTTCTTCTGGACGAAGTCTCCGCTGA
Source organism: Acidobacteriaceae bacterium (assembly GCA_003140235.1). Classification (GTDB taxonomy): domain Bacteria; phylum Acidobacteriota; class Terriglobia; order Terriglobales; family Acidobacteriaceae; genus Angelobacter. Next base: position 27,035 of record PLJN01000014.1, read on the forward strand.
ATTCTCCCAGCGACACCAGCA
>PLJN01000079.1 GCA_003140235.1 Acidobacteriaceae bacterium
TTCATGGCCAACGCCGGCGGCGCGTGGGACAATGCCAAGAAAGTCGTGGAAGTAGAGTTGAAGATGAAAGGCACACCGCTGCACGATGCCACAATTGTTGGCGACACAGTCGGCGATCCATTCAAAGATACTTCTTCCGTGGCTTTGAACCCCATCATCAAATTCACGACCTTGTTCGGCTTGCTGGCGGTGGAACTGGCCGTGCAGCTGACGAAGGAGCAAGGTGTGGGCGTGACCAAGGGTCTGGCCGTACTCTTCTTCCTGATTTCAGCGTTCTTTGTGTGGCGTTCGTTCTACGGCATGAGCATTGGCGCACAGAAAGTTCGCGCCAGCTAAAAGCTGTTCCAAGGATCGACAGGCCTAAAAGCCGGGGCGGCGAATTTCTCCGATTGCGCCGCTCCGGATTCTGGATTTCTGTCCCTTCATCGGTAAAAACCCAGAAACGATTAGCGTTCCCCCTTCACTACTATTAGAGCAGCGCCCACATTGCCGGGCCAAAGTTACGACCCCGACCTCAACGAATCCTGCCGTGCAGGCGATTCGTTACGGAATTGCTGCAGTAGGGCGTTTTCAGCAAAAACGAATATTGATCGCGGCGCGTGATACAGGCTGCTGTCAATCCGCTACCGGCAATCCAAAAGAAAAAACAGACCCGCTTCCGAGTTGGCTGGTCACACCGATCGTCCCGCCGTGGGCTTCCACAATCGCTTTCACAATCGCCAGGCCCATGCCCGTTCCCTGCACACGATGGCGCTGGCTCTGGCCGCGGTAGAATTTGTCAAAGATCATCGAGCGCTCCATGTCATCAATACCGGCACCGCGATCGGCGACGCTGATGATCACTTGCCCGTTCGTGGCTTCTGCGCTAATGAAGATCGGCGAATGGGGCTGCGAATACTTGGCTGCGTTCTCCAACAAATGCCCAATCACCTTCCTGAGGAGGACGAGGTCCATCATGGCTTTGGGCAAATTACCGGGCACGCGGACCTCCACCGGGTTCTCCTGAAGCGTCTGTTTGGATTCTTCCAGGGCCGCGTCAATTGCCTCACGGGCCGTATGCGGCTGGATGTCGAGCTTTACCTCTTGTGCGTCCAACTGCGCCATCTCAACAGCCTCGCCTACCAGGCGGTTCAGTCGGTCGCTTTCTTCGTCGATCACGGTGAGCAGTTCCTCCCGCTGCGATGTGCCAAGCTCGGGATCGCTGAGCAAGGTAGTGACGGAAGCCTTAATGGATGTAAGTGGCGTCCGGAAACCGTGCGTCACGGAGTCCAGCAGAACAGAACGCAGCCGTTCGCTTTCGCGACTCGCTTCCGTCTTGCTCAGCGTCTCAACCGCCCCTGCTCTTTCGGCGGCAATGGCCACGAGACTTCCCAGGGCTTCCAGTGTTCCAACCGAGAGCACATTCCCCGCGATCCCGAGCACGCCAATCGCCCGCACGCCCATGCGGATTGGCACAAAACAAAGATTGCGTTCCGCATCAATCACTAATTCCGCGCGGGCCGCTGCCAGCTTGAGATTCGCGGTGTCGAACTCGTGTTCCCCGGGAGCGGAACGATACACCTGGTCGCGTCCGCTGAGATAGATGGCGGTGGCCCCCACACCGAACGTCTCCACCACAAACCGGGGAATGGCGTTCAGGAGTTCCACGACGTTATCTGTGACCAGCAGTTGCTGGCTGAAAGAATAGAGTCTCTCCACTTCCTGACGGCGGCTGTGGGCTTCCCGTGCTTCATCGCGCACACGCTCGGATAGATTGCTGGCAATCACCGCCGTCAGCAGAAAGGCCGCCAGGGCCACCCAGTTCTGCGGGTCCGCGATAGTGAATGTGCCGACCGGCGGCAGAAAAAAGAAATTAAAGGCCAACGTTGCAGCCACGGACATGAACACCGCATAACGAAGCCCCCAAAGCGCGGAGACGATCAGCACTCCCAGTAGAAAGGTGAGGGCCGCAGTGGTGGGATTTACATGCACCACCCTTCGGTAGAAGCCGGCTATCAGAAGCACGATGCCGGTCACTCCCAGCAACTTTCCGGCAATAGCGGCAACGGCGTGCCTTTTCACAAAAAGATTGTAACTGAGATGACAATTCCCGCCGCGTCTATACAATATGTCCAACATGCCAAAAAGTCCGGAACAGTGGTTGGAGCAAGCAGCGCCGGAGAAAAAAGCCGGCGTGTTCAAGCTGTTCCTCGGCTACGCGCCGGGCGTGGGCAAGACGTACAACATGCTGAGCGAGGCCATTCGCCGGAATCGTCGCGGCGAGGACGTGGTCATCGGCGTGATTGAAACTCATGGCCGCAAAGGAATCGCGGAGCTCGCTACCCAGTTGGAGACAGTGCCTCGTCGCAAACTCGAATACAAAGGCACCGTTTTTGAAGAGATGGATATCGACGCCATTCTTGCACGCAAGCCGGTCGTGGTCCTGGTGGATGAGTTGGCGCACACCAATGTGGAAGGCAGCCGGCACAAAAAAAGATACGAGGACGTCGTCGAGCTATTGCAGGCCCGCATTGATGTTCTTACCACCATGAATATCCAGCACCTGGAGAGCATCACTCCCACGGTGCAAAGCGTGACTGGAATCCAGGTGCGGGAGACCGTGCCGGATTGGATAGTCCAGCGCGCTGACGAAGTCGTGATGGCCGACCTGACGCCCGAAGCTCTGCAAACCAGAATGCGCCGCGGAGACGTTTATCCGATAGAACGCGTGGAACGGGCCCTGGGAAATTTTTTCAGGAAAGGCAATCTTCTGGCCCTGCGTGAACTGGCGCTCCGTCAGGTGACTCAGGCTGTGGACCGCGGCCTGGACGCATATCTGAAAGCCAAGAGCATTGATCAGAACTGGGGCGTGAGTGAGCGGATCGCCGTGTGCATCAGCTCGAGTCCGGCATCGCAGCAACTCATCGCGCGCGGAGCTCGTCTGGCGCACGCGATCGATGCGGAATTCTTCGTGGTCCACGTGGATCTGGACAGCCGCAACACGCCGGAAGACCAGCGGAATCTGGCATCGAATGTGCGCTTCGCCGAAAACCTTTCCGCCAAGGTGGTGCGGCTCCAGGGCAAGGACGTGGCCAAAGCCGTGGCCGCGTTTGTTCGTGAGCAGCGCATTACGCAAATTGTTTTTGGACGGTCGGCGCTTACCGGGTGGAAGGAATATCTCTATCTGGGGAAAATCCAGAGCTTTCTGCGCAACGCTCCACCGGTGGATGTTCATATTGTGACCCAGCCTCCCGACTGATTCTGTGAGCGTGCCAAACAAAATTCTTGTTGTTGACGACGAACCGCAGATCACACGGGTGCTGCGGACTTCCCTCACCAGCCGCGGCTATGAAGTGCGCGTCGCCAACGACGGCGAATCGGCCCTCGACCTATTCAAGGACTGGTCGCCCGACCTGGTCATCACCGATCTTTCCATGCCCAACATGACCGGCATTGAACTCTGCCGGCATCTGCGGACCAAGTCGCAGGTGCCCATTATTGTGCTGTCGGTAAAGGGAGAAGAGCGCATCAAAGTCGAAGCGCTGGATTCAGGAGCAGACGACTACGTCACCAAGCCTTTCAGCATCAATGAATTGCTGGCCCGTATCCGCGCGGCACTAAGGCGCACTCCCGTTGCCCAAGAACCGGAGTTGCCCAGCACCATTGCCATTGGCGACTTCCGCATCGATCACCAAACCAGAATTGTCACGGTGCGCAACAAGGAAGTGCATCTCACGCCCAAGGAATTTGATCTACTGGCTTTCATGGCCAGCCGGCCCGGTCAGGTCCTGCGCCATCGCGCACTGCTGACCGCCGTCTGGGGCGGGCAGAGCGTGGAGCAACCAGAATATCTGCGCGTGTTCATCAATCAGCTCAGAAAAAAGATCGAGCCAGGGGATACGCCGCGCTACATCCTCACCGAGCCATGGATCGGTTACCGCTTTCAACCTGATAAGAATTAGTTCTCCGTACCGAGCGAGACTCACCTGGCACAACCGCCCCGCCCTGTCCCTTCCGTCTTTATGAAGATTTAACGAATCCCTTAGCCCGTCTTTAGACCAAATATCGTGAAATCATTCAAGCTCCGTGATGAGCAGACACACTTCCCAGAATGAAGGTTACAACCTCAATGAAAAAGTCATTGTTTACGCTAGGGACAGTTAGCGCTGTCCTGCTGGCAGCTGTATGTGCGGTGATGTCCCCGATGACAACCAACGCGCAGGCTGTTGGCCCAATACAGCAAATCCCGAATGATTCTTCTTCCTCGGGCGTAGCTACGGCGGCGAATCCGATTGTTACAACGCCCAGCAACTCCAACGCCGAAATCCTCAAAGAACTCCAGGAAATGCGCACGCGCATTCAGCAACTGGAAGCGCAACTAAAGACGCAATCGGGCGGCGGTGCAACTTCCGAACAGCCAGCGGCTATGAAGAATGCGTCACTTACAGTACCTTCCACGTCGCGCGCCAGTGCTGAACAAGATAAGCCCGCTGCACCCGCGAAAACCAAACCGACCGAGCCATTCGCCTTCGCCGATTTCACCTGGCTCAACGGCAATGCGCGGACCAAAGATGCGGCGTTCGACTCGAAATTCTTCACGCCGGAGATTCGCGCCGATGTCGACTACATCTATGACTTCCAGAACCCCAAGGACGACACCATTGGCGGGTCCAGCGAAGTGTTCCGCTCGAGTGAGTTTCACGTGACGCAACTGGGTATAGGCGGCGATTTCCATTTTGACAACGTGCGCGCGCGCTTCATGACCCAGTTTGGCCTGTATTCCGAGACCACACCGCGCAATGACGCCAGCCCGGCACGCGGCCAGTGGAATCTGGCCGACGCCTACCGCTATGTTTCGGAAGCCTACGGCGGCTACCACATCGACAAGCTGCATGGCATCAACATTGACGCCGGCATTTTCATGTCGTACATCGGCCTCTTCAGCTACTACAACTTTGACAACTGGGCGTATCAGCCGTCTTACGTTTCATCGAACACGCCGTGGTTCTTTAACGGGATGCGTGTCCAGGTATTCCCCACCGACAAGCTAAAGTTGGAAGGATGGTTTATCAACGGCTGGCAGTCGTACGGCAGATTCAACGGCAGGCCCGGCCTGGGTATGCAATTTTTGTGGCGTCCTACTGGCTGGCTCTCCATTGTCGGCAACCAATACGCCGTGGGACGCGATGCGCTGGGAGTGACCGGACGCACGCGCTACCACACCGACGACAGTATCGAGATCAAGTACTACGACAAGCCGGGAAAGTTCATCGACAAAATGGCGTTCTCTTTCACCGGCGACCTGGGATGTGAAAGCGGTGGTGGCGTGAGTTGTTTCGGCAACACGCCGGGCGGTCCCAAGCAGAGTTTTGTGGGCGCCATGCTCTACAACCGGATCTGGTTCCACAAAGACTTGTATGCCGTCACGCTGGGCGGCGGGGCGATCAATAATCCGGGGCGCTACCTGGTCCTGTTGCCTCCGATCAACGGCGCGACCGCTGCGTCGGGAACGCCGTACTTCACGGAGAATCCGGGCGACCCTTATAAAGCCTGGGACATGACGACCACCTTCGATTACATGCCCAGCCAGTACATTACGTTTCGCTGGGAATACAATCATCGGGCATCGAATGTTCCGTATTTCTCCGGTAGAGGCGGCATCACGCCGCCCGGCGGCAACACCGGAGCACTCGGCTCGTTCGTACCCGGCTTTGCTCCCGATCTGCGGAAGTTTGAAAACCGGTTGAGTCTGGCCATATTGGTCAAGTTCTGATTCTGGTTGCGTTGCGGCCTTGCAGCTTCCGCTCGAGGAAGCTGCAAGTCTGCTGAGGAGTCTGCAATGGATGCATTAATGGTTCTTGGAACAATCATTTTCTTTGCCGTCGCAATCCTGTACACGGTCGGATGCGACAAGCTCAAGTAGAGGCCCCTATGAACCTTGAAAACATTGTGATTCTGACGATCAGTGTTTTGCTGATGGTCTATCTGATTTACGCCCTGCTGCGGCCGGAGAAATTCTGATGACAGCGAACGGCTGGTTTCAAATTCTGCTCTTTAGCGCTGTGGTGCTCGCGCTTACAAAGCCGGCTGGCATCTTTATGGCCAGGGTCTTTTCGCGGGAGCGCACATGGCTCGATCCGGTGCTGCGTCCGGTGGAAAAGCTGCTCTACAAACTCACCGGCGTGGACGAAAACCACGAGATGGGATGGAAAGAGTATTCCATCGCCATGCTGCTGTTCAGCGGTGTCTCGATGCTGGTGCTGTACTTGCTCCAGCGCGTGCAGCACGGGTTTCCCGCGATCGTGAACCCGCAGGGGTTTGCCAACATCGCTCCGGATCTGGCGTTTAACACAGCGGCGTCTTTCACCACGAATACGAACTGGCAGTTCTACTCGGGTGAGGCGACAATGAGCTATCTCACACAAATGGCCGGGCTGGCTTACCACAACTTTGCTTCGGCCGCAGTGGGCATTGCTCTGGCGGTCGCGTTTATCCGCGGCATCGCGCGCCGTGAAAAAACAACTTTGGGTAATTTTTGGGTGGATATGACCCGCGCCACTCTTTGGGTCTTGCTTCCTCTCTGTACTCTGTATGCACTCGTCCTGGTTCAGCAAGGCGTGATCCAGAATTTCAAGCCTTACACAGTGGCGAAGATAGTCGAGCAGCAGCAAGTGCCAAAAGTCGGGCAGGACGGTAAACCCGTCATCGGCCCGGATGGCAAGCCCGCAATGGACACGGTCACCGACCAAACCATTGCGCAAGGCCCCGTTGCGTCACAGGAAGCCATCAAAATGCTGGGCACCAACGGCGGCGGATTCTTCGGCGCGAACAGCGCACATCCTTTTGAAAATCCAACTCCCTTCAGCAATTTTCTGCAGATGGTTTCCATCTTCCTGATCCCAGCGGGCCTCACTTACACGCTGGGACGAATGGCGGGTTCGCAGCGCCATGGCTGGGCCGTATTTGGCGCTATGGCGGTGTTGTTCTTTGCCGGCGTTTTGACAGCGTATTGGGCGGAAGCAAAAGGCAATCCCCTGCTGCGTGGCGTGGACCAGCACGTCTCCGCCACGCAAACCGGCGGCAACATGGAAGGCAAAGAGGTACGTTACGGCATCGCCAACTCGGCGCTCTTCGCCACCGTGACGACTGACGCCAGTTGCGGAGCTGTCAACAGCCAGCACGATTCGTTTACGCCGCTTGGCGGCATGGTGCCTCTGGTCAACATCATGCTCGGCGAAATCGTTTTCGGCGGCGTGGGCGCAGGACTGTACGGAGTCTTGATCTTTGTCGTGCTCTCGGTATTCATCGCCGGACTGATGGTCGGACGCACGCCGGAGTATCTGGGCAAGAAGATCGAGGCTTATGACGTGAAGATGGCCATGCTTTACGTTTTGATTTTTCCGTTGTCGATTCTGGTGTTCAGCGCGGCGTCCGCGTTATCACCCAACTTCGGGCTTGCCACTTTGACCAACACCGGACCGCACGGATTGTCGGAGATGCTCTACGCCTTCACCTCCGCTACCGGCAACAACGGATCGGCATTTGGCGGGCTTGGCGCCAGCAAGTATTACAACCTGACCATCGGCTTTGCCACGCTGATTGGGCGCTTTCTCATGATCGTGCCCATGCTGGCAGTAGCCGGCAGCCTGGCCAAAAAGAAAGCTGTACCGCCATCGCCCGGCACTTTTCCGGTCACGACGCCGTTGTTCACGGCGCTGTTGGTCAGCGTGATTCTCATTGTAGGCGCATTAACTTTCTTCCCGGCGCTGAGCCTGGGACCGATTCTTGAGCATTTGCTCATGAATGCGGGAAAGACTTTCTAGGGGGACATGATGGCGTCATCAAAGCAAGGCAAGAAATCCATGTGGGACGCAAAAATCGTCCGCCAGGCGCTGCTTGATTCCGTGCGTAAGCTCAACCCGCGCACCATGATGAAGAACCCCGTGATGTTCGTGGTCGAAGTTGGCAGCGTCATCACCACGGCGCTCCTGTTCAAAGATCTGCATAGCAAGGATTTCGGTTTCGACCTGCAGATCACGCTGTGGCTGTGGTTCACTGTGCTGTTCGCCAATTTCGCCGAAGCCATGGCCGAAGGACGCGGCAAAGCGCAGGCAGAGACGCTGCGCAAAGCCAAATCTGAAACCGTGGCCCACCGGCTCCTGGAAAACGGCTGCACAGAAACCGTTCCCGGATCACAACTGCGCTCCGGAGACATCGTGGTGGTATCCGCCGGGGAAATGGTCCCAGGCGACGGCGATATTATCGCAGGCGTCGCTTCGGTGGACGAGTCGGCCATCACCGGTGAATCGGCGCCGGTCATCCGTGAATCCGGCGGCGACCGGTCTGCCGTAACGGGCGGAACACGCGTGCTCTCCGACCATATAAAAGTAAAAATAACTTCGAACCCCGGGGAAACTTTTTTGGACCGCATGATCGCGCTGGTCGAAGGCGCCGAACGCCAGAAGACGCCGAACGAGATCGCGTTGAATATCCTGCTGGCCGGGTTGACGGTGGTCTTTTTACTGGCCGTCGTGACTCTGCAGCCTTTCGCCATCTACTCCAGTTCCCCGCAGACGGTCTTCGTTCTGGTCTCGCTGCTGGTCTGTCTGATCCCTACGACCATCGGCGGGCTGCTCTCCGCGATCGGCATCG
>PLJN01000118.1 GCA_003140235.1 Acidobacteriaceae bacterium
GGCCAGCGCGGCACGTCGCTGGAACTGGAAGCTTCGCGCCGCAAGCTGCGGGATACTGGACACTTCGGCAGTCTAGTGGGACCTTCCAAAATAATGCAGGAAGTTTTTCACGTTGTGGAAATGGTAGCGCCCAGCACGGCTTCTGTGTTGATCACCGGCGAGAGCGGTACGGGAAAAGAATTAGTGGCGCGGACCATCCATGACATGAGTCCGCGCAAAAACAAACCATTCGTAGCCATCAACTGCTCCGCGATTCCTGAAACCCTGATTGAAAGCGAGATCTTCGGACATGAAAAAGGTGCTTTCACCGGCGCGGTGGAGCGTCGTGCGGGTTGTTTCGAACTGGCGGAGGAAGGAACGCTGCTGCTGGACGAGATTGGCGAGATGCNNAAGTTGCTGCGTGTGCTGGAAGACCACAACCTGCGACGGTTGGGCAGCAAATCAGAAACGCCGGTGGACGTGCGCGTACTTGCAGCAACAAACAAGATTCCGGAAGAGGCGGTCACCAAGGGCGAGTTGCGGGGAGACCTCTATTACCGCCTCAACGTCTTCAATATTCATCTTCCTCCCTTGCGTGAGCATAAAGAAGACATTCCGCAACTGGTCGAGGCCCTGCTGGCGGACATGAACCGGAAACACGGCCGCAAGGTGAGTGCCGTGAGTGAGAGCGTGTCGCAGATGTTTCACAATCACAACTGGCCGGGAAACGTCCGCGAACTACGCAATACTCTGGAACGCGCGGTGATTGTCTGCGAGAATTCGCTGGTCGAGCCGCGCCACTTACCGCCCAATTTTGGCAATTCCGGACTAAGAGTGAGCACTGCCGTCGAAGGCGACGGCATCCGCGTACAAGTTGGCACCACGGTGGGCGAGGCGGAAAAGGCCCTCATTCTGAAGACCCTGGCCTCTGCCAACAACAATAAAACGAAAGCAGCGGAAATTCTGGGCATCAGCCTTAAAACACTGCACAATAAGCTGAAGGAGTACAGCAATCCTTCCAGTCCGGCCGTTGACGCCGCGAGCTAAAAGGACTTTTCATGCCCGCCTTGCGCCTGAAAACAAAGCTGGTGTTGGCGATGACCGCCATGGTCGTGGCAATTGTAGCCACGCTCTCCACCTTGCATATTGCAGAGGTGGTCCAGCAACTCATCGAGCACACGAACAACGACGGCGCCTTTATTGGCCATGAACTCATCGGTGTGACGCGTGATGCCGTGGAATCCAACGGAAGCAGCGCAAACACTGACCTGAACGATCCCCGGAAGGTCGAGAGCGCGGTCGAACGAATCTTGCAGCGCGATCCCGGCATGAATTCTCTGCTGAAATCTGTGCTCTCCGATTCTCCTACTCTCTACGATGCCGCCATCACTAATACTGAAGGACGTGCCCTGGTGCACACCACTGCATCGAGCCAGGGCACGGTATTAAAACGGCGCGAAGATTTTTCATCCATTGTGAAGGGAGGGACTTGGGCGCAGCTTAAAGTCATTTTCGGTCCCAACCACGTCTATGATGTCCGCTTACCGCTGGCAAGCAACGGCACGCCGTTTGGCGAAGTGCGGGTTGGCGTCTCCACTGTACTGCTCAAGAACCAGCTTCAGCCGCAGCTCAACAAGGCGCTTTGGGTTTCCGGCGTAGCCATTTTTTTCTGCCTGCTTCTGGCCGGTGTCCTCTCGCATCTCGCATTGCGGCCGCTGGCTGCGATCAGCCGCCGGCTCGACCTGGTCAGTGAAGGTCAGCTGGAACTTTTGGAGACACCTCTGAGCCGTTCTGACGAGGTTGGCGCCGTCACCAGCAAAATTGACCGGCTGGGCCGGCAGATGCGCGACGTCAAAGAAGTCTTCTCCGCCATGAAGGAAAACCTGGACCAGATGATGGCCAATCTCCAGGACGGAGTCATGCTGTTCACCAGCGACTCCCGCGCGGTCCTGGTGAGCGCGTCGGCGGAACGCTTTATCGGGAAGCAGCGCAGCGAGATGATGGGCTGCTATCCAGAACAGATTTTTTCGCAGGATTCCCGCCTGGGCCAGGCGGTCTTGCAGGCGTTTGCAGTGCGCCAGCCCGTCGCTGGGCAAGACGTTGAAACCGAGAGCGGCCAGCATCTTGAGATCGCGCTGGACTTTATCGAAGAACGCGGCGAACGCATTGGCGCGCTGCTCACTCTGCGCGATGCCGAGTCTGTCCACCGCATCGAAGATGAAATCGAGCTTTCCCGCCGGCTTTCCGCTATTGGACGACTCACCTCCGGCGTGGCCCATGAGGTAAAGAACCCCATTAATGCAATCGTCCTGCATCTGGAAGTGCTGCGTCAGAAATTGCGTGAGGTTGATCCCGACACGCGCCGCCACATCGACGTGATCGGCAGTGAAATCAAGCGGCTGGACCGCGTAGTGCAAACTCTCGTGGATTTTACCCGGCCTGTGGAACTGCGTCTGGTGGAGATAGACTTGCGCAAGCTGGTGAACGACGTGGTCCATCTGGCCACGCCGGAAGTCGCGCAGCGAAAGGTCCGCATCCAACGCGAGGCCGACACTCGTCCGTTGCCGGTACACATCGATGCCGACCTGGTGAAACAGGCAGTGCTCAATATCGTTATCAACGGCGCACAAGCCATGCCCGAAGGAGGCAGCTTGTACATTACCGCAAGCCGCGAAGGCGAACACGCGCTCATCACGGTGCGTGACGAGGGCCCGGGTATTCCTCCCGAGGTGCGTGACAAAATCTTCAATTTGTATTTCACTACTAAAGAGGCCGGGACCGGCATCGGATTAGCAGTCGCCTACCGGATATTGCAGTTGCACCATGGTTCGGTGGAATTCGATTCGGTGGAAGGCCAAGGCGCAACTTTCTATCTACGGCTCCCGGTGTCAGAAGGTGTTACGTCCGTAGAACAGTTCCGCATGTCATCGGGGGACCCAGTCAAAACCGCATGAAGCTCCAACTCAAGCCCGTTGTTCTCTTGCTATGTTGCGCCGCGCTCATGCTTTCAGCCTGCAAGGACAAGAAGAAGCAACCAACAGTCCCGGCCCAGGCGCAGGCCCCGGACGTTACGCCTCCGCCTGCTACGGGCAAAGACCAGCCCAAACCGCCCACGACGCCTCCCAAACGCCCTAAACCGCGTCCTGCTAAGCCCGCGCCGAAACCGGCTACTGATACCAAGCAAGCCAGTGATAAAGATAAAGACAAACCCGTTGAGGTAGCGGCTAATACACCACCGCCCAGGATCATCATTCAGGAAGGTGGCACAGGCGCAACGGCCAGCGCGCCGGCCGCGACCGCTCCTCTCAACGAGCACACGGAAGCAGCGCACAACCGGGCCACCACCGATCAACTCCTGGATAGTACGGAAACCAATCTGCGGACCATCAAACGCCAGCTATCAAGCGATGAACAGGCTACGGTGGCGCAGGTCCGCGATTTCATGACGCAGAGCCGCCAGGCGCTTAAAGACAACGATCAGGTGCGTGCTCGCAACCTGGCCATGAAGGCGCATTTACTGTCGGATGAATTGGTGAAACAGAGGTAGGAACAAGATTGCCAAGATTGCCAAAATTTGTAATTGCCAAAATTTAAGATCTGATTCCGTAACAATTTTGGTAATTACAAATTGCGGCGATTTTGGGCAATGTTTTTCTATTTTCTTCCGTCGCGTTTCTGAGCGATCACCAGTCCTCGGGGCGTGGGCAGCAATACAACCGAAATCAGTCCTTCCTGTTCCAGGCGCAATGCGGCTTCGCGCACCGTTTTCAAGTGGGAGCTGGCATCGTGCATCAGCACCAGGCCATTAGGATTAACTTGCGGCAAAAAGTGGCGGACTTCCTTTTCACGCAACTCAAGAAGCGAATCGCAGAACAGAACATCAATGCGGCCTGACACTTCTGTTTCCAGGCTCGACTCGCAACGAGAGTCCACCCATTTCCCCAGCTTGGATGCGTCGATCTTTTCTTTGGCCTTGGCGAACACCGCGGGATCAGGCTCACAGGTGATGATCTTGCCAAAGCCGTTCTGCTTCAGCCCCTCGGCCATGTACAGCGTACTCACGCCGAGAAAGGTCCCCGTCTCCACCACCAGATTCGGCTTCACTGTGATCATGAGGCATTTCAAGAATTCCAGAACTTCCACTTCGGCAGTCATAGTGTCAAACATCCTCCAGCGCTCGGGATTAGGGCATTCCGGCGTGGGCCGGTGATACTCGGGTTGCACATCGCTTCCATGCTGGGTTACATGGTCCAACACTTTGTGGACAGGATTCATTCCACGAAATCGCCGCCTCACAATAACAATCAGGACAAGGCCGGCAATGGCGGACACCAGCGCGAATACCTGGGCATTGCTCATTCCCAGAAAGACCCGCGGGTTAATGCGGATAAACTCAACCAGAAAACGCGCCAGCCCACTGAAAACGAGGAATTCTCCGGTAATCACTCCGGGCGCCAATGGATGCTGGATCGCCCGCTTCCCACGCCGCCACAGGTACCAGAAAATCACGGCACCGACGATGAACTCATAGATGGGTGTCGGGTGGACCCGGCAATCCGCGGGCCAGCCCCACTGACGGCATGTCTCAGTCGTAGGCACAAGGCCATGAGGGAACGCCATTCCCCAGGGCAGAGAGGTTGGCTGACCGTAGTCGCCGTCGCCGGAGATCAAGCAGCCGATCCGGCCCACGGCATAGCCAATTGCCGCCGCAGGGCTCGCAATGTCCAACATAGTCAGCCAATTGATGCGATACCTGCGGGCCAGGATTACCAGAGTTGCGATCCCGGCGGCAAAGCCTCCAAACCACGCAAAGCCTTCGCGGAACCATCCAAAGAAATTCAGAAAAAACGTGGCCGATCCGCGGAGCCAGCTGGTGCCGGCAATAAAAGACGGCAGATCAGCAATCGGCTGCTGCAGAATATGCAGCGTCAGCCGGTCCGCGGGAGTATCAACGACGTGCCAGAGTTTGGCCCCAAGAATCCCAGCGATGGCCATGGCCGCGATGATGGTGTCTGGACTGAGCTCCAGTTTCCGCCGCTTGAGTTCAGCGCGCAGAGCAAAGAAAGCCGCGACAAATGCCGCAACCATCAGCAGGCCGAATGTGGGCAGCGTGATTGGCCCAATATGCAGATAGGGAAGCAGTGTGGTCCCTCAATGGCAAAACAATTATTCAGTATAACCGGAGCAGGTAAACCGCTGTCATTGCGGTGGCTTGGTTTCAGCTGGCGCCGCGGTGGCCCGCAGAGCCTGTCGGGCAGGGACCATCAGCACGCGGGGAAGCGATCCGTCCGGATGGCGGTAGCGCTTTAGATCAGTCAGGCTTCGGGCCCCAATTTTATCGGCCATGGCCTCATGCCCGAAAACATCTTCCAGATCAAACAAGTCCGCCGGACGGAAACTCTGCTGGGCGGCGACCAGTAAGTCATGCTCACTGCGCAGATCGCTCTGGAACGCAGGATCAAGCACGAAGCACCAATAAATGTCCCACTCGCGCGGCTTGTCCTCGGTGAGCGTGTTCACGATCAGGCTGTGGTCATACCCTGAACGTGCTGGAGTCCGGTACTGCTTTCCCGGCACTACCACGTAGAGATTGAGGCGCTTATCGAGAGGCTTCTCTTCGCGCAGAGGCTGGCCGAGCGTCCACGGACCAAAGCTCGCCATAGGACCCGTTCCCTCGGACTGCGGAGTAAACAACACTTCCCCTCCGTCATGATAAGCGGAGAGCGGCTTGGCAGGGTCCGGCGGCGATCCACTGGAGCCCAGCGCAGCCCAGAGCAACATCGCTGTCGTCAGCGCTCGCATGTTCAGTGTGGTGGACACTGCGGTGGATTATCCCATTAATGCAGCCTTTATAGCGCACCCATTTTCGCGAAAAAGAAATGCTACATTGGATGAACATGCGCGACATCCTGCAACATCGCGGACTCCGGCTGATTTTCGCCGCCAACATGATTTCCATGATTGGCAGTGGGATGAACTCCGCCGCGGTAACGTGGTACGTGCTGCAGGCCACGCATTCGGAAATGGCGCTGGGCACGCTGCTTATGCTGCAAACCATTCCCGCATTGCTCATGCTGCCCTTTACCGGAGTAGTGATTGACCGCGAGGACAGGCGGCGTCTGGTGATGGTGCTGGACGCCTGCCGCGGCATCGTCATCTTGATTGTTGCCGTGCTGGCGTATCGCGGAGTCGCGAAACTTTGGGAAGTTTATCTGATGAGTATTCTGGTGGCCGCGGGGTTCTGGATGTTTTGGCCCACCATCACGGCGCTCATTCAGGAGTTAACTCCAGACTCGCAATTCGTACACTCCAACAGTTTCCTTATTGCCGGAGTGCAAGGCGGCTGGCTGGTGGCCGGATCGCTCGTCGGCTTTGTGTACAACCATATCGGTCTGAGTGGCGTGCTGTTTTTAGACTGCGCCAGCTACGCGCTTTCGTTCACATGTTATTTGTTTGTCCGCAAAGGCCGGCAAACAGTGGCTGTTCCCTCGCAAGAAGAGCATGCCAGCGCGGTCGCCAAATTCATGTACGAATTGCGCGAAGGGATTGCTTACATTCGAGTTCGTCCCCAGCTCATACTGGTGGGAAGCTGCTGGGCGCTGTTCATCGGCGCTATGCTGACGCAAGGCGTGATCACGGCGCCGTTCAGTGATCGTATTCTGCACGCCGGCGCTACTGGATACGGATGGCTGAACGGAGGCTGGGCGATTGGGGCTTTCCTCAGCGCTGTCTATGCGCCTGCGCTGGCCCGTACCGCCGGACATCGTCGCGCAATTGGCCTCTCCATGGCCGCGCTGGGACTCTGCCTGCTTGCGCTGCCGCTGCTGGGAACGCGTCTCCACGGCGTTCACCTGTCTGCCATCAGTGTGGCGCTGCTGGTCTCCGTGGTGGTGTACAGCGTGATGGGTTGTTGCCGCGCTCTGGGTGGAGTTGTCATCACCAGCTCGATGATGGAGATGGTGCCAAGACATTTTATGGGGCGTGTCCAGAACACGTTTTATTTCGCCGGTACTCTTCTCCAGCTTGTTCTTTCATTCAGCGTGGGGCTGGTGTCCCATGGCTGGAGCTTGGCCGCTGGATTTGCCATGGTGGGAACGGTGTATCTGTTGGCCTGCGTTGCGGGAAGCTGGCGAGCGAGGAAGAATTTGGTCATTGGGTAATTTGGTAATTGGGTACTTTTTAAGGACCTCTCGTGATTAATTGCCATACTGGTCACCGTATTTCAATTACCCAATTTTTCTCACTTGCCCAATTACCCAATTGCCCCGCTAAGTGTTATCTTGATTGGTTTCGATCACAGAGGACAGAATCCTATGCTTACTATGCAAGGCAAGAACGCGGTGGTATTTGGCGTCGCTAACAAACGCAGCATCGCTTGGGCGATCGCGCAGAGTCTGAGCCGGGCCGGCGCCAAGCTGGCTATCACTTACCAGAACGAACGGATGAAGCAGGAAGCGCATGATCTGATCACTTCCCTGCCCGGTGCTGAGGCTTTTCAATGCGACGTCGCCAATGATGCTGAGATCGTCCAGCTGTTTAGCCAGATCCAGGAGCGTTATGGCCGTTTGGACGCCCTGGCGCATTGCGTTGCGTATGCGCCGATGGAAGACTTGAAGGGCGATTTCCTCAATACTTCGCGTGAAGGTTTTCGCATTGCGCATGATGTCAGCGTTTATTCGCTCATCGCTGTGACCCGCGCTGCGGCGCCATTGATGACCGAAGGCGGCAGCGTGGTCACGCTCAGCTACTTTGGCGCGGAGAAAGTCGTGCCCGGATACAACGTGATGGGTGTGGCCAAAGCGTCATTGGAAGCGACTGTCCGCTACCTGGCCAACAGCGTGGGGCCGGCCAAGATCCGAGTAAACGCCATTTCCGCCGGACCGATTAAGACGCTGGCCGCGCGCGGCGTCGGCGATTTCAGCCTGATGCTGAAGAACCACGCCGAGCACGCACCGCTGAAGCGCAATGTTGACGTGAAAGAAGTTGGCGACGCGGCGCTCTTTCTGTGCTCCGACCTCGGCACTGGAATCACGGGCGAAACCATTTACGTGGACTGCGGTTACAACATCATGGGATTCTGACAGGACGTTCCTGAATCATGTGGGGACAGCCGCCCNNGCCGAAAGCCAAGATACTTTCCATTTATGTGTTGGTGGATCTCGCCATTGTTGCCTTTGTCGTGTGGGGCGTTTTTCATCGATGGCCTGTCGGACAATACTTTATTCCTGCGGCGGTGGCGTTTGTCCTGGCCGGAATTTGGCTGATTGTGATGACGGTGCGGCATACGCCGCCGGGGGTTTCGTGATCTTACATCCCGACCGCAGGGAGGGATCCCTATGGACTCACATCTGTTGGGGCGAGTACGATCCGGGTTCGGCGCACTCCTTCACAAGCTACGGACTAATCAGAGGGTAGGGCTCCCTCGCTCACGCTCGGGAGGTGAGGGAAAACCGCCGATCATCGCCACCTAAATGCTCAATCGCAATCTCAACATCTCTCTCCTTTACAAAGCGAGAGAACTTCTCTCCCCACTCGATTAGCAGAACGGTATTCGTGTCCATCAGATCATCAAGCGCCAGGGTGTCCAACTCACGTTGCGTGTCCACACGGTAAAGATCAATGTGGAAGAGCGTAACTTCCGGGCCGCGATATTCGTGAATTAAGGTGAATGTAGGACTGGTCACGTCTTCCGCCAGCGCTGCGTGAAATCCTTCAGCAATGCCTTTCACCAGCATGGTCTTCCCTGCTCCCAGATCACCTCGCAGCAGCACAATAGTTCCCGGTTTCAGGTCAGATGAAAGCTGCCGACCGAGTTCGGTGGTTTCATCAGCGGAATGGGTCTCGAAGGTTTTCGTCATGATCATCTCTGCAGGTAGGCAAACTTGCTGTGAGCTTCTTCTTCGCAGACGGCGAAAGCTTCGCCCAGGCAGTTGATGATGTCGGTGGCAATCATAGAATTCTCGCCGTGCAGAGATGCCGCAATGTCGCCGGCCAAGCCATGCAGATACACGGCCTTGCCCACGTGGAGGGCCGCCAGCAGGGCGACGGCCTCCTGCATCCTCGAAGAGATTCTGGAAGCTGCCTGGTCTTCATCCTCCCGGCTCTCGGGCATTTTAAAATCTTTTTGCAGGTCCTTAAATTCCGCTGCTTCGGCTTTGGTCGCTTTCCACTGAATCGTTCCCTCATGCTTTGGTGGTAAGACGCCGGCTATGATTCCAGCCAGCACGTCTCCCGAGCCACCTTTGGCCATTCCCGGATTGCCCGTGGGATTGATCCAAACATTTCCCTGCGGACTGGCGATCATGGTCCTATGCCCTTTTAGGACAATGCATGCACCAGTCTGTGCCGCGACTCGTCTCGCGATTCCGATTCTGTCGGCCTGAACTTCGGCTGTGGACAGACCGGTAAGTCGCGCCATTTCGCCCGGATGAGGAGTCAGGACGCGGAACAGCAGAGGATTCTCCGTCTCAGGATGAAGGTCTGCCCGGTAGCCTTCAAAAGCGTTGATGCCATCGGCATCCAGAATCAAAGGTACAGGGCATACGCTGACAACATCGCGGACGAACTCGGCTGTCTCGGCGTTGCGCGACAGTCCGGGTCCGATCACCACAGTGGTCTTCCCTTTCAAAAGTCGGTCCCGGTCGGCCAAAGCCAAAAGAGAAATCGTGCCTTCTGCAGTTTCGGCCAGCGGTTCGGTCATGAGTTCGGGCGCAAATGCGGCGATCGTGGGCTGGATGGATTTAGGACAAGCCACGGTCACCAGACCTGCTCCTGCGCGTAGCGCCGACATCCCTACCATGGCCGCGGCGCCGGCCTTGCCTGCCGAACCACCGATTACCAGGACGTGACCGAAGTCGCCTTTGTTTGAGTCCGCCCGTCGCGGGGGAGAGATCGCTTGCACGTCCGCAGATGTAATCACATCCTGCTTCATCTTGCTTTGTGCGGCAATCACCTTCGCAGGAGATCCAATCTGGGCGACCGCTATCGGTCCGCTCGTGAGTTCTCCAAAAACATGCGCCGGCTTCGGCGCAGTGAAAGTCACGACGGCATCGGCATGAATCGCGATGCCATCCGCAAGCGGCCCTGTGCTATCCGCGTCCGCTCCGGAAGGCAGGTCCACAGCAAGTACCCAACCGGGCAGAGCGTTAATGATCTCAATCGCTTTTTGCGCCATGCCTTTTAGCAGTGGCTTGAAGCCTGTGCCCAGAATGGCATCAACGATTAGCTCAGCCTCCAGCGCCTTGCGTACAGCGACTTTGCCGAAATCTGTGTCCTTGGTCACCCACAATGGCTTGATGGCCATTTTCTTGAACATCTTGGCTGCATCACCATGCAGTTCAGCCGCACTTTTAGCCAGAATGATGACCGAAATCTTATTTCCTGCTTTGCGCAGTTTGCGCGCCGCAACAAAACCATCGCCGCCGTTATTGCCCTTCCCGCACACCACGCATGCAGACTTGAACTCAACATGCTTCTGCGCAAACTCGGCCACCGCCGTCCCTGCATTCTCCATCAAGGTGAGCGAAGGAGGGCCGTGCTGCTCCGTGGTGACACGGTCAATCGCGCGCATTTCTTCTGCTGTAACGATTTTCATGGATTGACTTGCGATGCTATTGCTTCGAGCTTGCTCAACTGGGAAGGCTCGCCCATCACGATCAGGTTGTCGCCGGGCTGGATCATGTCCGCGGCCCTGGGGTTGAAGCGGGTGTCACCGTCCGTGCGCCGTATGGCCAGCACCATGATTCCGAACTGATGATGAATGCCCGACGCACCTATGGTGGCGCCGGCCAGCGGAGACCGCTCTCCGACTTTGATCTCCTCAATCAGCATTTCCAGTGTGCCGGAGCGGGATGTGGCGATATCCAGAAAATCGAGCACGTTGGGGCGCAGGAAGCTTTGCGCAATTCGATGTCCAGCAGCGGCGTAAGGAGAAATAACCACGTCGGCTCCAGCGGTCTTCAAATGCTTTTCTGCGGCGGACTCGCTGGCCCGGGTAATGATCTTCAGGCGGGGATTCATGCTCCTGGCCGTCAGCACAATATAGATGTTGGTGGCATCGGTTGTGGTTGCGGCCACCAGCCCGCGCGCCCGGTCGATGCCCGCATCGCGCAGGCCTTTTTCGCTGGCGGCGTCTCCGGTCTGAGTGAGCCACTTCGGATCGAGGCCGGCCAAGGCCTTCTCGTCACTCTCCAGAATCACAAACGGACAAGGCTTCTGCGCCAGTTCATGGGCCACGCTGGTGCCTACCCGGCCCGCGCCGCAGATAATGAAATGGTCTTTCAGGCTGGCAATCTCTCGGTCCATTTTGCGTCTTCCAAAAAACCGTCCTAGTTCGAATTCTAGCAAAGCCTGCGTGAGCGCTCCGATCATCAGGAACACCAGCGCCACGCCCGCGGTAATCAGGACAACGTTGAAGGCGCGTCCAGCGGGTGAAAGCGGGTGGACCTCAGAATACCCGATGGTGCTCAGAGTGATGACCACCATGTAGAGACTGTCAAACCAGCTCCAATGCTCGATGTAATGGAAGCCAGCAGTACCCGCGGCCGTCAGCAACAACAAGGCAATGGTCGTAAGCTTTAATGTGCGAAACCGTGGCAAGATTGAGGGCACTCCGAATTCGCTTGATTCTAAAACAAAAGCCCTCCGCTGGAGCGAAGGGCTTTGCAATGCCAGATGTACTGACGGACTACGCGGCTTCTCCTCGCTGGACGCGGCTGTGGCTGCGGCCATAGCCGAAATAAATGACCATGCCGATGACGAGCCACANNAGAGCCACACCAGCAGCCGTAGCCACGTGAGCCCGGTGAGCCTATACATCAAATATCCACAAATCGCCATCCCCATAATTGGGACAAACGGCACCCACGGGGTTTTGAACGGGCGCTCCAGATTCGGATTCCGGCGGCGAATGATCCATACTCCAGCGCACACAATGACAAACGCCAGCAGTGTCCCGATGCTGACCATTTCCGTCAGCAAATCAATGGGCAGCGAAGCCGCAAGCGCCGCGACGAAGATACCGACCGTTAGAGTGGAAATCCAAGGCGTCCTAAAACGCGGATGGACAACGCTGAACACGCGAGGCAATAGTCCGTCCCGCGACATCGAGAAAAACACTCGCGACTGCCCCAGCAACATGACCACGATGGTACTGGTCAGGCCCATGAGCGCGCCCAGCTTCACCAGCAAGCTGCCCCAGGCCTTGCCGGCTGTGTCAATACCAATCGCCAACGGGTCCGGCACATTCAGGTTCTTGTAATTCACCAGTCCAGTCAAGACTCCCGCCACCAGGATGTACAAGACCGTGCAGATAGCGAGAGAACCAAGAATGCCGATCGGCATGTCCTTGGCTGGGTTCTTCGCTTCCTGGGCGGCAGTGGAAACGGCGTCAAAGCCGATATAGGCAAAGAAAATAATGGCGGCCGCGTGGCTGATTCCCGACCATCCAAACAACCCGGGGCCTGTACTCGCAGGAATAAAAGGATGCCAGTTGGCGGCCATCAACTCCTTGTGGTGGAATAGGTAATTTCCACCGACGCCAAGGAACACCAACAGAACGCCAACCTTAATCAGAACAATCGCGGAATTGAAATTTGCCGATTCCTTGATGCCGATTACCAGCACGAGCGTGCAAAACAGAATTGCGAGGAATCCCAGCAAATTAAAAGCGCCGTGCGCGTGCGGCAACGTTGCGGGATCAATGCCCAGAACCTGCAACTTGGGCACAATCTTGGTAACGTTCTCCCAGTGATTGTTGTAATAAACGAACTGGTCCCAGTGCGTTCCCGCAATGGAGGGCGGAAGCTCGATGCCAAAGTCGCCCAACAGGCTGATGAAGTAGCCGCTCCATCCGGAAGCCACAGTGGCCGCGCCAAAAGCATACTCCAGCACCAGGTCCCAGCCGATAATCCAGGCAACAATCTCTCCCAGCGTAGCGTAACCGTATGTGTAAGCCGAGCCGGCCACCGGAATCATGGACGCGAACTCGGCATAGCACAACCCGGCAAAAATGCACCCAACCGCCGCGAGAACAAAAGAAAGCACAATGGCGGGTCCGGCAAACTGTGCCGTGGCCGTACCTGTAATCACGAAAATACCGGTGCCGATGATGGCACCGATACCAAGGGTGATCAGGTTCGTTGGCCCCAGGACGCGCTTAAGACTATGCTCCCCGGTTTCACGCGATTCAGACAGTATGGTATCGAGTGGCTTGGTTGCCAGCAGGTTCGCCATTCAGCATTCCTTTCTTCTATGACGCCGAGATCGTTGGCTGGTTCTAAAAACCGCTATTCTAAAACAAAAGCCCTCCGCCGTAGCGGAGGGCCTTGTTTTTCTCAATTACCGAACGGCTTAGCTCTTGGTTGCGAGCTTGCTGCGCCAAAAGCCGTAGCAGAAGTAGAAAACCAGACCGATCAAGAGCCATATTCCAAGTCGCGCCCAATTAGTCCAGCCCAAGCCGTAGATCATTGCTCCACACACGACGATGCCGAGTATGGACACGACCGGCAGCGCCCAGACCTTGAACTGCCGGGGCAAATCAGGCCGGCGAACGCGCAGAATCCAAACACCCGCGCAGACCAGGATGAATGCGAAGAGCGTCCCAATACTGGTCATTTCACCTACGATATCTTCCGGGATGAAAGCCGCAAAGGCCGCGGTGAAGACAAAGAACAGCATGTTGGATTTCCATGGCGTTTTGTATTTGGGGTGAGGGTCTGAAAAAACCTTTGGCACCAGACCATCCTGACTCATGGAAAAGAACACACGCGACTGCCCGTACAACATGACGAGAATGACCGACGAGAACCCGGCCAGGATTGCGACTGTCACAAACTTCGCCATCCATGCATAGCCCGTCATGTATTTAGTGATCGCGAAGACCACCGAAGCTTCCTTGCCGGCGGTGCGGAAGTCATTGACCGTAGCCACGCCGCTCAGCACATGCGAGAACGCGACGTACAAAATGGTGCAAATGATCAGCGACCCGAGAATGCCGATCGGCATGTCGCGTTTTGGGTTTTTCGCTTCTTGCGCGGCGGTGGATACCGCGTCGAATCCGATGAACGCAAAAAATACCACACCGGCGGCTCCCAGGATTCCCATGAGGCCGCCATAGGGGTGCGTAATACCCTGGGCGGTGGTGAAGGTGGTAGCGGCGGGAATGTACGGCGTGTGGTTCGCCGGGTTCATGAATCCCCAGCCGATCACGATGACCATTAAGACGATTGCGACTTTGGTGACGACAATGATGCTGTTGACGAACGCCGACTGCTGGGTGCCGCGTATGAGCAGAAGGGACAGTATCAGGAGAATTCCGACGGCAGGGATATTCATGATCCCATGAACGCCCGCGTCAGCCCCCATGCCATGTTCGAGAGGCGAGTGACACCATTGGTACGGAACATGCAGGTGAAAGTACTCGAGAATCTTATTGAAGTACTCGCTCCAGGCAATGGCGACCGTGGCGGCGCCGACCGCATACTCGAGCACCAGGTCCCATCCGATGATCCACGCCACGAGTTCACCCATGGTCGTGTAGGAATAGGTGTATGCGCTGCCGGCGATGGGGATCATNNTCCGCGTAGCAAAGCCCGGCGAACGCGCAGCCGACGCCCGCAAGAATGAACGCCAGGGTTACGGACGGGCCGGCCCGATCAGCGATTGCTGCTGCGGTGCGCACGAAGAGGCCTGCGCCTATGATGGCCCCGATCCCCAGCGCCACCAGGGACATGGGCCCCAGCGTGCGCTTGAGAGGCGCATTTTCGCTCTCGGCCGTAAGGCCATCGATTGACTTGGTCCGGAATAATGAGCTTGCCACCTATGTCCCTCTCAGTTTTTCATTGAATTTCAATCTGCAGCCTGGCAGGCGATGACGTAGCAGTCTCGCTCACCAAGAGTCCCGCGATTATACACGGCAAAACAGCGTGTTTCTCGCAGTTTATGCTCATGCCTGACTTCGTGCCGCACTCCCGCGTGACCAAATAAAGTACACGGGAATTCCCATAAGAACAATGATCAGACCGGGCCACGTGTACTGGGGTTTATAGAGCAATAGGACGACATCAATGAACAAGGCCACCGCAATATAAATTGCCGGCAATATGGGATATCCAAATGCCCTGTACGGCCGATCAGCGTTAGGGCGTTTGAAGCGCAGAACGAGTNNCCCGCAATCGTCAGAATGTAGAAAATCAGCACAGCGAAAATGATGTAGTCCAGCAACTGGCCGTATGATCCTGAAAGGCACAGCAGGCAGGTCCAGACAGCCTGTACAACGAGTGACAAAGCTGGGCTCTTGTACTTGGGATGCAGCTTGCCAACCGACTTGAAGAACAATCCGTCTTTCGCCATCGCGTAGTAGACGCGNNAGGATCAGGCCGTTGTTGCAGCCAAAAGTTGAAATCAAAATGGCCACCGCCATGAGAGATGCGCCCAAGCTGCCGAACATCTGGAACATCACCGCCGTGGCGACCCGTTCGCCCGGAGCATTCTTGATTTGTTCCAGGGGCAGCACGCCGAGATAGATAAAGTTGGCGGCAATGTAAAGCAGAATCACAATGCCCGTACCCAGGGCCAGCGACAACGGGAGGTTACGCCGAGGGTTTTTCACCTCACCCGCAGTGAAAGTGACGTTGTTCCAGGCATCGGCTGAAAACAGTGAGCCGACCTGCGCCACCGCCAAAATGGTCAGCGTGCCGACCATGACCATGGGGCCGCCCACTCCCACTTGCACTGCATGCTGCGCGCTCAACCCGGCGTTGCGCCAGAAGTTCACAAAATTTGCGGCAACAGCTGCGTGGTTCCATCCAACAAAGACCCCCAGCAGGACCAGCGCCAGCAGTCCAAGTACTTTGGCGACGGTGAAAATATTCTGCACAATCGCGCCGGTCCTGAGTCCAAAGATGTTCACTACTGTCAGCACGATCACAATGACGATACCCGCAAGGTTCTGCGTGTTTAACCCAACGT
This sequence comes from Acidobacteriaceae bacterium, assembly GCA_003140235.1. Classification (GTDB taxonomy): domain Bacteria; phylum Acidobacteriota; class Terriglobia; order Terriglobales; family Acidobacteriaceae; genus Angelobacter. The sequence goes on from PLJN01000118.1 coordinate 15,949, forward strand.
CCATGTTGCCCAGAGCCATCGGCCCGACTTGCCATTTAGGAACGTGACCGATGTACCAAATCCAATTGGTCGCCGCAACCGAAGGAAAGAAGTGTCCCAGGAATTTGCCGAAGGCCACGCCGACAGCCGCAATGGTCCCTGTCTGGATCACCAGGAACAGCGTCCAGCCATACAGAAAGCCCCACAAAGGCCCCAGTGATTCGCGCAGATAAACGTATTGTCCGCCGGCTTTGGGCATCATGGCGGCGAGTTCGCCGTAAGAAAGCGCGCCCACAATGGTCAGGAAGCCAGTCACGACCCAGGCCATTATCAACAGCGCCGGTGAGTCCACCTCGCGCGCAATTTCCGCGGCGACAATGTAAACGCCGGAACCAATCATGGAGCCAATGACCAGCGTTGTGGCGCTGGTCAAACCCAGGCCCTGGACGAGTTCAGAATTGCCGCCGCCGGGGTTGATGGGTGCAGTCGAGGTTGGTAATGAGGACATGTCCTGTATGTTTTACCCTAAAATCGCAAGAAATTCCTCAAAAGCTTTTCCGGGAGACTCTAGAAGGTCAGTGATGACGGCCACCGAGTCGGCCCCCGCGTCGATGACCTCCCTGCAATTCTGCCGGGTGATGCCGCCAATGGCCACTAGCGGTTTCGTCGTGGCCGCTCTGGCTCGGCGGACTCCATCCAATCCCACGACTGGATCAGGATTTGCTTTCGCACTTGTTGCGAAGACCGGACCAATAGCAATGTAGTCCACCAGCATCTTGTCCGCCTCCCGCAGTTGCTGCAGATTGTGCGTGGAGACGCCGATCCGCAACGGATAGCTCGGTCCGCCGTATCGCGCTGCGTCATCGAAGATGCGGCGGGCAGCCGTGGGAGAAAGGTCATCCTGGCCCAGGTGCACGCCGTCGGCGCCAGCAGCGAGGCAGACATCCACGCGGTCGTTGATGATGAGCCGGGTACGCTGTCCGGTAACTCGCCGCAATTCTCGGGCCCAACTCAGTGTCCGGCGAACGTCCTGGGACTTGTCGCGGTATTGGAACAAAGTGGCCCCGCTCTTCACCAGCGCTTCAGCAAAGCGGAGAAGATCGTCCAGGGGAAGGGCCGCGGTGCTAAACTGCGCTGCGTCAATGATGGGATAGATCCGCGGAAGCTGGAGTTTCTCACTCAAGTAATTCCTGCGCCCAACTTCAGAGCGCGGCCTCTCGGGCGCGCTTCTCCTGCAGTCGGGCGAAGAAGCGCTCCATAAACTTGGTGTCGATATTTCCGGCTTTGAATTCTTCGTCTTCCAGAATTTGCCGGTGCAACGGGATGGTGGTGTAGATCCCTTCCACAATGAACATCTCGAGGGCGCGTTTCATGCGACTGATCGCTTCTTCACGGTCTTTGCCGAACGTAATCAGCTTGGCGATGAGCGAGTCGTAATAGGGCGGAATCACGCCCTCGGCGTATGCAGCCGTATCCACGCGCACTCCCAGGCCTCCTGGGATATGGAAGGTCTTGATCTTGCCGGCGGACGGCGTGAATTTCTCCGGATGCTCGGCGTTGATGCGGCACTCCATGGCATGTCCGCGAAGCCCGGTGCGTTCGATCCTGGGGATGACCTCGCTAATCTTGGCCCCGGTGGCAATCAGAATCTGCGTCTTCACCAGATCGATGCCGGTCACCATTTCGGTGACCGGGTGTTCCACTTGAATGCGCGTATTCATCTCGATAAAGTGCAGGCTGCCGTCTTCATCCATCAGGAACTCGACAGTGCCGGCGTTGACGTATCCGATTTCGGAAAGACAACTTTCCAGCTTCCTGCCGATCTGTTGCCGCATTTCGTCCGTCACGCGGGTCGAAGGCGCTTCTTCCAACAATTTCTGGTGTCGCCGCTGGATGCTGCACTCACGCTCGCCCAGACTCGTGACCTTCCCGTAGTTATCGCCAACTACCTGGAACTCGATGTGCCGGGGCTGCTCAATGAATTTCTCCATGTACAGATTGCCGTTGCCAAAAGCGGCCGCAGCTTCGGACTGGGCGGCGTTGAAAAACTTCTCTACTTCGTCTTCCGAGCGAATGACCCTCATGCCGCGGCCACCGCCTCCGGCAGAAGCTTTCACGATTACCGGATAGCCGATCGTCTGCGCCCATTCCCGGGCTTCCTCCGCGCTGGAGATCACGCCGTCGGAGCCAGGCAAAATGGGGACCTGGGCCTTCTGCATGGCCTGGCGGGCTTTTTCCTTTTCACCCATCAGGCGAATCACTTCCGGCGGTGGACCAATAAACTTGAGTCCGGAGGTTTCGCACACCTCGGCAAAGTTGGCGTTCTCGCTGAGCAGTCCATAGCCAGGATGAATCGCATCAACGTTGGTGATCTCGGCCGCGCTGATCACGGCTGGAATGTTCAAGTAGCTCTCAGACGAACGGGGCGGCCCGATGCAAACAGCCTCGTCAGCAAAACGAACATGAAGGGAGTTACGGTCAGCGTCACTGTAAACCGCTACCGTCTTGACGCCGAGTTCCTTGCAGGCGCAAATCACCCGCAGGGCAATCTCACCGCGGTTTGCAATCAGGATCTTATTGAACATGAGTTTTTTATTCTGTCGCTTCCATTGACACTGGCGGATGCTCTCTCGAATCCACCGCAGCATCCTGACGAAAACTAAATGAGCACAAGGCTGCCTCGCATCTCCTGGCGGACGAGGCCTTAGGTGCGCGGGCGAATGGCAAAAAGAGGCTGGCCGTATTCCACCGCTTGTGCATTCGTCACCAGCTTTTGCACGATTTCGCCGGCCATGTCCGACTCAATCTCATTCATCAGCTTCATGGCCTCAATAATGCACAGCACCTGGCCCGCTGCCACAATGTCGCCAAGTTGAATAAACGGAGGAGCGCCCGGAGCTGGCGCGTCATAGTATGTCCCCACAATGGGTGATTTCACGATGTGGAACACCTCTTCCGCCACGGGCGGCGCCACCGGAGCAGCCGTGACCGCAGACACAGTTGGTGTTGCGCTGTGGACCGCGCCCGGAATTGAGGGAGCAATGATCTGATGGACAACAGTGCCGCCAGATGCAGCCACTGTCCGCTTGATCCTGACCTTTACGTCTCCGCGTTCAAGTTCGAACTCGGAGATGTCTTTCTCGATCAGGAATTCAACCAGCTCTTTCAGCTCTTTTTGATTCATGAAAATTGTTGGCTCCAAAAGCTAAAGCTCGATCAGGTCCTTGGTGACGGTGGTCAAGACCTCATGGCCTGTCTCGGTGATCAGGACCATGTCTTCGATTCGAACTCCGCCTTCCTCAGGTATATAAATGCCTGGCTCTATCGTAACGACCATTCCCGGAACAAGTTGCTGGGGCTGCCCCTTGGCCAGCCGTGGTGACTCATGCACTTCAATTCCGACCCCGTGGCCCGTGGAGTGTGTAAAGTAAACGCCGTATCCCGCTTTCTTCAGTATCTGGCGCCCCGCCCGGTCCACAGTGCCAGCTTCCACGCCTGGCCTCACAGCCTCAATCGAAGCACGCTGCGCTTCCCGCACTGCTTCATACATGCGGCGGCGCTTCCGGGAAACGCGGCCCATATGCACAGTGCGGGTCATGTCAGAGCAATAAGCGGCGAGTATAACACCGTAATCCATGATTATAAATCCGCTGGCGGGAATGGGTTGCGAAGATGCGCGGCCATGCGGCAGAGCCGATCGAGGTCCGGCGGCAACAATCGTGTCAAAAGACATTTTCTCCGCGCCTTTCCTGCGCGCGTGCATTTCCATTGCGCCGGCTACCTGCGTCTCGGGCACACCGGGACGGATGGCCGATAAAGCGGTTTGAAACAACTCGTCCGCCAGCGCCGCCGCCGCCCTTATCTGGTCGATTTCGTCGGGGTCCTTTGTCTCGCGCAAGCGTTCGGTCAGGCCGCTTACCGGCTTGAGACGCATCTGTCCGCGCACCAGCTTGGCCAACGCCTGCTGCGAACCGTAAGCAATGTGCTGGGCTTCGAACCCCAGGCGCGCGATGCCGGCCTTCTGCCCCCGTTCGCAGGCTGCCATCCACGCGGGCTTGCCGGAGATCACCACTCTCGCTCCCTGCACTTCCTCATTGGCTTGCTGGGTGTAGCGGCCATCCGTGACAAATGCTGGTCTGGATAGCCCCGACGCGTGCACCAGGAGGGCCCCAGAGCTGCCGGTAAAGCCGCAGAGATACATGATGTTGGGCAAATGCGTGATCAGCAGGGCTTCCACGCCTGCGTGGTCAAGCNNCGAAGCGGCCAAAAAAGAAGCCCCCGGATTTGCACCGGGGGCCAGGAAAAACGAATTTCAGGATTGAACGATCTTCGGCGTGATGAAGAAGATCAATTCCTGGGTTTGGGTGTTCACCAAGGTGTGCTTGAAAAGATGTCCCAGAACCGGGATGCTGCCCAGCAGCGGCACCTGGGAAATGGCTATGTTGTTGGTGGTCGCGATGACTCCGCCGATAACCACGGTGCCGCCATCGTTGATCAAGACCTGAGTGGTGGCTTGCGCGGTGTTCAAAACCGGATTTAATTGTGACCCGTTGACTTTACTGAAGTCAGGCGTTGTGTTCTCGACATCGATGTCGAGGAAAATGGTGTTCTCCGCCGTAATCTGCGGCGTCACTGTCAGACGCAACTCGGCTTCGATGTAGGTCACGCTGGGCGGACCTCCCAACTGCGACGCGGTCACAACCGGTATGCGCTGGCCTTGCTTGATGACCGCTTTGATGTTGTTTTGGGTCACCACGCGAGGACGAGACAGCACTTTCGCCAATCCGCGGCTCTCCGCCATGGAAAGGATGAAGTCCAGACGGAAATTGCTGGTAGCCGTTGCGAACGAGAGTCCACTCGTGGCTGCGGCGCCCAGGTTCGAGAACAGCGGGATGGTCCCGGTAGTGTTGCCGGCCAAAAGATTTCCGGTACCATTCTGGTTTATGAGAGGGCTATCATTGTTACCGCCAGGACTACCACCGATGATGCTGTGACCGCCGGCAAAACCGACGCCGAGCTGTGTGCCGATGTCACGGGCAAAGCTCCTGGTGGCCGACACCACGCGGGCTTCGATTTCCACCTGCGGAGTCTTGCGATCCAAGAGCGGCAGTAAGTCGTCAATCTTAGGTATCACGCTGGGAATGTCTGAGATGATCAGCGCATTGCTGCGATCATCCGCCACCACTTCTCCGCGAGGCGAGAGGAACTTCTTGATAATGACCGCCACATCTTTGGCGTGGCCATAACTCAAATACCGGGTCACAGTCGACTTGGGAACAGCCAGCGACTGTGCGTCCTGCTGCGCGTGGCGGCCTTCCGCCTCCGCCCGCAGAGTTTCAACAGTGGCAATACGCAACACGTTGCCTTGCAACTGGCACTCAAGATTGTAGTTCGTGAGCACGATGGCCATCGCCTGGTCCCAGGGAACGTCATCCAGCACTGTGGTCAGCGTCCCATGGACGGCGGGATCCAATACCACGTTCAGACCACTGATCTCATGGATCAAACGGAAGAAATCTTTGAGATCCAGGTCTTTCACGTTCATGTTGATGGGCTCACCGGTAAAGCGCGTACCCGTACAACCGGTGCTCGCCCCGCTCGGGCTTCCTCCCGAAACCTGTGCTTGCTGCTGAAGCGCGGCATTGGTTGCAGCCGGACTGGTGGCCAGGCTTGCGCGCGATGGAAATGGCGGCTTGTTAGTGGCCGGCGATACCGGAGTAGCGCTGGAAAAATGCGAAGCGGCCTGCGCGGCGCGTGTCTGGCTGGCGGTCGGCTCAACACTTTCGGCGGCCGCGTCATCTGATTTCGGAGTGAAGGTTGGCGCAACAAATACTACGTCCGACGCCTTCTGCCCGTCTGCCGATTTGCTATCCACTGGCAGGGTCGTCTTCGGGACGTTCGGCGAAACAACGGCACTTGCCGGCTGCGGCGCAATCCGGGGTGGCGCAACAATGGAAGCTACTGACTGCGTCGCACTTTGTGACTTTTCTTGCGGCTTGGCAGATTCCCTGGTCCCCGCACCCACTGGGTCCTTCAGCTTAAGGACCAGCTTATGAGCGGATGTCACAACTTCGAAATCGCGGGCTGTGAGCAGGTCAACAACAATGCGCGTGGCCGGCGGCGTATTCTGATAACGGGCCGCGCGCACGTCCTTCACGTTGTTGCTATTGATGGGAATCTCGCGCGTGCGCCCTTCGAGCACTGAATTGGGAATGTCCAGCACGACCCGGTCCGGACCGCTAAGCTTCATGGTCTTGGCGGTCATGGGGCCATCACTGGTGATTTCGATATCGACTCCGTCACGGCCTCGGGCCACGGCCACGTTGCTGATGTGGCTTGTGCCGGTGCTTTTCGCTGGCATCACCGGAGCAGGTGTGACGGGAGCAGCGATCTTTTTAGTTTCCGCGGGAGTCGTCGCCGGAGCAGTCGTGGTGTTGCCAGTAATCTTTACTTCGACTCCGTTCTCAATGTCGACAACACTTGCCTTGGTCCCGGCGGCGAGATTGAGTTCCACACGGGCCACTTCCGTTCCGCTGGCGTAGCGGTATCCCACCACCCGATAGGACAGAACACCCGGCGCGGACACGCCGTGCAACTGCGTGTCGGGATGCGGAATCGACACCCCTGCCAGGTCCACCAGCATTAAGTTGTCAGTGGGACGATACTCCGTATGCGTAAATGTCCCGCTTGCCTGGATGGTCACAACGGCGATTTGATCATGGCCGTCCACCCGTACCCCGGACAGTTGTGAAACGGGACCGGCGGCCACCGCGGTTGTCGCAGCAGCCAGCAAAATGGTTCCCAGCAGTTGTTTTAGCCTCATCATCTTTGTCTCCCCACGCGCCGATGCGTCTTTTCGCACGGCGTGCGCGGCTGGGTTTGTACCTCAAGCCTTTCAGCCGCTTCAAACTTTCAACCCGTCCCCTGACGGCAATACTACTTCGCTTTGGTTCGTCTCTACCGCTCGACGTATTTACCTTTTCAATACCTGATCGTCAGGCCAGTCGGTCCGTTTATGAGCCGGCAGTAATTTTCTTAACGACCTCATGCGCACTTTCATGCCCGAATTTGTCTGTTGCGAATTCGCGGAAAATGACGGAATCCGCCGTGATCTTGACCACGCTGCCATTGAATACCTGGTCGCTCTCCCGCAGTATGTACATGCGATTGGTGGGAGTGACCACCAACGCCATCATTTTCCCGGTAACGTCTTTCACGATGCCATGCAGAGTGAGCTCGGGAATTGACAGGCACCGTTTTCCTGTCGCACAGGGCGGACCCGCCGGCCCTGCAGGACCCACCGTACGAATGGCGCTGATGAAGGGATCGCGGCGTCCACGTGAGCCCGCTTGACCGGCCGCGGCCGTGGCTCCGTTCGCCGGGGCCTTCTTCGAGGCTTGAGGCGCTTTGCGTTTGGCGGTTTTCTTCTGAGCGCTGGCGGTCGTGGGGCTCTTGGTTGTACCTTGTGGAGCAGGTTTGACGGTCGCAACCGGAGCCGGGGTCTTCCCATTGCCGGGCGTGACTGATTTTGTTTCCTGCGAGTTTGCAGGCTTCGCCGCCGGCACAACTGTCAGCGTGTTCGTGGTGATTGCAGATGGCTTGGCGCCAGTGTTGCTCGCCACCGTTTGCGGTTTGCCGTTCGTGCTGGCTGGCGTAGCATTCTGGGCCGGAGACACCGCCGTCATGGCTGCTGCAATCGCGAAAATGTGTATCAGCTTCATCTGATGTTCCTTATGGCCTCTATCGCTTCGCCGCCGCGGGCGCCCCGGCTGCCGGCGTCTCCACCTGCTGGTCGTGGCTATAGAACGTGGTTGCCGTGCAACTGGCCGCTACGGTCGCATTCGGATCGAAAGTGTAGGCAGTCCGGACCCGCGAAGGAGCAGTATTCTTGATGGTCGACATCTGCATATTGCTGACGTTGACGATCCTTTCCAGCCGGGCCACGCGCTCAAAGAAGTTCAGGACCTGGTAATAGGGTCCGTCAATGTCAATCGCGAACGGCACCTCACCGTAAAACTCATGATTGGCCCCTGGCACCGCGGTATAGCGGCGTATTTTGATTCCAGCGGCAGACGCTGTGTCATGCAGGACCTTGATGAACTGGTCAGGGTCCTTGTCTTCCGGGACAATCAATTTCTCGTTCGCAATCTGCTGCTGCAGATTGTCGATCTGTTTGTTGATGTCAATAAGCTTGGGCTCAAGTTCATGGAGTTGGGCGTTTTCCTTCTCTTTTGCCGCGATCTGCGTTTCGAGTGCGTCGTTCTTCAGCTTAATGTCGCTCAAGAAGCCGTAGTAAACGCCTACACACACCAGAACGACCACCACAAGGATGATGCCCGCTCGTGCCAACACCGACAGTTCGTCAAATTTCGCCATAACCAATCCGTCCAGACGCTAGGTTGTCTTCTTTGGAATCTTGCCGATCTCGCAAACCAACTCAAACTTAAAAGTCATTATTTCTTTGCTGGCCGGGTCTTGCGCCGTCTCCTTGATTTCCACGGTCTTGAACGCCCCGGTTTTGCGCAGGTTGGCCATCAAGTCCGCAACTGCGTCCGGGTTGAGAGCCGTGCCGACGAAATCGACGCTCTTGCCGTCGTTGGTCATGCTCTCCAGCCAGACGGCGTCTGTCTTGTTGACGGTGTCAGCGACCACATTCAGCATGTCCACCGGGCCTGACTGGGCCTCTTTGAGCTGGTCAATGACATGCACGCGGCGCTCAAACAGCTCTTTCTTTTTCAAACTCTCCAGATACTTGGTCTTCACAATGGACAGCCGCTGGTTTTCGGCTATTGCGGTCTGAAGTTTTTGGGTCAGGGCCGTGTTGGTCTTTTGCAGACTGAGGTACCAAAAAATCATCACGCCCGCCCCGAGCGCTACAAAAATGAGCGCCAGCATCAACGTGCTGGGGCCTTCACTGGGGACCGATACGGGCGCAGCACGCCGTCCGCCGCTGCTGCCGCCGCGCCTTGACTTGGGTGTTCCGAGCAGGTTTATCCGGATCATAAGTCTTCAAAGCTCCTGAGGGCCAAACCCACCGCAACCGCGAGTTGTCCAGGATTCAGGTCGATAATCTCGTTTTCCACGGCGTCGGCTGAAGGCAGAATCTTCTGGAACGGATTCAGTACTTCCACCGGCAGGGAGAATTCCTGGCGCAACGCCTCGAGCAAGCCGGGCACCTTGGAAGATCCGCCAGCAACATAAATACGCTCGATATGTTCGCCGGCTGCCGTGGCGCGGAAAAAGTCGAACGTCTTTTGGATCTCGAGCACAATGATTTCCGTTACCTGCTGCAGGATCGGCAACTTGGCATCTTCACTGACGGTGCCTACCTTGCGACCCAGTTTGAGGGACTCGGCGTCTTCAAAGCTCAGGTCGAGTTCCTTCTGCAGCGAATCGGTGTATTGGTTTCCGCCAACGCTGACGTCGCGCGTGAACAGCGGCGTTGAACCCTTCACGATGTTGATGTTCATCACGCTGGCGCCAAGGTTCAGCAGGGCGACAGTGGTGTCCGGCGCAGGCTGATAATTGAACTCGTAGCAGTTCTGCAGGGCAAACACGTCAATGTCCACGATCGCCGCTGACTTACCGGCCAGCGAAAGTACGTTGGTATAATTCAGAATCTTGTCTTTCTTTACGGCCACCAGCAGCACGTCCATTTGCGGCCCGGTTTCGTCCGGGTTCAGGATGTCAAAATCCACGCTGACATCGGTGATGTCGAACGGGATATGCTGCGCGGCCTCAGTGTTGATGCTCTCCGCCAGTTCGCCCTCGGTCATCGGCTGCACGCTGATCTTCTTCACGATCACAGAATGACCGCTCACGGAGGTGGCAACGGCGCGCGTCTTGATGCCGCGCTCGGTAAAGATCTTGCTGATCGCGCTGGACACGCTGCCCGAGTCCACGATCATCGAGTCCACCACGATGTCGCTGGCCAGCGGTTCCACTCCCAGATGGGCGACCTGGATGTCCCCCTTGTTGCGCTTCAGTTCAATTGCCTTGATGCAACTGGACCCGATGTCCAATCCGACAATCGACTTTGGTGAACCGATTCCAAACATTGCCATACGTTTTCTTCTTCCCGTAGTTTTTCCGCGTGCCGCCGGGCCTACCGCCCGGCAACCACTTTGGCTGCCCTGGGCTTTTTCTTGGCGCTGCCCATATTCATCGTGCTCTTCTGCTCCATCCACTGGTCCAAGATGGTTTTCTTGAACTTCCAGCGGTTCCCGAGCTTAAAGGCAGGAATCTTTTCTTCGGTGACGTATTTGTACAAGGTGTCAGGACTTACCCCCAGGTACTGCGAAGCCTGGCGGATGTTCATTACCTCGCGTGAATCTGCTCCCATAAACGATAACCTTTCCACAGAGGGTTTTTTCCGGCCTCACCTGAGGCTGTGGAGTAGTTCCTTTGTCTTCTCGGGGGGGAGAACTTCGGGTCGAGTCGAGTTATAACTAGGTTAATACCGGAGGTCAAGCGGGAACTTCTGGTTTCATCCTGTTTTCCCGGTGTATCGCCGGTTCAAAACCCATTTTGGGGTCGAAGAATCCCAAAATCCTGAGTCCAGATGCGCTGGAACNNGGAACCACAAGTTATGGTGGTGTTGATGCACAAAGCTCACTATTTTGTAAGGAGAGTTACTAAAGACCTGGGAGAGTCGTCCGAGGGGACACGTTACCTTCCCTCTAACACCGGTGTCCAGGTTTCGGATTATCGCAAAGCACTCTTCATGGTGCAGTAGACAAGCGCAAAAATGGCGCCCTCAAGAGGGCGCCGAGTACCGTATCCTCGATTCGGAGCTACCCACCGGAGCGCGGGGAGGAGGACGCAACTCCGCTGGAGAAAGCTGTCACCAACAGGCCGCCGAAGATAGAGACATTTTTGAGGAAATTAAGCATCTGAATATCGTGTTCCGGATTCGGCATAACCCAGAATCTATGGAACATGAGCGTAACCGGGACCAGGAAAAGCGCCATGATCAAGGCAGCATAGCGAACATAGAAGCCGGTAATCAGCAGCAAGCTGCCTCCCATCTCGATCAGGACTGTGAGTACAACCGCTACCTTCGACAAAGGGATACCATGTTCGCCCAACAGAGCTGCGGTGTCTGCGAAATGCACGATCTTACTGAATCCGCTGGCCATAAAGATGAAGGCCAGCAGGAAACGTCCCAGGACCATCCCCAATTTGTCCGCCGTCGAACTCATGGATGTTTCGCCTTTACTGGATGTCAAAGTGTTCCGGATGTAACAGCGGATCAGACTTTACAATCACGGTGTGGCCGGCCACTTCTTCCAACTCCTGCATCCACCGTCCGCTGCCGCCCTTGAGTGCTTTGGCAACTTCAGGATTCACGCGCAGCATGACTTCCCTCTCCATGTGCCGGCTCATTTTGCGCATTTCGACGTAAATCTCATTGCACACGGTACTGACCGATTTGATCATTCCCGTGGCCGCACAAGTGGGACAAGGCTGACCCAGAGTGCGTTCCAGCGATTGCTTGACCCGTTTGCGGGTGATCGCTACCAAACCGAAATCATTAAACTGCAGAACTTTGGAGGGTGCGCGGTCGGCTTTGAGCGCTTCCTCCAGGGCCTGCATTACTTTCTGGCGGTTCTTGCGTTCATCCATGTCGATGAAGTCGATCACAATGATTCCGCCCAAGTCGCGCAGCCGCACCTGGCGCACAATCTCTTTCACCGCATCGATGTTGGTCTTCACGATGGTGTCTTCGAGGCGTGAGGTCTTCCCCACGAACTTTCCAGTGTTGATATCGATCGCGACCAGGGCTTCCGTTTGGTTGATGACAATGTAGCCACCGCTCTTGAGCCACACCTTGGACTTGAGCGCTTTGTTAATTTCGTCGGTGATGCTGAATTGCTCAAAGAGTGGAGTCTCTTTGGTATAGAGCTTCACGCGCTTGAGCATGGACGGTTGAAAGCGGCTGACAAAACGCACAATGCGTTCGTATTCCACTTCCGTGTCCACCCAGATGGAAGAAAAGCTGGTGGTCACCTGGTCGCGCAGAATCCGTTCAACCAGGTTCAAATCGTGATAGAGCAGCGAAGGCGCTTTGGATGTCTCCGCGCGGCCGCGGATTTCATTCCATAAATTGATCAGGAACCGGATGTCCGCCCGGAGGTCGTCTTCATTGGCGCCGGCAGCGGCCGTCCGCACAATGAATCCTCCATGCGACTCGCCGCGCTCGCTCAGAACAATGCGCTTCAACCGCTGGCGCTCTTCGTCAGAAGCGATCTTGCGCGAAACGCCTGTGTGATGCACGGTAGGCATGTAGACCAGAAACCTTCCCGGCAAAGCAATGTGGCTGGTAATTCGCGCGCCCTTCTTGGCGATGGGTTCTTTTGCGATCTGTACCAGGATTTCCTGGCCTTCTTTCAAAAGATCGCTAATCACGGGCGTTGGCCGCTGAACAAACTGGCGCTGCGGACGGCCTCGCATGCGACGTCCCGTGCGGCGGTTGTTCTGGCGGTCACCGGTGCGCTCCGTGCGCTGCTGATACCCGGCAGTTCCGGAAGAAGCACGCTGTTCGGCGCGTCCTCCCTCGGGACTTTCCGTGTCACCGACGGGTTCCAACTCGTCTTCTGCGTCTTCGTCGCCGGCCAGTTCTGCGCTTAGGCCGTCGGCGCCGTCCTCCAGTTCTTCTTCTTCCAGACCTTCAGCTTCGTATGACCCCGTGGCGTGCTCATTGACATGTGCATCGCGCACCGCCTCAGTTAGTTGGCTGCCCACAGGTAGGAAGTGGTCTTCCTGGGCCTCCATTACTTCCTCTTCGAGTTCCTCATCGTCGGCCAGGTCCATGCGCTCTTCAAAGGCCGGAAATTCGCTCTCTTCCTCTTCGATCTCTTCTTCTTCCACGACGCCAGTTCCCGGGGCATACCATGCTCCCCGACTTTGCTGCGCAGCGTCAGCGCGTGTGTCGGCATGTTCACCGGTTTCGCGATGTTCGTGCGTGTGAGCGGACTCCGTAGCGGGTTCGCTGACCACTTCGGCAGTGCTTACTGATTCGAGGTGACGCGACTCTTCGCGAACAGCTTCCACTTCCACCGTTTCTGCGGGCCTCTCAACCACAGCCGCGGAAATTGGCTCTTCAGTCTTTGGCTCTTCACGGTGCTCCTCAACGGGATCCGTAGGCGCGACGGCGGCCACCGCTTCGGGAACAACGGGCGGGACTTCTGGGGCTTCCACGGCGTGGGCAGCAGGAACTTCTTCATGAGCCTGTACCCTGACGGGGCCCTGTTCGGAGCGAGACCGGGCCGGCCGCTCGTTGTGCTTGTACTTCGCGATGGACTCACCTGGCAGCACAAAGGCGTCCACAGCAAGCTGCGAGGGCTGGACCGAGTACTCCGTAGACGGCTTTGGTCTGCTCACGGACGGCGATGACGTCTGTCCCTGAGTGGACGGCTTTGGCGTTTGCGGCTGATATCGGGACAACGACTCACCCGGCAACATAATTGGCTGCAACGGTGGCGGCGCTTCCGTCCGCTCATGGCGGACCTCGCGCTCGTGACGAACCTCGGTACGTGGCTCTGGCGTCACTTCTGGACGTGATTCTTGAGTGGCCTCCGCCGAACGCGGTGTGCGGTCGTCCCGCTCAGGGAAGTGGCCACCCCGGCCCCGGCGACGGCGGCGGCCGCGCCACTTTCGCGCGCCTTCGCGGTCCGTGTCCTGGCCGGTGCTGCCGCCTTCGGTTGTCTCTGGAGCATCGTCCGCCGCGGTAGCCAACAACTCGATGGGAGGCATGACCTGGTCCGCTTCGATAGGGCCCTGGTGCTGTTCGATACGCGGCGCCGAGCTGCGGGGTTCTCCGCGCGGCCGCGAGGTTCCCTGGTCGATGAGGTCGACTTCTTCGTCTTCTTCCAGGAGGAAGTCAGTTACGTACAGGAAGGCGTCGCGCTCAAGACCCACGTCGACAAAAGCCGACTGCATGCCAGGAAGCACGCGGGTCACGCGTCCTTTGTAAATGGAACCTGCGAGGGTGTATTCGTTCTCACGCTCAAAATATATTTCAGCTAACTGGTCGTCTTCAGTGACCGCGACCTTGGTCTCATGCGGGGTGGACGATACAAATAGTTCTTTGGACATTCATTCTCTCCGGCCTGGACATATGCCAGGCAAACCGGCCGGGAGATGGAGGAGAGGAAGTCACCGGATCGTGTGGGCCACGACCGCAGTCTGGAGGCGGTGCTGCAAGATTCAATCTGTACTCATGCGGAAAATACACGCGGGCCGTAGCGGACAGGTCCCCAGTTGAGGACTGTGTCCGGCCGAAAGCCGATGTACTCTGCCTATGACTTTGAAAAATCTCTGCACCTTCGCATTCCGGGGTTGTGGCCACTCAGCAACTCGCTTCGCGGGGCCGTTACCCGCCCGGGAACGCTCTCTGAATCCTCTCCGGCTCTCACTTGGGGCCGGTCGCCCTCCTTAAACGTGAAGGCGTAACGTTGAATCTTGTTTAGATCTGCGTCCTGAAGACGCCTCTGTTTTTTCTTAGTTCACGAAACGGCGCATCTGGACGTTCATGACAATTCCCAGCGCTAAAAACGTGAACAACAATGACGAGCCACCATAGCTCATCAGCGGCAACGGGATACCGGTGACAGGCATAAAGCCAACCACCATGCCGGCGTTGACCAGGATATGGAAAAATAACACTGCAACCACACCCATAATCACAAAGCCGCCTGCGCGATCAGACGCAGTTTTGGCGTTGTCGATCAATCGCATCAACACTAGAAAGTATAACAGCAGCAGCCCCACTGCGCCTACAAACCCGTGTTCTTCAGCCCAGGCGGCAAAAATGAAATCCGTGTGGGGTTCGGGCAAAAAGTTGCCCTGGGTCTGCGAACCATTGCGGATTCCTTGTCCCACGATGCCGCCGTGGCCCACCGCAATCTTGGATTGCTCCAACTGGTATCCGGCTTTTTGCGAGTCCGCCTCAGGATGCAGAAAAGTCAGCAGCCGCTCTTTCTGATACTGCTTTATCAGGTGCAACCTGGGGCCATATACCCAGAGCGCGGGCATGAGAATACCCGCAATCACCACAATAATGGCCGCATGACGGACCTGAATTCCTCCGAGGAACAACGCCATAAAGGCCAGCGGCACATACGTCAGGGCAGTTCCTAGATCGGGCTGCTTAAGCACCAGAAGCATCGGAACCAGCGCAAGCAACCCAGCCTTGACTACGTCTTTAAACGTGGGGGTACGATCATCATTGTTGAGACTGAAATATCGTGCCAGCACCAGAATGAGCACAAGCTTCACCCACTCGGAAGGCTGGAAATGCTGGTGGCCGGGCAGCTTGATCCAGCGACGCCCTCCCAGTTGCTTTTCACCCAGAACCAGCACCGCAAGCAGCGCAACGATCGAAGCAATGTAAAACCAGTGAGCATTTTCGAGCAGCATCTGATAGTTGACCAGGCTGGCCAGGAACATCAGCACCAGCCCGCCCAGTATCCAATAAATCTGCTTGACGTAGAGCGGAGTGCCCGTGGTTGTGGCGAACTTTGTGCCGTAGGTGCTGCTATAGATTTCCAGAACACCGAGCCCGGAGATCAGCAATACAAAACCCAGCAGGACCCAATCAAAATCATGGAAGGAAAGAAACCGCCGCATCAGTTCCCGTCCGCCGAGGGGATACCGAGCGCCGCTTGCTTCGGCTTAAGGATAGCCGGATCAGTTACGGCGCGTTTCAGCACGGATGGTTTTCCCATTTTCACCAGGACCGTACCACCATGGAGTGAGTCAGTTGATTGTTGGGCGTCCTGGCTCGGCGTGGGTGAGTTCCACAAAGCAGCCATGGGAACGGCATCCGGTGTGTTCTTGTCGCTGAACAACGAGGGATTCTTGCGAATGCGCCGCTGCTTTTCCACAAAAGCTCTTACCACCTGGGCCGCTGTTCTTCCGGCGAGAGGGCTGCTCTGCCCGCCTTCCAGCAGAACAGCCACCACGATCTCGGGATTCCTTCGCGGTGACACACCGACAAACCAGACGTTGTCGTTGTATTCGCTGCCCAGCTTTTGTTTGCCCTCGCGAAATGCGTGACTCACAACCTGCGCCGTACCGGTTTTTCCCGCGAAATCTACACCTTCAATATGCGCGCTGGAAGCCGTTCCACCGGGCGCCACCACGCCGACCATCGCGTTGGTAATCGTAATCCAATTCTGCGGATCAAGCGGCACACGGACCACGTCGGCCGACTCTGCGACCATTTTCTTAAACTCTGGCGGCAACTGGTCAGGGGCGACCACGTGCGGACGATACAGAACTCCGTCCATGGCGATTCCCCCGATGGCGCGAGCGAGTTGCAGGGGCGTGGTCACGACAGCGCCTTGCCCGATTCCCACAGGAATGGTGTCTCCGGCGTACCATTTCTGGCGGTAGTTCTTGGCCTTCCATTCTTCTGAAGGCATGATACCGCTGGCTTCGTTGGGGAGATCAATTCCGGTCTTGCTGCCCAGACCCAAAGCCGTGGCCCATTTGGCGATTTTGGTAATGCCCAGCCGTTCGGCCAGTGTGTAAAAGAACGTATCGCAGGATTGCGTGATCGCTTTGGAGATGTCCGTTGATCCATGTACGCCATGGCAATGGTAAAAGTGCCCGTAGAACGTGGCGCCGCCGCCACAGTTCACATGCAGCGTCTGAGCGGGCCCTTCCTGCAAGCCGGCCACTGACATGATGATCTTGAAGGTTGACCCAGGCGCCAGTTGTGCCTGGATGGCTTTGTTCATCAGCGGATGGGCCGGATCGGTAACCAGCCTGTTCCACTCCTTGCGGGAGACGCGTACCGCAAATGCATTTGGGTCGAACGTGGGCCAGCTGGCCATCGCCAGGACTTCTCCAGTGCGCGGGTCAAGCGCGACAATCGCGCCGTTTTTGCCTTCCAGCGCCATCTCGGCAGCTTTTTGGACATCCAGATCGATCGTCAGATGCAGCGACTTACCCACGACGGGTGGTTCCTGCAAAAGGGGCTGCACACCTTTGACTTCCCTGCCCTTGCTGTCCACCATCACCCGGCGAGAGCCGTTCTTGCCTCCCAGGACGTCGTTGTAATACTGCTCAAGGCCTGACTGGCCAACAATGTCTCCCGGCGCATAAACCTCGAACCTGGGTGTGCGGAGCATGTCCTCACTGACTTCACCCACATAGCCGATCAAGTGGGCCATGAAACCGTTCTGGGGATAAAGACGGCGATACGCCATGATGGTTTCCAATTCGGAAAACTCGTCACGGTGCGACTCGATGAAAGCCCGCTCGTCAGGAGTGATGTCGTCTTTGATCCGGATGGGTTCATACGCGGGCACGCGGGCCAGTTGATACCTGCGGACTTTGTCGCGAATTTCGTCCACAGAAATATGCAGGCCTAGGGCAATTCTCGGAGCATCCGCATTCAGATCGCGCCCCTGGTCGCGCAGCAGCAGAGCGGAAAACGAAGGATAGTTGTCCACCACGAGCAGGCCGTCGCGGTCGTAGATTTTACCGCGCGGCGCCAGAATGGGCACACTGCGAATGCGGTTCTGTTCCGCGCGCACCGAATATTCGTCACTGCCGGAAATTTGCAGCCGCCATAAGCCAAACGCAAGCAGCAAAAAAACAGCCAGCACCATATATTGAACAACTGTGAATTTGAAGGACGGAATTTTTTCGTTGCGCCCGAACATGCTGTCCTGAGATATCTATCGCTTTACGATAAGAGAAGAATCATGCTCCGAAAGGAGTCACATTTAGAGTACCGCATTTCCTCTTGTGATTGCACCGAAGAAGGACTCAACGATCAAAAATTGTCGGGAACAGGCACCTGGAACGCCATCCCCCGCCCATTTCGAGGGAGCAACGCGACATAAACCACCGGATTTCCGCCGGATGTATTAATATCTCAGGTTACAGCAACTCCCGTTTTCATTTCAAATTCAAGGACTCCACATGAACAGCAGCAGAGCGAAAGCAGTCTTATTCGGTGCCGGGCTCGCCGGGGCATTGGTTTTTGCGATCAGCGGAATACGCGCACAATCCGGGACCGCCCAGGCCGCGGGGGAGCCCAAGACTGCGGAGCAGGCTTTCAAGAACATTCAGATACTCAAGAGCACGCCCGCCGACCAGATACTACCCACCATGCAATTCGTCGCTAACTCGCTAGGGGTGGAGTGCGAATTTTGCCACGTTCAGGGGGCCTTTGAGAAGGACGATAAAAAAACCAAAGCGACGGCGCGCCGAATGATGCAAATGCAATTCGCCATCAATAAAGACAATTTCAACGGTGAGCCCCAGGTAACTTGCAACTCCTGTCATCGCGGCTCGCATGCTCCGGTGGGAATCCCCATCATCTCAGATGAAGAACCGAAGCGTCCGGAAGCGCCCAAGACACCCGCAACTCCAGGGCCTGCGCTCCCAACTGCCGATCAGGTCCTTGATAAGTTTCTCCAGGCCGTAGGCGGCGCCGATGCCTTACAGAAGGTCACCACGCGCTCTTCCAGAGGCACTATCAGCTTTAGCGGCGGCAAATCCCCAATAGAAATTCTGGCTAAAGCCCCGAATAAACGCATTTCCACGATGCATACTCCGAACGGCGACAGCATTACTGCTTTCGACGGCCAGTCCGGCTGGCTGGGAAATGGCGGCAGACCGCCGCGCGATATGAGCCCGGTTGAAGCTCAAGCCGCGGGGTTCGACGCCGATTTCAGCCTTCCTCTTGATCTGAAGAAGATGTTCGACAGTTTCCGCGTGCGACCCGCCGACAAAATCGGAGAGCACGACGTAGTCCAGCTCATCGGAATCAAGCAGGGGCAGCCGCCTCTCAGGCTCTACTTCGACCAGCAGTCAGGACTTCTGGTACGCAGCGTACGCTATGCCGAGACAGCGCTTGGACGCAATCCAACGCAGGTTGACTACGCGGATTATCGCGACCAGAACGGGGTAAAGGTGCCTTTCCGCTGGACGCTCGCCCGTCCGCTGGGACGTTTCACGATTCAGTTGGAGCAGGTGCAGCAAAACGTTCCGATTGACAACTCGAAGTTTACGAAACCGGCGACGCCTTCGGCTCCTCCGCCGGCGCCGTCAAAATAGGCACGGCTGCGGAATGTCCTGCTCTATCTGCGCCCTTTGAACCGGTCGAGTCCGGCGAAGAGCACAACTGCGAGCAATCCGTTGGCAAAGGCTCCCAGCAGAGTATGTCCCCAGGCCCACGGCTCACCTACCCCAACCAGCCCTCGATCAATGAGCAGGTAGATGAATTGATGGAGGAAATAGAAACCAAACGTCATCAGAAAGCGTGAACCGGGGTTCTCCACGTCCAACTTGACGCCAATAGACGAGGCCAGGAAACCAATAATGGTCTTGGATATCCCGAACAAGCCGATGGGATGGCTGGTAAACGCGTCTTGCAGCGTGCCCATCAAAGCGCCGGTAAGCATACCCGGGACCTGACGCCGCCGCGCGACGGCAAAGAATATCGTGACCAGCAAAGGCAGGTCGAAAATCCCCACAAACCGGATCTTGCGGGGAAGCCATATCTGGAGAAACATCGCAGCCAGCGGGATAAGAATCGAAACGACTGGGCTAAACCGATGTACCTCAATTTCTTCGCGCGAAGTGGAGACGAGAGTGCCGTTCATTGGGGCGGTTTCTCCCCGCCGGCCGGGATCGGCGCGTTCACTTTCTTTCGCGGAGCCGTGATGGGCTTCTTTGCGTCGGGCGGAGCGACTGCATTCTTGTCCACAGATCGGGTAACGGTGGGCAGGCGCCGGGATAAGACGTCCGCTGCCCGGGCAGCGTTGGGGTCTTCGACCACCTGGGGAGTTTGCTCGGCCATTTTCGTGATGACCAGAACTTCTTCCAGTTGGTCAAGATTGGCCGCCAGCTTTACTTTGATTCTGAGAAAAGGCTCGCTGTCACGGTCGGACGCCGCGCTGGTGACCGTACCTACAGGAAGGCCCTTGGGATAAATCCCGTCTCCGCCGCTGGTGACGATTTGTTCCCCGGCCTGCACCTTTTCATCGGACATGATGTCGTTGACCTGGGTTTCTCCCTGTCCGAGACCGTGCAACACTCCTTGCAGACGCGCCTTTTCCAGGACCACGCCCGCTCCGCTCTCACGATCGGTGAGCAGCAACACCTGGGACGTCCACGGGTAGACCTCCTTGATCTTGCCCACGATCCCGTCCGGTGTGATCACGGGCATGTTGGCCTTCATGCCGTCGGAAGATCCTCGATCAATGTAGACCACACGTGACTGCTCGCTTCCGCCGCCGCTCACAATTTGCGCGGCGATCGTCTCCCCGACAAACTTCTGTTTGAACCCCAGCAGCGCCTGCAGGCGTCGCGTTTGTTCCGCCTGCTCCTTCAGTTGCGCCTGTTCAATCTTCAACTGGTCGACTTTGTCTTTCAGGTCGCGGTTTTCCTTGCGCACGTCGTGGAGATCAACGTAGTTGCGCCAGGTCCGGCGGAATACGTTTTCCGTGCCGGCAAGACCCTTCTCCAATGGAGCAAAGGCCGTCGCTGCCCATTTGCGGAGCAAACTGGTTCTTACCGAATTGGGCGAGTTGGGATTGTCCGGCTGCTTGATCTGAGTGGCAAGCGCGATCACCTGAACAAACAGGACCGCTACCAGGATCAGCGGGTTCTTGTAACGGCTGAAGAAGCTTTCCATGACGCTGTTTTAGAGATGGGCCCGCCGGCACAACTGCATACTCTGGTCCTGCTTCGAAGAAACACTATTCAATTGAAATTTTGCGCAAGAGCTTAAAATCGCTCAGCATTTTTCCCGTGCCCAGCACCACGCTGGCCAGCGGGTCATCGGCAATCGATACGGGCAACCCGGTTTCCTCGCGGATGCGCTTGTCCAGATTTTTCAACAGCGCGCCTCCGCCGGTCAGGACAATACCGCGGTCGCTGATGTCCGCGCTCAATTCCGGTGGCGTACGCTCCAGTGCCACACGAACAGCGTTCATGATGGTGCTGATGCACTCACCCAGGGCCTCTCGGATTTCGCTGTCATCAATCGTAATCGTCTTGGGCACGCCTTCGATCAGGTTACGGCCTTTGATTTCCATGGTCAGCGGTTTGTCCAGGGGATACGCTGAGCCGATCTCCAGTTTCACCTGCTCCGCCGTGCGCTCGCCGATCAGCAGGTTGTACTTGCGCTTGAGGTAATTCATGATAGCTTCGTCCATCTGATTACCGGCCATCCGCACCGAACGCGAATAAACAATTCCGCTGAGCGAAATCACCGCGATGTCTGTGGTGCCGCCACCAATGTCCACCACCATGTTGCCGCTGGGTTCGGTGATGGGCAACCCCGCGCCGATCGCAGCCACCATCGCCTGCTCCACCAGATACACTTCACTCGCCTTGGCGCGATACGCGGAGTCCATGACCGCGCGCTTTTCCACCTGCGTAATTTCAGACGGCACGCCGATCACAATACGCGGGTGCACCATCATCTTGCGGTTATGCGCTTTGTGGATGAAGTAGTTCAGCATCTTCTCCGTGACTTTGAAGTCGGCAATCACTCCGTCCTTCATGGGCTTGATGGCCACAATGTTGCCCGGTGTCCGGCCCAGCATCTCCTTGGCTTCTTTGCCGACCGCCTCAACTTCTCCGGTGTTCTTGTTGATAGCCACGATGGAAGGTTCGTTCACCACAATGCCTTTGCCTTTGGCGAAAACAAGAGTGTTCGCTGTCCCCAGATCGATCGCCAGATCGCTGGAGAACATACTGAAGAGCGAACGCAAACTATGAATGCGTGTGTTCTCTGACTTGAAACCGTTTCCCGACATGACTGCTTCTTTCCGTCTCTAAATTTTTCCCAAACAAAAACCGGAACCGCCGGATGTGGACTGCTGATTTTCTGCAAACAATTTTCCCGCCCAGAACTGCATGCAGACAAAGTGGCTTGGACCAAACCGAAACGCAGCAATATATTGATTCTACTGGATTACGACCTGTTGGGTCTTGGTATTCACTCCGCCTTTCCTGTTTTGTGCCGTAATCGTAAGGACGTTCAGGCCGGTGGGCAGCTGATTGGTGAAGTGGTAGAACTTACCGTCGCTGCCGATCACCGCCACCTCTTGCCCGTTCACCATGACCCGGGCGTTCGGCTCCGTCTTACCCCGAATTTCGATCACGTGCCCGTGCTGGATCAGGGGCTCCAACTCCAGAGTAACATTGACCTTTTCTGCGCCCTTGGGAATGACTGTAAACCGGTTCTTGTCGCTCTCCGCCGATTCTTTCCCGTTTTCTCCCACCGACTGCACTTCCCAGTAATAGCTGCCTTCCTGGAGCCCATTGAGCTTGATTTGGGGCGTATCCACCAACTGACTCAGCAAAACCGAAGAGAAGTACGGGTTTTTTGAGATCGTAATCCGGTAGTGCTTCGCCCCGTCCACGGGCGTCCAGGAGAAATCCACCGGTTTACCGGTACTGCCCACGAACACGGGCTGCATGTTGGGCGGATCGATCAGTACTGGCGGGCCGATTTCCTTGGTCTTAGTAAGGTTGGGTGAGTCATTCTTAAATGATACTTTTTCGTAATTTCCCAGCTTGACCGTCTCGCCATTGCGGTTGACTTCACCTGAGCCCTTCTTCACCAGAATCTCATGGTTATCATGGCTCACGTCGTTGGTTGCCTGGGCCGTGCTTTCCGAACCGAGAGTGGCGGTTGTGCCGGCAACAATCACCTGGGACTTCGAGCCCTGGCTCATAGTGGATGTGGCCAGATCCACCGTCCCGGTGGTTACCTGCACGGCAACGCTCGTTTGTTGTGCTGAGTTAACAGAGTTTTCCTGGACAACGATCAGCGAATCGGGCTTGACGGTGTAGTTGGTCCCGTCCGTTAGGACGATTTTGGCAATGCCTTCTGATGCCGTCTGGACAACATCTCCCTTTTCCAATCCAACGTTGTAGTCGGCGGTAATCCATTTGTTGGTGCTCACCTTCTTGACCCTGACCGTGCCGTCAATATTGGTGAAATGCGCTTGTTGCGGCCCGGAATCAATGCCTGGGTTGTGGTTCGTGCCGCTGCCCAGGCCGATTTTCGCCATGACCTTTCCCAGCGAAGCTTCCGTAGCCTGCAACCAGCGATTGCCTGTCTCCGGAAACAAGAAATACATCACGAGAACAAAGATCGCCAGCAAGGCGAGGATTCCCAAAAAGACACTGCGGTACGTGATGGTAACGTAGGAAATCTGAAAGGCGAGTTTTTTTTTCTGTGCCACTGACTTGTGCTAAGGGAGAGATTCCAGACGGCTACAGAGTAACACAATTCTGCGGCCACCAAAGTGGGCCGCCGCGCTTGCGCCGGAGGGTTCCCGGCCAGGCTTTTCACCCGTTGAAAGCTCTCGACTGTATTTAGCTTACTCCAAAGTCGGGGGCCTTTATGGATAACTGGTCTGGTTCGCCCGCACGATAGGCCAATGACTGCCGTCGCCTCCGTCTGCCCGGAGATGGCGGGTAGGTCAAGCTTGCGTGTAGAATTTTAGCTTGACTATGTCCTCTCAAACTCAACCCTCAGCGGGCCTGGAGCGCTTTCGTTCCCGCATTGAGGCACGCACCGCAAAAGTGGGAATCATCGGCATGGGTTATGTCGGCCTGCCGCTGGCCCTGCTTTTCAACGAAGAACGTTTCCCGGTCACCGGGTTTGACGTTGATGCAGACAAAATCCAAGCCCTGAATGAGGGCCGTTCTTACATTTATCGTATTCCCAAGACGGAAATAGCGGCAGCTCGGGCCAAAGGCCTTTCGGCCACCGGCGACTACAGCCAAGTGGCCGACATGGACGCTGTTATCATCTGCGTCCCGACGCCATTGAACGAGTACCGCGAGCCCGACCTGAGCTACATACGGGCCACGGTGGAGGCGATTGCTCCGCATCTGCGCACCGGCCAACTGGTTGTCCTGGAAAGCACCACGTATCCGGGCACGACTGAAGAGGTGATGACGCCCATTCTCGAAGAACGCAATCCCACCGGCCTCAAGGCTGCCCGTGGCGAACAGACTGATGGCAACACGTTTATGGTCGCTTTTTCACCGGAGCGCGAAGATCCCGGCAATGACTCCGTGGCCCGCCGCGACATTCCCAAAGTTATCGGCGGCCTCAATAAGGCGGCGACCGAGATCGCAGGTGCTCTCTACAACTGTATTTTCAATCGCGTTGTGCCCGTATCCAGTCCCGCCGCCGCGGAGATGACCAAGCTGCTGGAGAACATTTACCGTTGCGTGAATATTGCCCTGGTCAACGAACTCAAATTGCTGTGCTTGCGAATGGGTATCGACATATGGGAGGTAATCCAGGCGGCCTCTACCAAGCCGTTTGGCTTTCATCCGTTTTATCCGGGGCCAGGGTTGGGCGGACACTGCATCCCAGTTGATCCTTTCTATCTCTCCTGGAAGGCCAAAGAATTTGACTTTCAGACCCGCTTCATCGAATTGGCGGGCGAAATCAACTCTGCCATGCCTTATCACGTCGTTACCTCGGTGGCCATGGCGCTCAATCGTCACAAGAAATCGCTGAACGGATCCAAAGTACTGGTGCTGGGTGTCGCTTATAAGCGCGACATTGACGATCTACGCGAGTCTCCCGCACTGACCATCATCGAAGAATTGCAGGAGCAGGGCGCAGAAGTTTCTTACAACGATCCCTATTTCCCCAAGGTTGGCCGCGGCCGCAAGTACAACCTGCAGATGACTTGCGTTCCTGTGGAGGATCTCTCCCAATATGATTGTGTGCTGATTGTGACCGACCATTCGGATTACGACTATCCCAAGATCGTGAGAGAATCCAAACTGGTTGTGGATACGCGTAACGCGACCAAGGGAATCAAGTCAGAGAAGATTGTGCGGTGTTGAAAGAAGCTGTTGGCAGTCAGCAAATAACGCTGTGCCGATCTGGTTGTCGCAATTAGCTTTCGATCTGAGCTATCGCTTGGTCGATCTCTTGCGAAAGTTCCTCTGCAGCATCGACAAATTCCAAGAGCATCGTCTCCCAGTTGTCCCAGAACTGGCGCCTAAACTCTTCATGTACATTGTCACGCCACAGTGAAGAAGTCTCTGACCACTCAGCGCGCAGTCCGTCCACAAGCGTTGCCAGACCGTGTACGTCGTCTCTCGCCGACATCACTCCACCTCCACAGCCTCTGCTGGAATTGCTTCCCACCCAAGCTCCATAGCTACCCGAATGCGATGCTGTCCATCGATCACAGTGAAGAAGCTATCACTTCGTTTTTTTTCAAGGTGGATGTTCGCCTTGCCTGGCCCTCCAAAGAACGCGGCAAATACATTCTGTCGAAACAAACCGTCAGGACGGGGAGCACTTGCGTCCTCAGCGGCAAAACGCTCGTAGGCCTGGCTCGCGGACATGCTCGCCAGTGCCGGAAGTATTTCTTGCTGAAGCACGGCAAAACCCTTCCTCATCTCAGCAAATGAAGTTTTCTTGGACTCTGGTATGATACGCGCCTTCTCCAAGTCTGCTGGCGCGATGCTGTCGAGCGAAATCCAGCGGAACCCGGACGGCAAGGAATAAAACTGCATGATCGGTGAATAGGGTCGCGGCTCGGTCGCAAATTGGTGATCGGAGGATTGAACTTCCTCCAAAGAATTCATTGCCGCAGATGACAAAATGGAACCAACACTGCTGTTCCTTCCCGGAGCATGGTTCACGGGAACCCCCAGAACGTCGTGCAACTGTCCAATCTTGCGTTCAAGCATGTTGCGCGCCTCGGGAATACCGGAGCGCAGTACTGCCTGAACGCGAGCCAGATGTTGCCGATACCGGCTCTCGGCCGCATCGACGTGCGCTTCACATTGGATCGCCCTATCGAGGTCAGCGCGCGCTTCGTCAAGCTTCTCCTCAATTTGAGAAGTGTCACACTCTTCATCAGCCTGGTACAGCATCTGTTCAAGCATATCCACCCGATGAGAGAAGGCAGTATGCTTTTTCGACAGGTAATCGCGGGCACGTGAGAACTGTGACTCCAAACGAGAGATACGGCCGTCAGCGCGATTGGCAAACTGCACCAGCGCGTTATGAAAATCCTTCAGCCGTTCCAAACTGCGTAAATCGATAGAATTGTTGGCCACGGCAGATCACCTACCCATTCAAGTAGGCATCGGCTTTTCTGGCTTTCTTGCGAAGGTAGCTCATATAGGCATCGCTGTGCGCCAGAAAAGCATCGAGCAGTTTGGAGGTGTATTCGAAATCAGCTTCATGCCTGTGTTGCTTCTTGTCCTTCCAGTATTCGGCGAGTTGGCAGAAAGCCGCTTCGATTGCACTCTTGCGCCCGCGTAACTCTCCGCATTGAGCTTCGAGAAAGCTCGCGAACCGGCGCAACTCCTCCGGATTCAGTACGATTCTGGTCATGACCGGCCTCCTCCTTGAAGACGTACATTCTGAGTTTCTTCGAGGGCCTGCGCATCGCGCTTCAGCATCTCAACAGTTTGCCGGGTATCGATCGTGAAGTTGACGAGCAGATTGCGCGTACGTCCCAGCACAGTCTCGAATTCCTCAAACTGGGGGTCTCTCCAGGTTTCACCCAGACGCTTGGTGGCCTCCCGGACAGATGCCATCATGGCCTCGACAAATTCGTTGTAGGCTTTCAACTGACTGGCAAATTCGCGCAGCCGTTCGGGATCAGAATAAACTGACATAGGTGTTCTCCTTTATGCGTGTGCCGCATCGGCAGCAATCGCAAGGACATCGCGAAGTTCTGCGGCGCTCGGCAATAAATACGGCCTGAATTTCTCCAGCACGCCAGGGCGTTCATCGTCGTAGAACAACGCCCGATGATTATCGCGCAGCTTGGCTGCGTTTTCTTCTCCAATGAGCTGGCTGGAATCCGAAGAACTCATCGGGCCGGCCACACGGAAACCAAATTCACGTACTGCCGAGCGTTCCAGATTACGGCCTAGGTTAACCATGCTGTCGCACCAAACAATCACGTGGACCCCGCACTCTGGTCCTTCCCGCAGGATTTCTTCAAACAATTTTCCCGGATCTTCCTTCTTCGAGGCAGGGGTATTGAAATCATCTGGATCGATGCGCAAGTCGCGCGCTCGATGCAACCCAAAAACAATCAGATAAATTTCCGGCGGGGCCTTCTCCGGGTTACGGATCCAGTTCGCCAAAATTCTTAACTGGTTCGGCAACTCGCGCCGGGTAAAACGTCTGATGCGAGACGATGCTTCAACCATCGCCGGCGACAGAGAAGACCATTCCATTTCGGGCATGGCAAAATCCGCGATCAGAAAATTGGCTTGTTGCCGCTGGCTGTGCAAACTAATGATAGCGCTGCTCGTCAAGCTCATTGCGGTTGATTCGTCTCGTAACACCATCAGGAGATTGCTGCCGGACTGCCGCCGAAAACGGACTTCGGTGGGGTCCTTGATCTCGATTGGAGCCCCAAGAAGCGCGCAACTGTAGGGGAGTTCGCGCTTATCGGAGTACTGTGCACAAACCGATACGGTGTCCAGCGGCGCCGGTTGATTGCCTTCGAAGATGACCGGCTCGGGCAGTTTTCTTCTCAATTGTTTCCTGGCGTATTGGACCACGGATTCGACATAATAATTGCGATCATCTTCTGAAAAAAGTGCCACCTGAAAAAGCTCATTGCCCTCAATGAGGCCATTTTGCGCGTTGTAAAGCGCCTCACCAGGACGCGAGAGCCTGCGCGCTGCTCCGTTCCCATCGGCCATGATCAGACGGGCATCTTCCTCAGAGCACTGCAGCGCGATTCGAATGCCGATCTGTCCAAGAGTGCTGCTCGGCAATAGACGGCTCGTCAGCGTCTGCGACCCGAGCAGCACATGGATTCCTGAATAGCGTCCCTGGCGAACCAACTGGTCTAGAATTCCCCGGGACTGAGTGGCGATGGCATCGTCTTCCGAAAAGAACTCCTGGAACTCATCCACAATAAGAACAATCCGGGGTAGAAGTTCATGGGTCTTTTCCCGAAATTCCGTAAGATTGGCACAGTTGACATTGCGAAATCTGTCACCACGCTCCTGCATTTCGCCCTGTAAGCGGCGCAGAACACTAAGCCCAAATTCGCGCTCGCTCTCAATCGCGATGGTCAGTGCATGAGGCAGCTTGTGCACCGCGTAGCACTTAAACTCCACGCCTTGCTTGAAGTCGATCAAATATAGCTGTAGTTCATCTGGCGAGTATTTCAGCGCCAGGCTGGTGATGATCACATGCATGAGATTGCTCTTACCAGAACCGGTACGTCCGACGATTAGCCCATGATGGGCGGTTCCTTCTCCAAAAGTCAGGTGCTGCGCTATCCGTGTACCTTGGGGGCCTAGCGCCACCTCGACCTTCTTGGCCGTCGTGTTGGGGTGGCCAGTAGAGGCGTCCTTCCACCATTCGCCTTCTTTGAGCTCCGCCATTTTGAGGAGCTGCTTGAATGGAACTTCAACCTTTGCCCCTTCCTTGGCGCCCATGCCCACCCCAGAAATTACCAGCTTTTTCAGCGATTCCGGAGGATCGGAGTCCAGTTCCAATTTGCCTAGCAGGAAAGACCCACCGAGGCCTTGCTCCGAGACATGGGCCTCATGGGTCCTATCGCCGGCGCGTCTTCGAAATAGGTTCACCAAGTCATCTCCAGGGACTTTTATCCGCGCTCCGGTGGACGTGACCTCTAAACAAGTACAGCACTGGACCAGGTCTTGGATTTTGAATCCGTAGGGGACTTCCTTCGATCCGGTGTGCAGAATAATCGGGAAAACGCCGCACCGGGGGCCATTTTGGGCGATACTTAGCAGGCTCTGTGCCGCGGAATCGGAAAAATTGGCGGGGAAATCAAACACCACAGGAATTCGAAATGCTTCCGCCACTTCGCCGGCCTTCCGATTGTAGTCCTGGACGGTGGCGTGTTCATTCCTTAAATAGGTCTGAATCACTGTCTCAATATGGTTCGTGAGTTCGACCAGCTGCCGCTCGATCAGACTTGCCTCTGACCATGCCTTGCCGGCAATCAGATCTTTGTCGTGATCACCCAGCTCCATGAAACTGGCTACATTCTGCCCCAAACCCAAAGGATCGATCAGAACAAACCGCAATCTGCCGGGCGGGAAAGTGGCCAGAAGGCGCAACATCACAGATCTGGTGACGTCGAAGGCCTTGGAGCGGGACGGGGCGTCAGCCGTAATCAGCAGAGATTGCCCCCAGCAGAGCGGCAGCAACGCCGGAATCACAAACGGAGCGGCGTAGTCCGGGGACAATACGGGAACAGACTCGGCGGTCATGGATAGCGTTCCGATTCGCACCGTCTCTGCGCCATTTTGAAGAGGTGCCCAGGAGTGCCAGTCATCGGATTCCCAGCCTGAACCAACGACGTTCAGACCTGACTGGAACTCCCTTACCAACTCATGTTTTTGCTCGAGAATGGGGCGGAATTCCCTGGCACATATCTCCAAGTCAGAATCCCGCTGATCGGCCGCCTGCTTCATTGCCTTCTGATACTGAGCGAGGACCGGAACTCGGATGCGCTTTTCCAGATCGGCAAGTCGAGTTTCGAATTCGCGTCTGGCGCTCTTGTAATTGCCGGTCGCCGCCTCAACGACCGGCATCCTGTCCTTCCTCACTCCTGATGAGAAAGCGACGGCGCTAGCTTCGGCCGCATAGGCTTCCCTTAGCGTGTTTTCCAACAGCCTGCTGAATGAGAGTCCAAAGAACACATGACTGCAGACCACAATAGTGACGTAGCTGATAATAAAAGTGGCAAAAAAGGCATCCAGCGAAACGCGAAAAAGGCCCATACTACTGAAGATTCCAACGAGCAGGAGAGAACCTCCTGCGGCTGCAAACATTGCCACCCATGCCGAACCCGCCTGTTTACCAGGAACAAAAAAATTCTTGGGCTTTCTCTTCTCGGCCAGCCTCTTAGCCATGCGGCCGGCAGAACGAGCGTGACCTTCCGACTTTTCGAAAGGAACCACTCCAGCGTCATTGGGGTTTTGTTCCGCGCGGTCTTTAGCCGTCTGATCCAAGCCGACGCAGGGTGTGGTGAACGTGGTGGATTGCTTGGCGGCCCAGGACATGGCCTCAGACCGTAGTCCTGTCACATACTGCACCATCCGATTTGCCTTGGCGGCGGCTTCGTTGATGATCTTTTCCTGCTCCACGCGAAAGCTTGTGAAGCTCCCCGTGAGATCTGCCATTTGGCGATCGATGTCCTCTTTGCCTGCGGTGAACGCCGAGAGCCCCCGATCACGCTCCTGCTGGGCCGATGCCTCGGCTTGAGCGAACTCTGTCATTACGGCCTTTGTAGCATTCGCCAAGGGCCTTAGGAATGAACTTTGGATATGGTCGGCAAGCGAAAGCATTCCAATAACCGGCTCATCCCACGTACAGGAGCCTTTTGCCTCCGGGACCACATTGCCCAGCAAATGTTCCCAAGTATCCACGGGTCGCAGGCACTGTTCGCACTGGGTCGCTTGATCGCGGCTCAAGTGATGGCATGTGGAGCAAACTCTCAAGCTATCCTCCTCTCGTCGGCTTCTCTAACGAGCGCAGCATTAGGATGTGCGCCATGCGGCGACTCGAGATCTTCTCGCTGACTTGTGACAATGGCCCTGGGTAGCGCTGGTGCAGTTGTTTGACGCGAATCACCCGTTCTCACGTCAACCGAACTCGCTTCTCAGATGAATCTTGCGGTAAGAGTATATCGACCCATCTTCAGAAAACCAAGAGCCATAAACATATTTGGGGGAATAGGTAGATCATAGTCCTACTTGCAAGCCATCTACCCTATCTTGGGCAAGCGCTTTAGCCTGCATTATTCACGAGTTTGGCCGTCCGATCACGTGAAACCCGCGCTGGACGCGGCTTAGATCGACATTTTGGGCTCCTGGTGAAAATGACACTTTGTCGAAATGGCCGAAAGTAGTTTTGATCAAAGGGCCAGTATTTGTGCGTTTCCTTGGAGATTGAGCGGTTCTCGTGAATAATCCAGGTTAGACTTTCCGCTATATGTCAGCCTACTTGAAGACTCAGTTGACAGGCGGAGAAAGCTTCTTCAAAATACTGCGCGGGTGCTCCTTGGACGCCCATTGGAACCAGGTATCAAAGACTTATGCTGTGCAGCGCGTGCGGTAAAGAGACAAAGCCCGGGAACTCTACTTGTCCAGAGTGCGGCGCCTCACAACCAACGCCGGGGACCCAACAATGTCCAGAGTGCAATGCAGCGATCTCGGAAAATGTACACTTCTGCCTCAACTGCGGCGCCCACATTGCGGGCCGACCCGCTCCTGGTCCGGCCGCTCCTGAGCCCAAGTGGGAACAGATCATTGCGGAGCAACGTCCAGCCCGTAAGTCTGTCGCTCCAGCAGGCGGCGGAAGGTCTCCTGGCAGCGTCACCCCCTTGATCCAAGCCGAGAACCGAGTTTCAACTTCCGGGAACTCTCGCCCAAGCAGAACACCAATCTATGTAATGGTGGCTTTGCCTTTTCTGCTTGCTTTTTTGTTGCTTGTTACAGTGAATCTCTTAACAAAAAAGAAGGCTCCGGAACCCATCACACACTCGACATTCTCCCCCAACTCCATTGCAGACACACACTGGCAAGGCAAGGTAGGCGCCTGGCCTGCATCTATAGACATCTTCCCTCGTGGAAATACCGGTGACTGGACTGGCACTGTTGCCTACAGGGGAGTCGTCGAGAATCTCGCGATCAGTATGAACGATGATGGCACGGTGACTTTTGCCGGAATTAGCTACCGGCGTGTCGCTGGCAGTGGCTCCTTTGCGCTTGATACGTTTTATGGTCAGATTTCCGCTGACATCCAGAGCATGCAGGGCTCTTTCGTCGACACAACCGGGCACCGGAGCCACTGGAACGCGGTTAGAACGCAACGCAAGGTTGACACCGGTCCTGCGCAGAGTTCACCATCCGCAATCGGGATCTCGGCAACACATTGGAGCGGCACGGTCGGCGCTTCATCTGCGGCCCTGGACCTTGGAACACCACCGCAAGGAAATGCTGGTGATTGGACTGGCACTATCGCATATCAAGGTGTGGTCGAGACGCTGGTTGTCAGCACAAAAGATGATGGCAGCGTGTTTCTTGTGGGAAAAAGCTACCAACGCGTCAACACATCGGGGCCATCGTTGGGCTTTTCTCTTGACACATTCAGCGGGAAAGTCTCACAGGATAGTCGACGCATGACCGGCACTTATGTCGACACCACTGGGAAGCGGGGGACGTGGGACTTTACGCGGAATGGAGACATTGCGAGCAGCGCACCCAGCTTTGACTGTGGCAAAGCGAAAACGGCGATCGAAGAATTAATCTGCAAGGATAGCCTCTTGGCCGGGCAGGAGCGGCAAATGGCGGCGGTCTACAAATCGGTCCTCAATACACTCCCCGAACAGGACAAACCTGCATTCCGACACGATCACCTCAAGTGGTTTAAAAGCTACACTCGCACGTGCAACACAGTCTTTGCGACACAGGGAGAAACTGGTCTGGCATCATGCGTGAGCCGCAACCTGACGACTCATACACGTGAATTGCAGGCGCGCACACCTTAGCGCTCTTGGTTCCCCACCAATCCGCGGCAACTACAACGCACTCATATTCGACAGGAACTCCGCGTTCGTGCGGGTCTTGCCCAGACGCTCTGTGAGCAGTTCCATGGCTTCCACCGGTGACAGCGGACTGAGTACGCGACGCAGCACCCAAATGCGGGCCAAGTCATCCTTCGGAATAATCAGTTCTTCTTTGCGTGTGCCGGAACGCTGAATGTCGATGGCCGGGAAAACGCGTTTGTCGGACAACTTGCGGTCTAGAATGACTTCCATGTTGCCGGTGCCTTTGAATTCTTCAAAGATCACGTCATCCATGCGCGATCCTGTTTCGATCAACGCTGTAGCCGCGATGGTGAGCGATCCGCCTTCTTCAATGTTGCGGGCCGCGCCGAAAAATCTCTTGGGCCGCTGGAGTGCGTTGGAGTCCACGCCGCCGGAAAGCACTTTGCCGGATGGCGGCACAATCGTGTTATAAGCGCGTGCCAGACGCGTGATGGAATCGAGCAGGATCACTACGTCGCGCTTGTGCTCGACCAGACGCTTGGCTTTTTCAATCACCATTTCGGCGACTTGAACGTGGCGCGCGGCAGGCTCATCAAAGGTGGAAGAGATGACTTCGCCTTTCACCGACCGCTGCATGTCCGTGACTTCCTCCGGACGCTCATCGATCAGCAGAACGATCAGCACAACTTCCGGATGATTGGTGGTAATGGAGTTGGCAATGTTCTGCAGGATCATGGTCTTGCCGGCACGCGGCGGAGAAACGATCAGGCCGCGCTGCCCTTTGCCGATGGGCGTCAACAGGTCCATGACGCGGGCGGTGTAATTGTCTTTCACCGTCTCCAACTTGAGCCGCTCCTGCGGATAGAGCGGCGTCAGGTTGTCGAACAGAATCTTGTTGCGCGCTTCGTCGGGCGATTCAAAATTGACGGCCTCGATCTTTACCAGCGCGAAATATTTCTCTCCCTCATGCGGCGGACGAACCTGGCCGCTTATGGTGTCTCCCGTTTTCAGGTCGAACTTGCGGATTTGCGAAGGCGAAACGTAGATGTCGTCCGGGCCGGGCAGATAGTTGTAGTCCGGTGAGCGCAGAAAGCCGTAGCCGTCAGGCAGGATTTCCAGCACGCCTTCGGCAAAAATATGTCCTTCTTTTTCACTCTGGGCTTGCAGGATTTTGAAGATGAGGTCTTGCTTGCGCATGCCGCTGGCGCCAGGGAGGTCCAGGGCACGGGCGATCTTGGTAAGTTCTGTAATGTTCTTTTCTTTGAGTTCCGCAATCGTCATATTCACCTACTGGGATTTTTTTTGGGGTTGGATTTTTGGATTCTGTCTTTAGGAAGGTTCGCCAGCGATTCAAAGGCGGGAGTTATTACCTCGGACCGGTCCCGAGTGCCCGCCAGCCGGGTTGGCCTGGCGGGATTCAGGAGATTCTATTATGCAGCCCGGCGCTGCGGTTCAGCAACTCGTTCCGGGGTTGCAGCAAGTAAGGCCTCAGGCTCGACAGCCTTACCCACCCGCTGCAGAACGTCATTCATGGTGTCCTGAATGCGGGTCGTTGGCCGGTGAAATCTGCGCGTGGCCTTGGAGACAACCTGGCACAAAAGATAGCGGTTGTTGATTGGATTAAGTGCGTCATAAATCAAGTCTGAACGCATGATGTTCTCCTTTATGATTTAAAATCCTGGTCACCAGCAAGCCTGGAACAATAAAATCGCCGTTTCAATCTCAAACGCCCTGACCTCGGGCGCCTTGGAGGAATGTATTGGGATTTACCAGAGACCCTGCGTCCTATTAGACGCAATTGCCAGTTACTGAGTTGCTCAAAATCTTGCTAGCGGCTTGGCTGGGACAAGGCCCGACCCAGCTGTCTAACTTACTACCGTATATGCCTTCGAGCAGATCGTCAAGAGAATTCACCATTATCCGGCAACCTATTGTAATAATTGGTATTTCCTCACCAATATCCACTAAAAAATGACGTATAAAAGAGTTATAACTCGGCTAAAAATACTTAAATTAGAGGTTTCTAATGATTGATCCGCGCTATCCAACCGGCCCGTTCACACCAGATCCCAACCCCACTCCTGAGACTCGGGCTCGTCACATTGAACGAATTACCGCCTTGCCCGCCGCTTTGCGGCATGCCGTCAGCGGCCTCAATAAGGAGCAACTCAACACGCCTTACCGGGACGGTGGCTGGACCGTAAAACAGCTTATCCACCACGTGCCGGACAGCCATCTCAATGCCTACGTCCGCTTCAAACTGGCGCTGACGGAAGATGCACCTACCATCAAGCCTTACGCCGAAGATGCCTGGGCAAAATTGAAAGATTCGGAGCTGACTCCCATCGAGGTCTCACTCACACTTCTGGAGTCTCTGCATGCCCGCTGGGCCATACTGCTGAAATCAATGCAGACGGAAGACTTCCAGCGCCAATACACGCATCCGGAAT
Organism: Acidobacteriaceae bacterium; assembly: GCA_003140235.1. Taxonomy (GTDB): domain Bacteria; phylum Acidobacteriota; class Terriglobia; order Terriglobales; family Acidobacteriaceae; genus Angelobacter. The sequence goes on from PLJN01000118.1 coordinate 50,909, forward strand.
CCGGACTGCATACGCTCGATCGTTTGCTGGCAGTGTATTCCTGGCACGGACACCACCATCTCGCGCATATTACTTCGCTGCGTGAAAGGATGAAGTGGTAAGAAGGTGGCCGTTAGCCGAATGGGTTCGGATTCGCGCGCATTCGCGTAATTCGCGGCTAGCTCTATCGAATCCGAATATTCACCAAATACGGGCTGCTGAACTCGGTCATGTCTCCAGTGTGTTTTCCGGCTACCGGTAAGAGCCGCGCGGAAAGTGGTTTATGCCATTTCACCGCGAGGCTCGCCATGTCTGAAATGATGTTTTCAAGGTCGTGCTGAGAAATATCACCCGGCAAAGGAATCGCATCCAGGCCGGTGCTGCACACCGAGGAATACGACATCAACGCGTCTTTCCCGATCACGCCCGCTTCCCAGCGTTTGGCCAGCACGCCGTCTTCCAGTACCGGAAGCATCAGGCCGCTATATCCTGCTTGCTTTACCGGGACACGGCGTACCGCCGACGTGATCGTAAACGCCGCGGACAAACTGCCCGAAGATCCAATCTGGTTTTGCAACAATGACTCCACGGCCGCGCCGATAGAAATGTCTTTGAGCGGCACCGGCGTCAGATCAATACCTTCATACTTCCATCCGGTTTGCGCAGCGATGCGGAGCGCAATAGCTTCAACACTCTTTGCTTCTTTACTCAGGGCCGCAGTAAGTCTTTCGCCGGCGGCAGGAAAACTGTCTTTGGACGAAGCAAATACTTCCTGGACGATATTGGCCGATTCCAGACCAATGGCAAACTCGTGTCCGGCGCCCGTGGTATGCGATACCGGATAGAACGGTGCAATCGCCGGCGGAAATGCCGCAGCAGCAAAGCGGAAATTACCTTCGCTGTGAGGAGTACCTGTGGCCAGCAGCCGCACAACTTTGGCCGCCGCACGCACACCGTTCCAGTGAATGCCTGAATCATCGGCTACCACGACAAAGCCGTTGATGGTCTCCGTTCCAGCGATAATTGTTGCCAGCAGATCTGCCTCCGAAGGCGGGTCGCTGTCGTGGACCATGGCGGCGCCAATGTCCGGCGTAAAGCCTTCCTGCTGCGCCAGCTTGTCGTACTCGCGAAAGAAAGCCAGCGCCTCGGCCGCAGTCAAACCTTTCACGATCTCCGGAAACGGCTGACAGGTAATGCGAATGGTCTCGACTTCGTAGCCGGCCTTTACGAATTCCGCTCTGGCCGCACGCAACATCGCCAGGGCCTTGCTGACTTGTTCGCGATAAGACGACCGATCCAGACGCACAAATGCAGTCACGGTTCGGATTTTGGGCCGCGCGTGCTCGCGGTCCTGTTGCGCCGATACTGGCAGCAACGTTGCCAGGCCGAGCCATAGTGAAGCCAAACCAACAAAAAAACGTTGTCTCATATCTTGTACTCTCCGCGCGCTATTGACCGCCGGCGCGATACGGACCGCATGTTTTAGAGATCATCTCACGGACTTCCCCGGATACGTCCGCAAATTCCAATCCGTAGCGGAAGCCTTCACAAACGCGGACAGCCGCTTTGACTTTCACTTCCTTGCTGCAATCTGGAAACACAACTTCGATATGGACAGTCGCGCCCCGAGCGATGGCGCAGGGAATGTATGCTCCCACGCCGCCGTGGCTGAGATTGTTGGCCCGGCCAAAAGCGTCGCTCATCTTTCCGTCGGGAAGGACGAACAAGATCCTTAGACGAACGTCAATCTTGTGGCGCTCCCAGCGCCGCGAGTCGCGTCCCGGAACAAGTTCAGTGGACATTCGCTTTTGCTACCCGTCTTTCCATTTGGGCAATCACCGTTTTCCACATGTCGATCTCGAGCTGGAACTGGTGCTTCAGCGGCGTCTCTGCGGGAGTCGCAAATGCCAGGTTGACCTCCATCTGTTGCACCAAGGCCTTCATCCTGGCCAGGTCGCTCCGCAATTCTCGTGCGTCATCTTCACTCATCTGCACGTGGCGTACTGCGGGTGCGGACTGCTGCGTGCCAGCGTTTGGTCCCTGTTGCGCAAAAGCCAGGGACGCTGAACAACAAAGTCCGAGAAGAATAATTGCAGTCCTGGATGGCATCGATGTTCTCCCGTGATTGATTTAGTGTGGTTGTCTGCCAGTGATGGCGTCTTTGAAAACTTCTCCGCCTTTCATCACAAAACCCACGTCCTCGAGCGCACGCACGTCCTGGAGCGGATCAGCGGCCACCGCAATGATGTCGGCATACTTGCCGGCTTCGATGGTGCCCACGTCTTTGGACCTGCCAATCAGGTCCGCGGCGCTGCTGGTGGCGGAGCGTATGGCCTGCGCCGGCGTCATGCCGTACTTGACCATATAGAAAAACTGTTTGGCATTGTCGCCATGCGGATAAACCCCGGCGTCCGTGCCGAACGCCATTCTTGCGCCGGCCTTGAACGCTTTTTCGAAATTCTCGCGCTGCAGGCGGCCGACCATCTTTTCCTTCTCGATGTTTTCCTCGGGCAATCCAAACGCCGGCGCGTTGTTCAGGATGTAATCATCGTTATAGATGTCCATTACCAGATAGGTGCCGTGCTCTTTGGCCAGGCGAATGCCTTCATCGTCAATCAGGCTGGCGTGCTCGATAGAATCAATACCGGCGAGAATGGCATTCTTGATGCCCTGGGTTCCATGAGCATGCGCGGCAATCTTACGGCCTGCCATGTGGGCCTCTTCCGCCGCGGCTTTTAATTCGTCAAACGTGAATTGCGGCGCTCCCGGACTGTCGCCCTTGGAGAGCACGCCTCCGGTGGCCAAAATTTTGATCACATCCACGCCATACTTTACCTGGGCACGCACCACGTGGCGGACCTGGTCAACGCCATCGGCAATCTGAAATCCCCGCTCTTCGGGAAACATCTTCACGCTGATTTGCGGCGAATAGTTGTTGAGGTCCCCGTGGCCTCCGGTAATGGTGATGCCCGGCCCGCTGGCTACTATCCGCGGTCCGGGCACCAGGCCTTCGTTAATGGAGTTCCGCAGGTCCACGGCGAGAAACGGCTTCGAGCCAACGTCGCGAACAGTGGTAAACCCTGCATCCAAAGTCTTGCGCGCATTGACGACGGCGGCAAAGGCGCTCAAGAACGGCGTGTCTTTGAAACGAAAGATTTCATCGTAGCGGTCAGCGCGGGAGCCAAGATGCGTGTGGCAATCAATCAGTCCGGGCAGCACGGTGGCCCGCGTAAGATCAATCACATTGGAGCCGGCGGGAATGGAAATCGAAGCTGCCGGACCGACGCTGCGAATGCGGTTCCCTTCCACCACAATCACCATGTTCTCGCGGACGCGGTCGCTGGTGGCATCAAAGAGCCGGCCAGCGCGGATGTATGTAGTGACCGGCGCAGTCTTCGCCGGTTTTTGCGCCAGACACGTGCAGCTCGTGGCAAGAAACAAGAACAATAATGCCCAACGTTTCATTCCGTATCTCCGTGTAAGGGCAGCGAACGAGTACTACGACAACTTGCAGCCCTGGGGTCCCGTGCAGGTGCCATCAGGTAAAGCGGAGCCGATGCACAAATTGCAGCCAGATTCTCCAGCAATCATCTTCGCGGCTGTGCGCGATCGCGGCAATCACGGCGTCCTCAACCTGGTCCTTACTGAAGATAACGCTCACGCTGGAACCAAGGCCAGCCAACTCGTTCACCAGCATGGCGCCGTGGTGTTCACCCAGCGGAATCAAAATGCCCTGGGCCTGAAAGGGATCGGTGTCCCCTTGCCCGCGCAACGTCACCTGGATTCCAGCTTTGGGAACGTTGATTTCGCCATGCTCTTTTTCCCGCGCCGCATTTTTCAGCTGGACTCGTGCAGGTTCCTTGAACACCACCACGGGAGGCAGATTCGACTCCCAGTCTTCTGGCGGAAAATGGACTCCCCAGAAATTCTCCGCACGGTACAGCTCAATTCCGTATTCGTTCTGTCCGGGATTGGCCCAAATCACTTTGGCTGCGCGCCATTTGTAGGGAGTGAGCAATGAGACTCGCAGTTCCATCTCGGCTTCCAGCCCAACCATGGACCTGATTCTTGCGCCATGGCGGTTGACCATTACGGTTTCCGCGTCTCCGCTGATGTGAACGCCGTCGCTCTTTTGTCCGGAAACCGTCAAGGGAAGCGCCACCAGCACGCGTGAGCTTCTGCGCGGATTGTCCGGGCTAGTCGAACGAGTCATACTCTGCACTCCGGAGGTAGGGAAAAAGCGCCACTCTGAGTGTACAGCCGGACACGGTACGTTAGCTCACAATTTGCGCCTGTTCATCGTCCAAAAGGGAATGGCCCGCGGTCACTCTCCCTTATTGGGAAACGCCCAGATGCTCACGGAAGAACCGCACCTCTTCCACCGTGGACCGAATACGGTTGGCAGTCTTGCGCCAGCCATGGCCTTCGTCAGGAAAAAGAATGTATTCCACGGGAACACCGCGGGCCTTCAATGTTTTGACGATCTGCTCAGCTTCAATCACGGGCACGTTGGTGTCATTGGCCCCATGCTGCACCATGGTCGCGGCTTTGATGCGGTCTAGTTTGTAAATGGGTGAGAGACGGTCGAGCATTTCTTTCTGCGTTGCTGGATCGCCATATTCGACAGTAGAAATCGCCGCCATCCACGGTTCCGTGTGCTGAAAGAACGTCATGAAATTCACGATGCCATAGAGGTCAACACCGGCAGCGAACAGATCAGGATATTCCGTCAAGCCAGCCATGGTCATATATCCGCCATACGATCCGCCCGTGATGCCAATGCGTTTGGGATCGGCATACCCGCTACTTACCAGAAATTCAACGCAGGCCTTGATGTCCTTGACGCCGTTGAAGCGCAGCTCACCGTTATCGAGATTCACAAAGCGTTTTCCAAATCCCGACGAGCCGCGGACGTTCGGCGCAAAAACGCCGATACCCTGGCTGAGCAGCGCCTGGTAGTCACTGCGAAAGCTCGGACGCTCCTGCCCTTCCGGTCCGCCGTGGTAGCTGATCACATAAGCGCCGGCGCCGGCTTGGTTTTTAGGGCGATAGAGCCAGCCGCTGAGTTCCAGGCCGTCAAACGATTTGAAAGTCACCAGCTCGGGACGCACCAGCGCGCTCAAATCCACACCAGGATGCGGGCTGAATGTAAGCTGCTGAAATTTCCTGGCAGTGAGGTCGAGTATCCAAACATCGGAAGGCTGCGCTGGTCCGGTAACATTCATTGCAAGTTTCGACCCGTCAGCGGAAAAAGCGAGCCCGCCGGCGATTTCGCCGGGAAGCTGAGGTCCAGGGATCGGCCAGTTCTGGGCGAGATCATAAAACGAAAGCTCATTCCGGCCTTTCACGTTCCACAAAAGTGCCGCCATCGTGCCTTGCCGGTTGAGCCGGATTCCGGTGAGTTCTCCGTCGCCGCGTTGCGCGAGCACTTCAACATTGCCGGGAGTGCCGTCTGCCGCAATTTGGACGCGAGCAAACGCAATCAGATNNCTCACCGAAGAAAGTCGCAACGCCCTCATGCTTGGTGAGGAGCGTGTCTTTGCCCGATACCAGGTCCAGAAGATACAGATTGTTATCGCCTCGGCTGCGCAGACGATCGAGCAGCGCTCTGCGTCCGTCTGCGGAGATATTACTGATGCCGCCAATTCCGGGGTTCTTGCTGGCCAGCTTGATCTCGCCCGAAGCAACATCAATGAGAAAGCAATCACGTGAAGCAGGATTGAGCCGGCTGGAATCAATGGCGATCTTCTTGCCGTCTTCCGTCCAGGCGTTAAACGCGTTGTTGTCTTTGCCGCCATCGGTCAGCCGCCGCAGCCCGGTGCCGTCCGGCTTGACCACATAAACCTGCGTGTTCAACCCGCCGCCCGGAGCAATCGTCACCGCCAGCCAGTCGCTGGCCGGGGACCATTGCGCGCCAGTCACCGGATCGTCGCCATTGGTGACCATGCGCGGATAGCCACCTTCCACCGGCACAACCCAAACTTGCGGGACTCCGCTGAGATTGGAGATAAAGCTCACCCACTTGCCATCGGGCGAAAAATTTGGACTGCCAGCGTTGCCAACACGCGCCATGCGAGCAACAGTGGCGGTAATTTCGTCGCGCTGTGCGTTCTTGTCCCCGGAAGCTTTGCGCGGTGCTGTTCCCTGGCCTGCCGCAGCCACACACAGAACGGCAAGTAATGCCGGAATCGCGAACCGGCGCATCATCATGATTGCTGTCTTCATAATCCTTCCCCCTCGTTGACCGTCTCAAAGTCTACCCACTTCGCATCGCTGGCCGCAATCTGAAGAGCGTACAAGAAGGACTTGGGCGGCTGCGTGGAACATCAATACAATTAAGAGGGGCCCAGTAAATGACCAGCAAACGCCTATTCCTACTGCTAATATGCTGTGCGCTCATACCAGGCCAAGATTTTGCCTGCACCCGAACCGACGCCTCAGGACACAAAGTGAAAAGCCGCCAAACCACCAGTTCCTCCCTCGCCGAACAATTCGAGAAAATAAAAGTTGGAATGACCGAAAAAGAAGTGATCGAGATCATGGGAGAGCCGAAGCACAAAGAAGGAAACATCTGGACGTACGCTCTCGACAGAGCACCTGCGCCTGGAGAGCAACTCATGATCTATCAGATCACTTTTCGGGACCATAGAGTCGTGAGGAAGCAAATCATCGGCGGACCGGATGCCACCGGGCCAGGCATAACTCTCTGAACTGTATGAGACCCACACAATTCCGCTCCATCCGCCTCCAGGCCGTAAACTAATCAACCAGAGCCACATTTTTTGCCGTCCGCTCGTTGTGGAGGTTGGCCCATGTTTCGAAAAATGTCTGGAAGAATGTCACGCAAGCTCTTCTATCTTTTCCTGCTCACGCTCACTTGCTCCGCGGTTGCGCAAAACACGGCTGCGCCACAAGCACCGCCCAAGAAACGCCTGCGCATCAGCGTAGCTCTTGAAGGCGGCAGCGCCTACGGACTGGCCCACATTGGCGTCCTCCGGTGGTTTGACGAGCACCACGTCCCCGTCGACTACGTTGCCGGAACCAGTATGGGCGGGCTGGTGGGCGGCTTTTATGCCACGGGAATGTCCCCGGCAGACCTAAACCAACTGGTCGCAAACGCCGACTGGGACCAGATTGTTTCGGGCGCCACCGAGTACCAGGACCTGTCGTTTAGAAGAAAAGAAGATCAGCGCGCGCTTCCCAATTCAATTGTGCTCGGATTGCGCAACGGAGTCGCTCTTCCCGCCGGCTTGAATGCCGGACATCCGATCAGCCTGATGATTGACCAGCAAACACTTCCCTACCACGGGCTGAAATCATTCAACGATCTGCCAACTCCTTTTCGCTGCGTCGCCACGGATCTGGTCACGGGAAAACCGAGAGTGTTCCATGATGGTCCACTGGAAGAGGCGCTGCGAGCGACCATGTCCATTCCGGGGCTGTTTACTCCGGTGCGCGATAACGAGAAGCTCTACGTGGACGGCGGTCTGGTCAACAACCTGCCCAGTGATGTCGTCCGCGATATGGGCGCCGACATTGTGATTGCCGTGCACCTTGAGACGGCGCCGGTCACGGCCAAAGATTTGAAGTCGATCTTCGATGTCCTGGGACAAACGGCGCGCATCATCACGGCAGAAAGTGAAGTGCGGGGCCTGGCCCAGGCGGATGCCGTAGTGTCGGTAAAGCTGGCAGAATTCACGGCGCTGGATTTCAAATCATTCGCGCGCATCAGCGCCAAGGGATATGACGCGGCCCAATCGAGACAAGCCTTGCTGCAACGCTTTGCCATCACCGACGACGCAGAGTGGGCCGAGTATCTGCGCCAAAGAGAAGCGCGGCGCAGGACTACTGTAGGCCTTCCGCAATTTGTGAAAGTTGAAGGCGTGGGCCCTGAAGCCGCACGAGTGTTGGAAGCAGCGCTCAAACCGCTGGCGGGCAAGCCGATTGATCCTGCGACCCTGGCCACGTACCTTACGCGGCTCACGGGAACGGGACGGTATGAAGCCGCGGATTATCGGATGACGCAGATCGATGGCCAGGAGGGCATAGTGGTCCGAGTGCACGAAAAAGAGTACGCGCCGCCCATGATCCAGCCGGCGTTTCAAGTGGACGGAGGCGAGAGCAGCAACGTAAACTTCACGCTCGGCGCGCGGCTCAGCTTTATGGATTTGCCGGCTACCGTTCCGAATGGCGCACCGATTTTTCGTTTGGAAATACCTATGCTGTCTCAAGCGAGCTCTACAAGCCGTTCACGAGTGCCAGCCGGTGGTTCTTAGCGCCGCATGCCAGCGCCAGCACCACCACGTTCCACATTTTCGCAAAAAACGATCCGCTCGCGGATTATCAGCTGTTTCACGACAACGTGGGCATTGACTTCGGCTACACATCTAAGCGGTCGACAGAAATCCGAGTGGGATATGAAGTAGGCTTCCTTAGCACGAAACTACGCCTGGGCACACCGGAACTTCCGTCGGTTGACGGACGCGTAGGCATGGCGCACATACGCTGGCTCACCGACCACACGGACGGGCCGGTCGTCCCGCGCAACGGGTACAGCGTTGAAGCAAATTTTCGCTGGTTCGATATCAGTCCCGGAACGATCGACGCGTTCCCTTCCCTCGATGCGCGGGTGAGTTATTTTCATCCGGTCACAGACAAAGCATCGTTATTTTTCGTCGGCGAGGGCGGCAGTACGCTGGGCTTCAACAATACCGGTCTGCCCCAATATTTTCTTGGCGGACCATTTCGCCTGAGCGCGTACGGGCAAAACGAACTGCGCGGAAATCAGTACTGCCTGTTCCGCGCCGGATACCGGCATGATTTGCTCACGCTGCCGCCGTTTGTCGGCAAGAAAGTTTATGTGGTGGGCTCATGGGAATTCGCCAAAATGTACGGAGCCGTCAACACCAGCCGGTTCCCCAACAATTTCACAGCAGGACTTTTTGCGGAAACGGCGCTCGGTCCGTTGTTCGTTGGTGAGAGCGTTGGAGATACGGGCCATCAAAAATGGTTTTTCTTTTTGGGGAGAGTTTTCTGAGGCATCGCGTCATTCGAGTGAGGAATGTCTAAGTTCTTGTCATTCCGACCCTGAGCTCGCGAAGGGGAGAAATCTGCTTGACGTCGCGGAGTGGAAATTCTCAGTTTGCAAGCTGCCGGCTTTTCGCTGGGGCCAACATTCCCAAAGCCTGAAAAAAGCAGATTCCTCTCCCGCTTCGCGGGATCGGAATGACAAGAGTCTGCTGAGCCCTCTAAACCCAATACGTCCGGTCCAAAGTCCGATACTGAATCGCTTCAGCGATGTGCTTGCTCTCAATCTGCGGATTGCCTTCCAGATCCGCGATTGTTCGCGAGACTTTCAGAATACGATCATGCGCGCGGGCGCTGAGACCTTGCTGCTGCATGGCACGCTCCAGCAGGCGTTCGCAGTCGCTCGATAGTTCGCAGTAATCGCGAATCTGGCGCTCGCCCATCTGAGCATTCGAGTAAATGCGCTCCTTTGCGGCGGCGAAGCGGTTGAGCTGGATTTCGCGCGCGCGAATCACTCGTTCACGGATCTGGACTGAGCTTTCCGCCTTGCTGTCACTTCCACGCAGTTCTTTATAGTTCACTGCAGGAACGTCAATGTGGATGTCGATTCGGTCCATGAGCGGGCCGGAAATCTTGGAAACATAGCGTTGGATCAACTGGGGCGAGCAGTGGCACTCACGCGAAGCCGAGCCGTGGTATCCGCAAGGACAAGGATTCATGGCGGCAGCCAGCATAAAGCGCGCCGGGAACGTGAGCGACATGGACGCGCGGGCGATGCAGACGCTTCCGTCTTCCAGAGGCTGGCGCATGACTTCGAGAACATTGCGTGGGAACTCCGGCAGTTCATCGAGAAACAGAACGCCGTTGTGTGCCAGCGAAACTTCTCCCGGACGTGGGATCATCCCACCGCCGATCAGGCCGGCGTCAGAGATGGTATGGTGCGGCGAACGAAACGGACGCGCGCCCACCAGCCCGCTGTTGGCGTCCAGCACGCCAGCTACGCTGTGAATTTTGGTGGTCTCCAGCGCTTCTTCAAAAGTAAGCGGCGGAAGAATGCCGGGAAGGCGTTTGGCCAGCATGGTCTTGCCGGAACCGGGAGGGCCAATCATCAGAATGTTGTGCCCGCCGGCCGAGGAAATCTCCAGTGCGCGCTTGGCGGTGAATTGTCCGCGAACGTCTTTGAAGTCGGCAACGTTGGTGTGACCGGCGTCCAGCATTTGCGTGGTATCCACTTTGAGCGGGACCACGCCGTCTCCGTTGTTCAGCAGGTTCACCACGTCAATGAGCGACTTGACCGGATACACATTCACGCCACTGACCACGGCGGCTTCACGGGCGTTGACCTCCGGCACAATCAGGTTGGGAATCTTGTGCGTGCGCACGGCAATCGCAATGGGCAGAGCGCCACGAACGCCGCGCACGCCGCCATCGAGAGAAAGCTCGCCGACCATTACGTACTCGGTCAGCTCTTTCTTGACCAGTCCGCCGTACGCGCCCACAATGCCCAGAGCCATGGGCAGATCAAAGCCGGAGCCTTCTTTCTTGATGTCGGCAGGAGCAAGGTTGATGGTGATGGTGGTGGGCGGCACGTCGTACCCGCAATTTCTCAGCGCCGCGCGGATACGCTGGCGGCTTTCCCGCACGGCGGCGTCGGGCAAGCCGACGGTCTGAAAATTGTCCTCAGGCTGCCGGTTGGGACTGACGTCGACTTCGACTTCAATGATGTTGGCGTCGATGCCATAGACTGCCGCGCTTTGGGTCTTGAACAACATGCTGGGTGTCTGACCGAATGGGGCAAATTGTAACAGAGCCGCCTTGCCGAGCCCCCCGCCAGGCGGCGCCGAGGGTAGTTGCTATCTTGCGTCCTCCGCGTGTTAGTTGTTGAATCGCGGGCGCGTTCAAAGTACTATCACCAGTTCTGCCATCAAAACCATGAGGACCATGAGCCGCCGACGTGAACCTAGAGTTGAGATGAATGTCGACGTAACGGTCTGGGGTATGGACCGTTACGGCAAACCTTTTGTGCAACACGCACGCACCCTGAACGCGACCAAAAGTGGCGCCCGTCTGCTGGGGATCGACTGCGTCCGCGAAGGGGAAACCGTTGGCATACAACACGGCGAACAGAAATCGCGCTTCCGTGTGGTCTGGGTCGGACGCCTGGACACGCCACGGGCCGGCCAGGTCGGCGTCCACTGTCTTGAAGACAAACCAATTTTTACGGTGGCCCGAGTCACTCGCGGCACGGAATTTGATCTTGGAAAAATTACGGGATACGCTACCGCCCTGGAAACGGCGCGACGGCACCGTCCGGAAAAACGCGACTCCGTTCCCAGCCGCAGAAAATATCAGCGCTACCACTGCACTGGAGGCGTGGAACTGCGGCGTCCGGAAGGCGGACACGCCGTTTGGGCCAACCTCAGCGATCTGTGCCTGACGGGATGCTATGTGGAAACTGTTTCCACTCTCGCCGCTGGAAGCCAGGTGTTGTTTCAGCTCAATTTTGAAGATCTGGCCGTGCGCGGCCGCGCAGTAGTCAAGACGTCACACCACGCCGTGGGCATGGGACTATCGTTCCAGCATCTCGCGCCTGAGGACCAGCAGCATCTCGAGTTCATGGTCGGCTCGCTTTCCGGAAGCAAGGATGTCCGTCCGGTTATTGCAGAAAACAAATTGCTGCCGGCGACCGAAACGCCTTTGCAGCCGTTCCGGTCACTACCGCTGCCGACTGCTTCTTTGCCGCCAATGCCGGTTGTTTCGGTACCGCCGCCGCCACCGACGCCAGCACCAGTGATTACTGCCTCTGCTCCGCCGGTGACTGCGCCTGCGGTGACCGAATCACCGCTACCGCCAGTGACGCCTGCTGTAGCCACGCAGACCAAGACCGAGACGGGCGTCTTCGATAACATCATGAGTGCCCTGCTGGAACTGGGCGAGTTGGAGCAAACGCTGGTCCGCGACAAAGTTGACGGGCGAGTGATGGGACAATTTCACGACGCTTTGGAACATACCCGCCAGACCGCGTGGAACGTGCAGAGATTTGTGGACTTGAATAGCAGCGGCGCTGATCCATTTGTGGTGCTGCCGCAATTGGAAGCGGAGCGCACGCGTATGCTGGCGAAGCTGGCGCGGAATGTCACCGAGGACATTGACTCCAGCGGCACCGACAATTTCAGCCACGATGTGACTGACCTTTATCGGACCGTGGAGAACCTGCAGCGCCGGCTGATGAAGATGCTGACCACCGTGAACGGACAAAACAGAGGGCTCGGCGTTAAGAACTGAGCGCTCTCTGTCTTACGGCATTCCTGATCCTCTTAACGTCTCTCAATCGCCATTGCCACCGAGTTTCCTCCGCCCAGGCAGAGCGCTGCGATACCGCGCTTGCCATTACGGCGAATCAGCTCATACATCAGCGTCACCAGCACGCGCGTGCCGCTGGCGCCAATAGGATGTCCGAGGGCAACGGCGCCGCCGTTCACGTTGACNNTCGTTGATTTCGTAGAGGTCAACGTCTTCCGGCTTCCATCCCGTCTTGGCCCAGATTTTCCTGATGCCCTCAACCGGCGCCATCATCACCCATTGCGGTTCCACACCGCTCGTAGCTTGCGCCACAATGTGCGCCATCGGCTCCGCGCCAAGTTNNGCATTGCCGGCGGTTACCGTGCCGTCTTTCTTGAAGACCGGCTTCAGATTGCGCAGCGCTTCAGCGGAGGTATCCTCACGCGGACCTTCGTCTTTATCAAACAAAGTTGGCGCTTCGCCTTTTTTCTTTGCCGGAATCTCCACCGCAACAATCTGAGATTTGAAGCGACATTCTTTCCATGCCTGCACCGCCTTGCGATGCGAGTTGGCGGCGTACTCATCCTGCTGCTCGCGCGTGACGCCGTACTTCTCGGCGACCAGCTCACCGGTCATTCCCATGTGGTAGTTGTT
>PLJN01000187.1 GCA_003140235.1 Acidobacteriaceae bacterium
GTGTACGGTGGCGGCGAGAAGACGGAAGAGAATCAGATGCCAGTGGAAGAAAGCGGAAATATGCTGATCATGCTGGCAGCGCTCGCTCGCGTCGAAGGAACCGCCGCGTTTGCGGAACAGTATTGGCCACAACTCAAGAAATGGGCAGATATCTCAAAACGAAAGGACTGGATCCGGAGAATCAGCTCTCAACGGACGACTTTGCCGGCCATCTGGCGCACAACGCGAACCTATCCATTAAAGCGATTCTCGCGTTGGCGTCATATGGAAGGCTCGCGGAGATGACCGGCCGGAAAGATGAAGGCGCGCAATATCTGGCCACCGCGCGCGTATTCGCCAAGCGGTGGGAGACGTTAGCGGCCGAAGGGGATCGCTACAAATTGGCATTTGACCAACCGGGCAGTTGGAGTCAGAAATGCAACCTGGTGTGGGATCGTTTGCTGGGTCTCCATATCTTTTCTCCCGACGTAGCGCGGCGGGAGATAGCGTTTTATAAGACGAAGCAGAATCAATATGGCTTGCCGCTGGATAATCGCAAGGACTACACAAAGCTGGATTGGGTCTTCTGGACGGCGACACTTACCGAAGCCAGCGCCGATTTTCAGGCATTCAGCGGACCGGCGGATCGCTTCGTGAATGAGTCGGCGAGCCGGGTGCCGCTGACGGACTGGTACGACACGGTGACAGGCAAGCAACAAGGGTTGCACGCCCGCCCCGTGGTTGGCGGCATCTTCATCAAGATGCTCGCGAATACGGCGATCTGGGATAAGTACCCGCATCGCGCGCCAGTGACGACTGGTTCGATTGCGCCGACTCGCTAACAGCCCGCGTCAATAGGCCAAGACAAGCTTTGGAGGAACTTCTCCCTGAGTATTTGAAATCATTGAATTACGCGGCTGGTTTTTCCTCCAATGGAACAAGCCGATAACCAAGTTGTTTGGCTTGACGTTTGATCTTCTGTTGGAGTCTTTCCTGGCGTCGGGCGTCGCGGGCGGCCCAGATGCTCTCGTCGTACTCCACTTGTTTGGTCACCATTGTGTAGAAGATGACGGCGATCTTATGAGCGGTCGCCGTGGTAGCTGCCTTGGGTCCGAGTTTGGACTTCATGCGGCGAAGATAGGTTCGAAGCGGTGAAGGACTGCGATGGAGCGAGTAGGCCGCCATGCGAAAGATTTGACCGGCCTGATTTTGAACTCGGCGGGTACCTTTCCACAGCACTCGACCACCACTAATGTCGTTGTCCGGACATAGATTCAACCAGGAAACGAAGTGGGAAGCAGTCCGCCAGCGGCTGGATAAATCCCTGCCGACCTCGCTGAACAGAGCCAAGGCCATCATCTCCAGGCCGGGGATCTGGGTGACATCGACTCCGAACAGCTTATAGGTCTCGGTTCGAAGATCAAATCCCGTCTTTGGCAGTCCCTTCTTCTTGCGTCCCTTCTTCTCGTTTCGATTGCGTTTCCGGTCCGGCGGCAAGGGCTTCTGTTCAGGATCCACGCGTGGTTGGAACGTACCGACCCGCCTCTGGATCTCTTGATCGCATTCCACAATCTGCTGCTGGTAAATCTGGTATAGCACGCGGGATTGGCGAAGCACGAACAAGTGCTCTGGTTGCCAGTTGCCCACCAAGGACTTCTGAATGGTTTCCACGCTGGCTTTGATATGCGGATCGCGCAATTTGGATAAAACTGCCGAATCCCGCTCGCCCGTTAAAATCGCGTCGATAATCGCCAGCCCGGTTGTTCCGGTGAGGTCGCTGATCACATGTTGAATCTGGAGGTTCATCTGCGTCAAAGCCTTATGCATGTGCTGGACGTGCTGAACCGCCATCTCGACGAGTTCACGGCGATGCCGGACGACCGCCCGTACCGCGCAAACCTCAGCCTCCGGCCGGAACGCCGCGCGCAGCAAGCCTACCGCATGGAGATATTGCAGCCACTGGCATTCATGCCAGTCGGTTCGACGTCCCGGAACATTCTTCATGTGCCGTGCATTGGTCAGGCACGGCTTGACTCCATGCGCTTCCAGCACGTCGTACAGCGGTATCCAATAAACACCCGTCGATTCCATCGCCGCCGTGGTTATGCCACAGGTCTTCAGCCATCGGGCCATGGCTTGTAAATCTTCGGTGAACGTCTGGAACACTCGTACTGGCCGCTCGTCGCGATCCGGAGGCACGGCCACATAAATCTCCCGCGCCCCAATATCGATGCCGGCCGCGTTGGGCTCTTGACAGGNNGGCGTGCTCCTTTCAGCTACAGGCAGCGGCCAGATCGCGCAACAAAAAGGCACTCTTTGGATTGGAATCAACCTGCTTAGGTTGTAACCACTGTATGGCGCACGAAATCTGGGACCATGCTCTCCACCGGGCTCAACAACAGCACCACTGTTTGAACGGCCTACTTCCGCCGCTTGTCGCTGCCTCCAGAATGCCTTACCCGGAGTCTGGAAAAGTTCCTATTTCGTATGGAGCCGCATCGCGGCACCTTTGCTCTCCAGAAACCTTGGTGTATGTTGTTGAATAC
>PLJN01000058.1 GCA_003140235.1 Acidobacteriaceae bacterium
TTGGCCATGAAGATCGCCTGGTAGAGGCCGAAGAGCGCGATCGAGATGAGGTAACCGACGAAGAAGAACGGGTCGAGGAACGCGAAAGAGAGGGTCGCGAAGAAGACGACGAGGAAGATGTTGAACATCCCCTTCTGCGCGTACTTGGTGCAGATCTCGACCACCTTCTTGCTGTCCTCGGTGGAGGCCTTGGTGACTGTCGCGTCGAGCTTGATGTTGGCCTTGATGAACTCCACGGCGCGGTAGGCGCCGGTGGTCACGGCCTGTATCGATGCGCCGGTGAACCAATAGATGATCGCGCCGCCGGTAATCAAGCCCAAGAAAAACGGAGCGTGGAG
Source organism: Acidobacteriaceae bacterium (assembly GCA_003140235.1). Classification (GTDB taxonomy): domain Bacteria; phylum Acidobacteriota; class Terriglobia; order Terriglobales; family Acidobacteriaceae; genus Angelobacter. The sequence continues at coordinate 339 of PLJN01000058.1, forward strand.
CAGGGAAAGATTTACGGTATATTCCGGCCTTAGCCCATGAGTCAGCGCCATGATGATGGAGAAAATCATGGTGGTAGCGCCGACCACCGCGGTGCCGATCAGCACCGGTTTGGCGGTGGCCTTGAACGTATTGCCCGCTCCGTCATTTTCTTCGAGCAAGTGCTTGGCGCGCTCAAAGTTCACATCGAAGCCGTAGTCCTTCTTGATTTCGGCCACGGGTACCTGCTCAATGAGAGAGAGTTCGTAGACGGACTGAGCGTTGTCGGTGACCGGACCGTAGGAATCCACGGCGATCGTGACCGGGCCCATGCCCAGAAAGCCAAACGCTACCAGGCCAAAGGCAAAGACGGCCGGCGCCAGCATGATGGGCGCAGAGACCGGGCCACCCAAGCCAAGGGTGCTGACATAGTAGGCAACCGACATCAACGCCACAATGCTGATTCCCAGCCAGTACGCGGAGAAATTGCCCGCAACCAGTCCGGAAAGAATGTTGAGCGAGGCCCCGCCTTCTTCGGAAGAGGTGACCACTTCTTTGACATGCCGCGACTCAACGGAAGTGAAGACCTTCACCAATTCAGGAATGATCGCTCCCGCCAAAGTGCCGCAGGAAATGATCGTGGAAAGTTTCCACCACAAGGTGCCGTCGCCCAGCGTGGGGATGATCAGCTTCGACACCAGAAACGTCAAGCCGACCGAGACGATCGAAGTGAGCCACACCAGCGAGGTCAGCGGTGACTCAAAGTTCATTTCGTCGGAGTTGGCGTACTTGGCTTTGGCAATCGCTTCGTTGATGAAATAAGACGCGGCGCTGGAAACCAGCATCATGATGCGCATGACGAAGATCCAGACCAGCAGCTGGACCTGAGTGGCCGGGTCTTTGACGCCAAGGAGAATAAAAGTGATCAGCGCCACGCCGGTCACACCGTACGTCTCAAAGCCGTCAGCGCTGGGGCCAACTGAGTCGCCGGCGTTGTCACCGGTGCAGTCGGCAATCACGCCGGGGTTGCGNNATCTTGGTGAAGATGCCGCCCGCGATACGCAGCGCGGCCGCGCCGAGTGATTCGCCGATGGCAAATCCGATAAAGCATTGCCCGGCGTAGTCACCGGGGATAAAGAGCAGAATGCACAGCATAATCAGCAGTTCCACGCTGATCAGCAACATGCCAATGCTCATACCGGCTTTCAGCGGGATGGCGTATATGGGATACGGCTTGCCGCGCAATCCTGCAAACGCCGTTCGCGAGTTGGCGAAAGTATTGACGCGAATTCCGAACCACGCCACGCCGTAGCTGCCGGCGATTCCCACCAGACTGAACAAAAGAATGACGCAGACCCGGAAGGGCCCCAAGGGCTTCAGCACGCCGAAGTACAGAACAATCACGACGGCAATGAACGCCTCAAGAATCAGGATGAACTTACCCTGCGTGATCAGGTACGTTTTGCAGGTCTCATAGATCAGTTCGGAAATNNGGCAGGTTCTTCAGCTGCATGTAAATCATCAGGCCAAACAAAAGCCCGAGTGCGCAGAAGGCCAGGCCGAACAGGAGCAGGCGATGGCCATCAATGCTGCCGTTAAAAAACTTGCCTGTTGAAAGATCAGGCAGTTTCAGGCTGGCCTCGCCTCCGGGATCCTCAGATGGGGCGGCCGCGGTTTGCGGCGCGGCCGAAACAGCGGCCATGGTTTGGCTGGCGGGCTGAGTTGCAGATTGCTGGGCGAACGCGTGAGGCATAACGAAAGCCATCATCACGAACACGACCGCCAGCGCCAGAATCCAGCGTGCGGACACTACATGACGCATCAGGCCCAGAGTGAGCCGGGTGTGCATAAGGAATCCTCCGAGAAGCAAAGAATGTGGATTTGAATTAACTACGCCTCAAATTCCAGAAACGCGCTTCCACATCACGAACGATGGTTGAGGTTTGGCCGCGCCGGAACTGTCGGCCCACCGGGCTAAATCCTACCCGATCCGAGCCAACAAGACCTGCTTTTATAACAGTTTGCGAGAGTAAGGTCAATGCGAAGTCAGCGCCTGGACTCTGCCAAAACGATCATCGCACCCAGAGCGGCGCTCTTTTGATCGAGGGTCCACGGCGGACCGAGTGTGCGTCCCATCGCGGCAATCCTTCGCTGCACACCGGGGGCCTTTTTCGCGAACACCTCGCCGACACGCTCCTCAAGCTGCCGTTCGGGAATACTTGTGACAGGAATCGCCAGACGCTCAAAAGCATCGCGGAAAGCCTGACGGAAGAACACGCCTTCGGCGGTATGAAGCATGGGGTGCGAGGCCAGAATCTTTGCGAAGGACGGCAGCGGGCGGCCCAAACCCAGCAAGATGGCGGCGACTACGATGTTATAGTCGCGATCTCGCAGTCGCTTGACGATCTCGCGGACCGTTACGAGTGCCGTCTGCGCTGAAGTCTCGGCGCATTTCTTGACGTGTTGCTCTGCCTTCTTCTCGCCTTCGCGAAGGTTCAGCTTCTGCGCAAAGTGATAAGGCTGGCTCACACCAGGAGTTTTTGTGTCCACGATGATGATCCGCTCGCGCTCAATGACTTCTTCGCTGCCCGGGTCGCCGGAAACGGCCACCAGCGCGCCCCATCCTGAGTGGACCCGAATGCCGATAGCGACCCTCTTTTTCATCTTCAAATTGTGGGCCTTTCTTGATCCGCGGAGTGTAATCATTGGCCGGTCCTTCAACAAGCGCCGGGTAGTGTCTCCCCGGATACACATGCCTGCGTCCTGACACTTTCTTGATTTAGCGCCGACGCTTAAAGTCTATAGTTCCAATAGGTTACAAAATGGCATGCAACGTGCTTCTTTCGATATTCTGATCATAGTTTCAAGGCAGGGACGGCAGTGAAAATACGAATCAGAATTCCGGAGTCGGTAAAAAATTCCGTGGTCGCCAGGATTTTGCAGCGCATTGGCCGGCGTTGGGTGCTCAGCTCAATTGCGGCCTGCGCCCTCTTGGCGGTGCTGGCCTTCTCGGTCTTTGCCTACGACTACATCAAGTATCAGCCAATTGTGGACATGCGTATGCGTGGCCCGATCTTCGCCAATACGGCAAGGATATACGCTGCTCCGCGCGTGGTCCGCGTGGGCGAGGCGATGGGGCCGGGCGAAATCGCCGCCGCACTACACCACGCTGGATATGGAAATGCGGCGGAAGCTGTGAGCGGCGAAGCCCTTAAATCAAAGGTGGGAACCTACCGGCTCAGCGCGCACGCCATTGAGATCATGCCGGGGCCGGAATCGTACTACAGTGCTGACGTGGCGCGAATTTCATTTGCCGGCGGCAAGATTGAAAAAATCAGCGTCTCTGGCAGCAACCCCGAAGAGAATCTCGATGGCTATGAGTTAGAGCCGCAACTGGTGACCGGGCTCTACGAGCAGTCGCAGCGGTCGAAGCGCCGGTTAGTGACCTATGACGAAATCCCCAAGACGCTCCGCGATGCCATTATTTCCATTGAAGACCGGCGCTTCTTCGAACATAAGGGCGTGAATTATTTCCGTCTGGCGCAGGCCGTATCCAAAGACATTTTTAGCGGACGCATGAAGCAAGGCGGGTCCACGCTGACCATGCAATTTGCCAAGGGATATTTTCTGACGAACGAAAAGAGTGCCTCGCGCAAGCTGGCGCAGATTGTGATTGCCCTGCAACTTGAGAAGCGCTTTTCCAAGCAACAGATCTTTGAAACCTACGTAAACTGGGTGCCGATGGGGCAGCGCGGGTCGTTTTCCATCGACGGGATGGGCGAAGCGTCGCAGGCTTACTTCGGCAAAGACATCAAGAACCTGAATCTGCAGGAGTGCGCGCTGCTGGCGGCCATTATTCAGGCGCCCAGCAGGCTGACACCATTCCGCCATCCCGACCAGGCACTGGAGCGCCGCAATCTCGTGTTGCAGTCCATGGTGGAAACCGGCGCCATCACGCGTGAGCAAGGCGATCAGGCGAAAGCGACTCCTTTGAAACTTGCCCCACTCAACATTGAGGCCAGTGATGCTCCGTATTTCGTTGATATGGTGCGCGAATCGCTGCTGGCGGACCACAGCGAAGATGAACTCAACAGCAACGGCCTGCGGGTCTACACAACGCTTGATCCTGATCTGCAAAAAGCGGCAGCCGATGCTGTGAGCGTGGGCGCGGGACAAATTGACCAACGCATCGCGGCCCTGCGCACGAAAAAGACGAAATCAGGCAAGGGCAAAAACGCCAAAACGGAAGTCCAGATCACACCTGGCCCCCGTGCGGAAATAGCGCTGGTGGCGATAGATCCCCACACCGGAGAAATCGTTGCCCTGGTGGGCGGCAGAAATTACGGCACCAGCCAGTTAAACCATGCGTTGGCGAATCGTCCGACGGGTTCGATTTTCAAACCGTTTGTCTACGCGGCGGCATTGAAAGCGGCACTCGATGGAAAGCAGCCGGCTTTCACGGAAGCCACGGTACTCAATGACACGGAGTCTGTTTATCAATATGGCAACCGGGTCTACGCTCCGAAAAACTTTCACAACGAATATCGCGGACAAGTAATCGCGCGCGAAGCGCTGGCCCATTCGCTCAACAACGCAACAGTGAAACTGGCCGAGATGGTTGGTTACGACCAGGTTGTTGACCTGGCCAGGAACGCGGGAATTTCTTCCGTGAAACCCACGCCGTCGATCGCGCTGGGCGCCTATGACGCCACGCCTTTGCAGATGGCCGGGGCCTATACCGTGTTCGCGAACGGCGGCGTGCGAGTGAATCCCACAATGGTCAACTCCGTGCGCGATGCACAAGGCAACGTGCTGGAAAACTCCGCGCCGGCGAAAGACCAGGTGCTCGATCCGCGCGCGGCGTATGTGACGACCAACATGATGGAAGAGGTCTTGAACACAGGCACGGCCGCCGACGTACGAAGTCTGGGCTTCACTGGTCCGGGGGCAGGGAAGACCGGAACGTCGCACGATGGCTGGTTTGCCGGATACACCGATCATTTACTGTGCATCGTATGGGTCGGCTTTGACGATTACAGCGATCTCAACTTGCAAGGCGCACATTCCGCCGCGCCCATCTGGGCCATGTTCATGAAGAAAGCGGCAACGCTTTCCCGCTACAAAGACGTGAAACCATTTGCGCCTCCGCCGGGAGTTGTGACCGTGAGGCTGGATAAGAAGACGAATCTCATTTCCACACCGGCCTGTCCGGATTCGTATGAGGCCGCTTTCATCGAAGGCACCGAACCGAAAGAAACTTGCGAGCATGCTCCGGTCGAAGAGCCTAAAATTCCCCAGGCGCGGGTCGGCACGGATGACAAGACGGGCAAGAGCCTGGCGCTGGGAATGTTGGCGCCGGGCGCTTTCAGAATGCAGCCTTAATTTTGAGTCTTGCTTCTCCGGGATGGACGCAAACACGAAAACCGCAGCGTAGAAACGTGGCATTGCCACGTCTCACTCTTGGAGTCCACGTAAATCGTCGCGTTTCACAATGCCGTGGGGTTGCCATCGTGGATCCGAGAATTGTGCCGAGGCGAAGAGTGAGACGCGGCAATGCCGCGTCTCTACGTCGCGTGTTTTTCTCGGTCCCCTGATCGGCGTGATCCGCACATCACCTAGGCCAATTCATTCAGCGCGTCTGGTGGTCGTTCGCCGTTGAGCGCGTGAAGAATGTTGCGAGCTGCAGCCAACTCGATTTCCAGACGCACGCGGTCCACCGCTGAACCAAGATGCGGCGTGAACAGAGTACGATCAGCGTGCAGAAGCAGGCGAGGGTTGACGGTTTGCGGACGGTCCTGCCGCGCCCAGTCTTCCATCTCGAAAACGTCGGCCGCGTAGCCGGCAAGATGGCCGCGGTCTAGCGCGTCAGCCACTGCGTTCTCATCCACCACAGAGCCCCGGCCCACGTTGACCAAATAAATGCCGCGCTTCATGCGAGCAATCGCTGAAGCATTTATGAAATGCAAAGTTGAGTCGGTCAGCGGCAGCAGCGTCACCACGATATCGCTCAGTGCCAGCAGCGCGTTCATCTCCATGCGGCGGACGCGCAGATGTGCCTCTTCTTCAGTTGCCAGCGTCGCTGGATCTGCGTACAGCACCTCGGAATCGAAGCCAGAGAGCAGACGCGCCAGCGCACGACCCAGCTTGCCCATTCCCACAATGCCTATGACCCGGCCGTTAAGCCCGCTGCCGTAAAGCACGGGCCTCCAGCCTTGAAAACTTCCGCGGACCAGCCGGTCGCCCTCGGCGATGTTTCGAGTAATCCCTAGCATCAAACCCAGCGCCAGTTCCGCCGTGGGCACGGAAAGCAGATCGGGCACAATCGAAAACCAAATGCCCCGGCGGGTGCATGCGGCAACATCGAAATTGTCATAACCCTTGAGCGCCGCAGCTATGATCTTGAGCCGCGGACATCGTGCCAGAAAATCTTCGTCTACGCTGTCCGGCATAAAGACCATTAGGGCGTCGGCTTGCGTTGCTAGCTCTGCGAGTTTTTCCTTCGGCCAGCTCTCGACGGATTCATTGCAGATGACGATGCACGTTGTATTGAGAAGAGTTTTCACCTCTTCATGGACGCGATGCGTGATGACAACCATTGGCTTTTCGCTCATCGCACTATCACCTCGGAAACTCTCCAATGTTTGCGTACGCGAGTATTGATCGCATCTGTCAGCATCACCAGGGCCCACGTTACGATCAGGTACCAGACCATCTCTCGATAGTGAAACAGCTGCTGCGCGTTGAAAAGGGCCTGGCCGATTCCTCCGGCGCTGATCATTCCTACCACGGCGGCGGCGCGCATGTTCCATTCCAGGCGAAATAAACTGTGGACCACCATGGGAGCAAACGCCAGAGGCAGATGAGCAAAGCTGGTTATCGCGATGCGCGATCCTCCCGTTGCCGTCATTGCCAGTACTGGCTCTGGTGGAACATTCTCCAACGACTCGGCGAACAGTTTGCCCAGACTACCTGCGCTGTGTAAACCCAGTGCAAGGATTCCGATCTTCGGGCCCAATCCCGCGACACCCATCAACACCAGTCCCCAGGCAACTTCAGGTACGGAACGCAGAAACTCCAGAAAGCGCCGCGCGGGAAAGTAGACGAAGACGGGAGAAAGATTTCTGGCGGCTGCCACTCCCAGCGGCACAGCCAGAATCGTGGCCAGCAGCGTGCCGCCAAAGGCCATGAGCAAGGTTTCGCCCACCAACCCCGGCACACGTTCGAGATGGTCCGGCGCTTGAGGAGGAAGCATCGAACGGAACCGACCGATGGCATACGCTAGCGGGACCATGTGCGGCCGGTTCATGAGAACAGAAGCGACTCCCACAACAGCCAGGACCAGCAGGAATTTAGGGTATCTCCGTACAAGCCAGGCCAGCCGGTCAACCACCGCCACCACCATTACCAGGATCAGAATCAGCGTACCGGCGCGCGGATATTCGTAATTGATGATGGCGCCGTACAATTCTGTGCCCAGACCACCTGCGCCGACGGCGCCTACGATCGTCGCGGCGCGAACCACGCTTTCAAGTTGATAAGCTCCATAAGTCAGCAAGTCATTCAGCCGTAGTGGTAACAATCCAACCAGCGCCACGGCAACCCGCCCACCCCCGGTAGATTGCAAGGCTTCGACCGGTCCTGGATCGGCGGAGGCAAACAGGTCGGCAAAAACTTTTCCCGTGGCGGCGGTGTAAAAAATGGTCAAGGCCACCATGCCGGCAGCCTTGCCTAGCCCAAACATGATCACGCAAAAAATGGCCAGAGTGAGATCGGGCACGGCGCGCACGCAAGTCATCAGTGCATATAGCAGGCGCGCACCGGGCAGTCGAGCGCCGACATAGAGCGAGAGCAGCAAGCCAAACACGATCACCAGGAACGTTGCCGCCGCGGCAATCTGTAGTGTCTCCAGTAAGGGGACGACAAGGGCCTTGAGGTATTGGGGAGACAAATCAGGCGGATAGAACTGCCGCAACTGCGAGAGCGCGCTTTCCCATCCAGGCGTCATGCGCGGACTTCCGCTTTGGACGGCGGTCCGTCCTGCTGAATTTTTCCTGCTTCGAATTTAATGATGCGGTCAAAGTACTGGTGCGCGAGGTGCGGCTGGTGCAATGAGCAGAGAAGCGCGAAGCCGTTTTCCTGGGCCAGACTGGTCAGCAGGGAAAGTATCTGTCCACTCAACTCCGGATCGAGCGACGCTACAGGCTCGTCAGCCAGCAGGAGTAGCGGATGTTGCACAAGAGCGCGAGCAATTGCGACACGTTGGTGCTCACCGCCGGAAAGATCGGAGGTGCGAGATTTTAGTTTTTGCGGAATGCCAACGCGGTCAAGGGCACGCGCGGCTTCATCAAGCTCGTCGGGCTTGGGATGTAAAAGAAAACGTAACGCGTGCAGTGTTGACCAGCGGCCGAGAGCACCGGCCATCACATTTTGATGGACTCGAAGACGGTCCACCAAGTCGTGGCGTTGAGAGATCAGGGCGATTCGCCGGCGCAAGTCGCGAAGACGCGCGCCACGCAGTCCTTGCACGGAAACTCCGTCCACGGTAATCGACCCAGAGAGTACGGGGACAAAGCCGCTGATGGCGCGAAACAAGGTCGTCTTGCCGGCCCCGCTCGGGCCAAGTATTGCGACCTTCTCTCCACGGCCCACCTGCAACGACACGCCTTGCAACACCGGCGCAACTTTGCGGGCTGGAGCAGCGACTAAGTCCCGTATCTCTAGCATGGTTATCACAAGGCCCGAACTGGGCGAAGGCGGATGCTCAAACTGAGCACGCCCCATCCAGTCAAAGCATTTTCAATTGTTGGGCGACGGCCCGTAATGCGTCGTACTCCTGGTTGTTGGCCCGGACAAAAGATTTCCCGCGCAGGATTTTCAGGATTTCGTCGTCCTGACCTTCCTTGAGCCGCGTGAAAGCCTGGGTAAGTTTTTCCTGCGTGGCCGAGTCAATGTCCTTGCGGGCCACCCAGACATAATCGACAAACGGTTTGCTGGTGTAGAACACGCGGACTTTGGTTTTGTCCAGCTTGCCGTCGGCAATCATGGAGTTGTAAACAGTTTCGTCCAGCGCGCCGGCATCCACCGCGCCCGATTCTACTGCTTTCGCCGTGGCCGGATGGCTTCCGGTGTAGCGGAAATGGAGGTCCGTGTCAGCGTCAATGCCGGCTTGCTTCAATTCGGAAAACGGCATCAGATGTCCGCTGGTGGAGTTAATGTCGCCAAAGGCAAAGTTCCTGCCCTTTAAGTCCTTCAGTGAGTGGATGGACGAACTCGTCCCGGTGATGAACAGCGAGTGAAATTGCAGGTCACTGGAGCGCTGCACCAGAGGCACCACGCCGAATTGCGCGTGAGCTTTGACGAAAGTCAGTCCGCCCAGGTAAGCAAAGTCGAGCGAGCCATTGCCCAGGGCCTCGACGGTTGCGTTGTAGTTGGTTGGGATAATCAGTTCGACGTCACGGCCTAACGCCTTGGTCAGGTACGCTTGTAACGGCGCTTTCTCCGATACGGAAGCAGCGGTGGCGCCGGCGTCAGGAATCATCCCCACGCGTAGCGGTTTGTTTTGGGCATGCAGGCCGGCGGTCAGAACGAGCGCCGCAGCCAGAATTGAGATTCTACGAGTCACATTCAAAGGCAATCCCCTTTCATTTTCAGGTGTTCTGAAATTAGAGCCCGTAAACGGCCCTAAGTTTCAAAGAATGTGGAATCTTACTGCAAGCACGGCTGTTCGTCACTTCACCGCCGGTAGAGAAACAGCTTGTATTCCACATTGCCTTCTGATTTTACGTCGGCCGTTTTCTCCGGGCGCCAGCCTGGGACTTCGTAATCGAGCGAGACCACACGCGCTCCTTTGGCCAAGTGGCTGGCCATACGCGGCCCCAGGTATCCGTTGACCTGTGTGAGGAGATAGAGCGTAACCACAGTGGCCTTGTGCAGATCAGTCTTGAAGAAATCCTCTGAGCGGAAAGCGACGCGCTCGTTTAGCCCATATTCGCGGGTCTTCTCTTCTGCATGGCGGCGCAGTTTTTCATCCAGCTCAATCCCCACCGCGCTGGCGCCGAACTCCTGTGCTGCCATGATGGGAATGCGTCCGTCCCCGGACCCCAGATCGTACAGCAGATCACCGGGCCCGACATTGGCCAACTCCAGCATCTGCCGGCAGACGGCCCAGGGTGTGGGCGCAAAGAACGCGGCGGTCCGCATTTCCTTCAGCGCCTCTTCCAAAGCGCTGGCTGGACTGCGGCGGCGGAATAGAGAGAAGGGCATCGGCTGGACGAGATTGAGTAATTGGGGAATTTGGTAAGTGGGTAATGGGAAACCGCCAGTCGCAAACTTCAATACCCAATTGCCAAATTACTCATTTACCCAATTATTTTGGCCGTCCCTGTTGCGCTTTCTGGGCCTTTTGCGCCGCTGTAGCCTTGTTGAGTTTGATCTGCTTGTCGGTCTTTTGCTGAGCAGCGTTCTTTTGGTTTTTTAGCTCGATATCTGTCTTTGCAGTCTTGTTCTTGGTCTCTTTGTTTCTCTTATCGAGCTTTATGGAACTGTCAGACGTGCTGCCTTTTCCCGCCTTGTGGATTTCGGCCTGCTTTGTGGCGGCGTTCTTTTCCTGCTGTGCCTTCGACGCCTTTATCTGGCTCTCGGTTTTTTGGTCCGGCGACGTCGATCCCTTCAACACCTGGGCCGAAGCAGGCGCGCTCGATCCAGCGAGTCCAATCATTGAAAGGAGTGCCCATAGTTGCTTGCGCATGACTTCTCCTAATGCGAGATTCCACTACCGGCTGGCAAAAACATTGCCGATATCCAGGATGCCGGGAATTATAGCAATTTAATGCGCCAGCAAGCGCAAATAGCCGCTCAAGTGATTCGTCGGAGAAACTCTCAGGCCGCCGGTGCCACGCGAGTCAATGGCGGACGGTTGCAACTGTTCCGGCCAGTGTGTTAAACACGAGTCATGCGCAATTGGGTGCGTGAGCGCATGAAGCGCCGCAAGAAGAACCAACCGGGCAACGAGACTGAGGCAACCGGCAAGGTTGGCCAGCAAAAACCTCCCGTGGACGCTCTCCATCCGGAGCCTATTGTTCCTGCTTATCACTCCGACGCCGCTGATTCCGCGGTGGAGGACCACTCCGCCGCGCCCGCTCCGGCGGCCAGGCGAAGAGTAGAAACTGAAGTCCAGCCAGAGTCGCCGTCCACGCCTCCGCCGGGAACGCCCGAACAGAAACCCGCACAGGCGGCGAAATCCGCGCGGCCGTCGAAGGGTGTGGTGGTTTTGGCGATCGGATTACCTGGATCGGGCAAGACCACATGGTTTAAGCGCCGTGGGGTCACCCCGCTGTCCAGCGACATGCTGCGCACCATTCTTTTCGATGACATTACCGAGCAGCGGTATCAAGGACTGGTCTTCTCGACTCTGCGCTCTTTGCTGCGCGCCCGGCTGATCGCCCGCATGCCCTGGAATTATGTAGACGCCACCAACCTGGCGCCGAATGAGCGCCGGCAATGGATCAAAATGTCGAGAAGCTTTGGCTATGACGTCCATGCGGTGTTTTTTGATGTCCCTCTGGAGGTCTGCCTGGAACGCAATCGCAAACGCGATCGTCAGGTAAAGGAAGAACTGGTCCAGCGCATGGCCGCGAAGCTGAAAGCCCCATCGTTTGAAGAAGGCTTCAGCAAGGTGACGGTTGTTCGAGTGAAGCCGACGGCTTAGAAAAATTGGGTAATTGGGTAAATTGGTAATTGGGTAATTGAAAAGCGACAGACGCGAACGGCCCCGGTTCGCTAAGTACCAAATACTAAGTACTAACTACTTCAGATACTGCAGCATTTCTTTGAACGCCGGTGTTCCTGACTGTCCCAGCAACTCATAGATCATCATCTCTGTGGAAGAGATCACCGCTCCTGCTGATTTCATGCGGCCCAGTCCGAGCTTCCAATTCAATTCTGTGCGCGAACCGACGGCGTCTGCGGCGACGTGCACGATGTGTCCCTGGGTAAGCGCGCCCAGCGCCGTTTGCATTACGCAGATATGCGCTTCCATGCCGCATAGCAGTAGAGTGCCTCTGCCGGCCAGTTTGGCGGTTGCAGAACAGAAATCGCCGTTGCCGAAGCAGCCGAATTCCAACTTGTCCAATTGCTCGACTCCGGGAAGCAGGGACATGATCTCAGGCGTGGTGGGTCCCAAGCCCTTGACGTACTGCGTGCTCACCAGCACCGGCAGGCCAAGAATGTTGGCCAAACGGACGAGCAGCTTGGCGTTGCGGACCAATCGTTCTCTTTCGTGGATCGCCACCAGCAGCCGCTCCTGGATATCAATCACCACCAGGGCGCATTCCTGCGGGCGCAGGGGACGCCGAACAATCTCGGCGTAAGAAGATTCTTCGATCAGTGCAGTGACCATACAGGAATTGTAGCGCGGTCGTCGCTGGCATCGCGAGACATCTGCGCGCCAGACATAAGCGCGAAAGACCTAGAAGTGTTCTTCCGTCGGCTTGACCGTCGCGCAGGTTGTTGACCGTGGCTTCCACGAACTCGTCTGCCAGTTGTCTTTCAGGCCTTCGCGCCTGACCCAGGGCGGCAAGTCGATCCGTAAATATCCTGCCAGCGAAATGGCAAAGGGTTCATACTGCCGGCGGATTTCCTCTAATTTGGCAACGCCGGCGTCACTCAGCGGGAAACCTAATTCCTGCAGACCTTGGCGCAGGCTCGCCAGTGCTTCCGGAGGCATGCGATCGTACAAACCTTGTTCTGCGGGCCGCGCGCTGAAAATTTGACTCAGGTCCACTAGCGCGTGACGCGCGATGGCAAATGTCATCCGTGCCTGATATTCGCACACGCCTTGCAGTCCAGCGCGGGCCAGGGCACAGGTGTCGAGCACGGCCGTCAACGATCCCAGCCAGGATTGGTTGTCGTGCTGCGAGCGGTAATAGGCTAGCACCGGATAAGAGAGATGGCTTTCCATCAGGTCGGCAGCCCAGTGTTCCCAGTCGCGCAGGATATCAGCCATCTCTTCCACGCCCTCGGGCCCGACGTGTCGGCGAAATAATTCATACGCCGTTGGAGGAGTTCCGGCACGGGCATCCAGCAGGGAAATAGTGACTTCCCGGCGAGAGAACGATTGATACAACACCGGCAGATAGCCAATCACCAAAGCCAGAAAACCAAACCCAATTCCAGCTTCCAGCACCGTGATAAACCGGGCCAGCGGCGCCGTTGGAGTGAGGTCTCCCAGTCCCAGCGTAAACAGAGTGGTCCCGCTCATGTACAGATCATTCCCAAAGCGGCTGGGCAGAACAGTTCCGGAGAGTTGGGTGTTGGCTCCGTAATGCACCAGTGCGAAACCAAGCACCAGGCCCACCGCCCACGCAGCCAGCAGAAACAGCAACGAAAGAGGTCCGTAAAAGCTGAATAGAGAATCGCGTTTCTTGTTGGTGCTGCGAAGGTTGGCCAGGGACACCCAGAATTGCCACGTAACCCGATAGAACAATCGCGTGAGGCGAAGTTGCCGGGTCACACGACGGGGCAGCACGATGGTTTCAAAGGTCTCCCACAGCACCATTGCAATCAGCACAATGCCTGCAATCGCCGACAATGTATTCAGCACGTTGCCTCCAGCACTCATAGCTTAAAACAAATGTGTAGCAAAAGGCAGGCGGCGCGGCTGATTGCGCCGGAATTTACTGGACGGCGACTACGATCAACGTTGCATCGTCAACCAGCACATTGTTGCAGTGCGCCAGAGTGGATTGCAGAATACTGTCTTTCAATTCAGCGGCCGGTAGCTGAATGTTTTTCGTCACCAGACCGACCAGGTTGTCTTCGCCGAGTTCGGTGCCGCCGGCATTGGCAGCTTCCGTGATGCCGTCAGTAAACAGTACCAACCGGTCGCCGGTTTGCAGGTCTACTTCTTTTTCGTGGTATTCCCATCCGCGGACCGTTCCCAGGACCACGTCGTCGCTGCTGAGCCGTTCGCACGGGCCGCTGGCGCGAGCCAGAATGGGCCAGTTGTGTCCGGCATTGGTGTAGGTCATCCGCATTTGCTTGCCGTCAATCACTCCGTAAAAGAAGGTGATGAACTTGCCCGGCACGGCATGGGACGAGATTACATCGTTCACGCGGTTGCAGAGTTCCTTCGGATGATCAATGTGCGGGGCCAGCATCCGCACCGCCGCTTGTAAATTGGACATTAGCAGCGCCGCCGCCAATCCTTTACCCACTACGTCGGCAATACAAATGGCGATGCGCTCTTCGCCGATTGGTATCACGTCATAGTAATCGCCGCCTACGGTCCGGGCCGACTGCGAAGACGCGGCAATCGTCAATCCGTTGGGGGCGTTGATTTCACCGGGCATCAGCGATCGCTGGACTTGCGCCGCTTCCTGCTGTTCCCGTTGGTCCTGCTCTAGCTTCTTGCGCATGGTCTTGGACCGCTGTATCTGCTGGTCTAGGACTTTAAGCAATTCCGCGTTGTCCCACGGCTTCTGGACAAAGTCACAGGCCCCGCGATGCATGGCCTTGACCGCCAGTTCGACGGATCCCCAGGCCGTCATCACGACTACGGCCAGAGTGTTGTCCAGTTCCTGCACGCGTGAAAGCAGTTCCAGGCCTTCGGTGCCGGAAGTCGTGTCACGGCTGTAGTTCAGGTCGAGCAAAATAGCGTCAAAGTTTCCGCTGCGCAGACGGATGAGCGCGTCCGCGGGGGACCTTACAAAATCCACATCATATCCATTGTTCTTTAAGAGCAGGCGGAGCGCCGCGATCACGTCCTCCTGGTCTTCCGCCACCAGGACGTGCGGGCGCTCGGAGATGTTGATCATGGGTTGTGCTGGCTGATGCATGGCGTAATTCTCTGTTTCACGGCGCATACAGTAATGACAATATGCATTTATCGGCCCGAACTGTCTGTGGCTTAAGTGCTTGAAACAGAAGGAGAACCAATCCTTGGAGACCTATGTTCTCGTCCGGTAACGGAATAGGGCTGTCCGAAAACGAACAGATGCTTTTTCTGAATTGTTGCTATTTCCAGTGAAACAAGTTAGTTTTCGGGCTGCCCCCGCGTAGGAGTGAGACTCTATGTTTTGTCCAAATTGTGGTGAGGATGCTCCCCCATCGGCAGCGTTTTGCGCGAAGTGTGGGACCAGCGTTGGTCAGCAGCAAATCGTTGCTCCGCCTCCTTCTGGAGATATGCCCGCCGGATACGTTGCTCCGGTCGTGGCCTATCCGCAAGCACCAGTCCTACGTACGCAGGATGAGACGACCGCCATGCTGAGCATGATCTTTGGTATTTTGTCGCTGGCTGGGTTAGGCATTTTTGCCGGCATTCCGGCCATCATCCTGGGAAACGTTGCACGCGGCAAAATCCGCGCCAGTGGAGGTCGGCTTACCGGTGAGGGCATGGCAAAAGCCGGCATCATCCTGGGGTGGGTCAGCTGTGGTCTGATGGTTATCGTTATTCTCTTCATGATCATTGTCTTCGTGGTCGCGGCCGCGTCGAGCAATCTCCACTGATCTGTGTGATCAGCGCGGATCAGCAGGGTAGGTTGGTCCTAAATCGACGCTTGCTTCTTCACACAGCCTTTAGCATCTATATGTTAGGCTTTTAGCGAAGCCCTCTTCTCACTAAAAAGGACGGAAATTGATCCAGAAAGCACTCGCCAAAGTTTTTGGCACCAGCAATGAACGTGAGGTAAAACGGTTGCGTCCGCGCATGGACCAGGTGAACGTGCTCAATGCGCAGACCGAGCAACTCACAGACGAACAGTTGCGCGCTAAAACCGACGAATTCCGCAAGCGCATCCGCGAGCGCCTCGAAGGTATCGAGGACGAAACCGCGCGTCTGGCCGCCCGCAAGGAGGTCCTGGACGAGCTTCTTCCAGAAGCCTTCTCCGTTTGCCGTGAAGCCGGCAAGCGTGTGCTGAACATGCGCCACTTCGATGTTCAGTTGATCGGCGGAACGGTGCTGCACCAGGGCAAGATCGCCGAAATGAAGACCGGCGAAGGCAAAACCCTGGTAGCGACCCTTCCGGTCTACCTGAATGCTTTGGCAGGCGAGGGCGTCCACGTGGTGACGGTCAACGACTACCTCGCCAAACGCGACTCCGAGTGGATGGGCAAACTCTACCGTTTTCTAGGTCTGAGCGTTGGCGTGATCGTGAACGAACTGGACGACGAGGAGCGCCGCGAAGCCTACGCCGCCGACGTGACCTACGGCACCAACAACGAATTCGGTTTCGACTATCTGCGCGACAACATGAAGTTTGACCTGAAGGACTGTGTGCAGCGTGGCCACAACTTCGCCATTGTCGACGAAGTGGATTCCATCCTGATCGACGAAGCCCGCACNNGATTCGATCCTGATCGACGAAGCCCGCACGCCCCTCATCATCAGTGGCGCGAGCGAAGAATCCACCGACAAGTACGAGCGCGTGAACCGCATCATCCCGCATTTGGAGAAGGGCGAAGAGGTTGATACCGCGCCCGGCGAGCCGAAGATCTATACCGGCGACTTCGTCGTCGACGAAAAACATAAGAACACCACCATCACCGACGAAGGTTGGGAAAAAGTTGAAAAGCTGCTGGGCGTGGAAAATATTGCCGACCAGGAAAACTGGAGTCTCAAGCACCACGTGGAAACCGCCGTAAAAGCCCATGCTCTTTACCGGCGCGACGTTGAGTATGTGATCAAGGACGGCGAAGTCATTATCGTGGACGAGTTCACCGGCCGCATGATGCCCGGCCGCCGCTGGTCCGACGGACTGCACCAGGCGGTGGAAGCCAAGGAAGGCGTAAAGATCGAGCGTGAAACCCAGACGCTGGCTACCATCACGTTCCAGAATTATTTCCGCATGTACAAGAAGCTGGCGGGCATGACCGGAACGGCGGAAACGGAAGCCGCGGAGTTCGACAAGATTTACAAACTGCAGGTCGTCGTGATTCCCACTAACATGGTTATGCGCCGCATTGAACATCCCGATGTCATCTACCGCACGGAGAAAGAAAAATACTTCGCGGTCGCGGACGACATCCTGAAGACCCATGATGAGAATCGGCCCATTCTTGTGGGCACGACTTCCATTGAAAAGTCTGAGCGCTTGTCCGAGATTCTCAAGAAAAAAAGCGTGAAGCACGTGGTGTTGAACGCCAAATATCACGAACGCGAAGCGGAAATTGTGGCCCAGGCGGGCCGGGCTGGCGCAGTTACCATCGCCACCAACATGGCCGGCCGTGGTACGGACATCTTGCTGGGCGGAAATCCCGAATTCATGGCCCGGCAAGAGGCCGTCAAGAAGGGCATTGCCCAGCAACTGCGTGCTGCCGGAGGCGAAGTTGTCCTACAGCAGGACAGCCAGGAAATGATCGTCTTCTACTACAACGGCATCGAATACCAGTGTCCCAAAGGGCAGTGGAACGAGATGTATGCTCGCTACAAAGCGGAAACAGACGCTGATCACAAGACAGTAGTCGAAGTCGGCGGGCTGCACATTCTGGCCACCGAGCGGCACGAAGCACGCCGCATCGACAACCAGCTTCGCGGACGCGCCGGCCGCCAGGGTGATCCTGGTTCCTCGCGATTTTATCTTTCGCTCGAAGACGACCTGATGCGCATTTTCGCGCGCGCCTGGGTGTCCACTCTGCTACAACGTCTGGGCATGGAAGAGGGCGTGCCCATCGAGGGGCGCATGATTTCCGGCCGCATTGAGGCCGCGCAAAAAGCGGTGGAAGCGCAACACTTTGAGTCGCGCAAACATGTTCTGGAATATGACGACGTGATGAACAAGCAGCGCACCGCGGTCTACGGGCTGCGCCGCCAACTGCTGACAGGCGTGGACCAGAAAGAGCTCATCCTCGAAGACTACGTCGGTAGCATGGTCGGAGAAGCCCTGGACCGCTTTGTTCCCAAAGAGGCGCACGCTGATCAGTGGGACATCGACGGGCTGCGCAAGTATCTGCTCGACATGTTTTCTCTGGACTTCGCCAAACAGGGCATTGATCCCGACAAGCTCAATCGCGCTGAGTTGGGTGACGCAATCTTTGAAAAGCTCCATCTCATTTACGACGCCAAGGAAAAGCAACTGGGCCCCGATGCCATGCGCTACCACGAGCGGATGCTCATGCTCAGTATTCTGGACGCTCAGTGGAAAGACCATCTCCTGAGCATGGACCACCTGAAAGAGGGAATCAGTCTGCGCGGTTATGCCCAGAAAGATCCGCTGGTGGAGTACAAGCGCGAATCCTTCGATATGTTCGAGGCCATGATGCTGCGTTTTCAGGAGGAGACTGCCCGTTACCTCTTCCATCTGGAGATTATTGATTCCAGTCCGAACGCAGCCAGACAGCCCACAGCCGATGCTGCACAGCCGCAACCACAACGGCACCGGGCCCAGACTTCCGTCGACGATATTGAAGAGCAGTTCCAGCGCAGCAAGAAACGTGAGTTGGAGCAGGCACGCATGGCGGGCGCCACCAATAGCCCCACTCCGCAAACGGTGGTGCGCGGCAACGCCAAGGTGGGCCGCAATGACCGTTGCCCCTGCGGCTCGGGCAAGAAATTCAAGAAATGCCACGGCACCGGAGCCTGACGGAAGCGCACCGAGCGGGAAAGCAAAAAGAATGGCCGGGGATTCTCTGCCCCGGCCGAATTTATTTACCAGCGATGACGTTATTGGGACTGCGCCGCTGCGGGGCCGCTGGCTACAGACACTTTCGGAGTGGACATGTATCCGCTGACGGTGTTCTTGTCCACGCTGTTGATCACGACTTCATACAAGCCGCGGTCTTTGCTGGCGTAGAACTGCAGCGGCTCGTTGATGGTCCGGTCCTTCTTCTCGATTTTCTTGTCGTCAGCCAGCACGTAAATCGTGAACTTGCTCTTTTTCTTGTCAGTACTCTTAAGCTGAAGGCTCACGGTTGATAAGCGGGTTGGGTCCTTGCCCTTGTTGAGGGTGAACTCATAATAATTGCGGTCACCACGATGCTTGAGCATTTCGAGTTCATCGTGATTGGTGGCGATGAGCTCGCTGTGCTTGCTCAGGTCACCAACAGCGCGTTCGAGTCTGGTCTTGGTAGCGGCGAGATCATTCCGGGTATCGGTAACGTCGGTCTGGACTTTGCCTACCTCGGTCTTGACTCCGACCACTTCTCCGGAAACCGCGCCAAGTTGCTGCTTGGTCTGTTCTTCGTCCGCAGCCAGACGCGTTTCCGTGGCCCTTTCTTTGGCCTGGAACTGGGCGGTGCCGCGCGCCATCTGCTGCTTGGTCACGCCCACTTGCTGGGCTAGCGAGTCCAGAGAAGCCCTGGTTTGAATGTTGTTCTCCGAAATCTTGTGTTGCAGTTGCTTTTGCAATGTGGCTTGCGAGGCCGCCTGATCTTTCTTCAGGTCATCGATGCGGCCAAAAAGCATGACCATCAGGACAATCGAGGCCACTACATAAATTCCGCCAGCCGCCATGAGAATCTTGCTCGTCATCGACGTCTCGCCAGTGTTCGGGGGTATTTCAGACATGATTACTCCAAAATGATTTTTTCAGTGCTTAGAAGTCAATGTTCCAGCATATCCGCTTCTATGTCAATGAATTCAGGGTCGCCAGGGGGGTACTAATGCACTACATAGCCCCCGCCCAATCGGCCAAACCGCCGGTCATTGTTTGATGCTCCCGGAGTGTGCGCGGGATGTATAAAATCGACCGTCTCATGATCGGGCTTGCCGTCCCCATCCCATAAAATAGACCAGTGGAAAAGACTTGGGACGTCATCATTGCCGGCGCTGGGATCATCGGCGTATCGCTGGCGCTCGAGCTGCATGCGCGCGGAGCCCAAGTCATGGTGCTGGACCGGGGCGAGCCGGGCAGGGAAGCATCGTCTGCTGCGGCGGGAATGCTTGCGCCCGCAGCTCCGGAGACTCCTGTTCCGTTGCGTCCGCTGGCTTTTGAAAGTGCCAGTCTGTATCCGGATTTTGTGCGGAAGCTCGAAGACGCTTCTGGCATTCAAGTTGATTTGCGCCGCCAGGGGACAATCTCCTTTCTTCCAGTATCGGAGCCACCGCCGCATCACCTAGAGCTTTCGACCGAAGAACTGCATCGGCTGGAACCGGCCGTGCACCCGGCCGCTGGCACGCCTTACTTTGTCCAGGAGGATAGCGTTGATCCCCGCCTTCTGATGCAGGCCGCCCTGGCTGCCGCGCGCAAGCAGGAAATCCCAATTCACGGCAACGCTGAAGTAACGGCGATGCGGCGCAACGGTGAGCGCGTCGAAGTGATTGTCGGCTGGACGCGTCACATAGCGCGAGCGGCGGTCAACTGTCGGGGAGCGTGGGCTGGCCAGCCCGCCAGGCCCAGAAAAGGCCAGATGCTGTCTTTGCGTCCGCGACAGCCGGACCTGCTGCAGCACTCAGTAGTTGCGCCCGATGTCTATCTTGTTCCGCGCAGTTCAGGCAGAATCCTGATTGGCGCCACGGTGGAAGATGCGGGATACGATCACACCGTCGAGCCGCATGTGATCCATCAGCTCCACCGCGCCGCCGCGCAGCTCATTCCCGATTTGGGAAGCCTGCCAGTAGAAGAGAGCTGGGCCGGACTACGGCCCGGAAGTCCCGACGATCTGCCGCTACTGGGAGAGACCGACACGCCCGGAGTGTTCATCGCCACCGGACACTTCCGCAACGGGATTCTGCTCGCTCCAGTGACCGCGCGCATCATCGCTAATCTGATCACAGGACGACAGGCAGGGACCGACATCTCAGCGTTCTCGCCGGCACGTTTTATCACTAGACGCTGATGCTACTTCTTCTCTTCCGGAGGCACAATATGACGAAACGCTCGCCACAGCAGCACGTCGTACACGATCTTCAAGCCTCCGCCAAGCAGCAGCGGCGCCGAGAACGCGATCCTTTGCATGAACAATCCGGCAACCGATGAGGCAGCGGCCCACGAGAGATTGCGCGTCAGGTTGGTGACGCCGCTGGCAAATGTGCGTTCGCTCGGGCGCACCACAGCCGACACATAGGATTGCCGTGTGGGCACATCCATTTCCACCAGCGACTCCCGCAACAGAAACAGCACAATGGCCCACGTGGCCGACGGAGCAAAAGCCGCAGCAATCAGAAAAATGCTGGATGGCAGATGGGTGAAGACCATCGTCTTGAGCAGACCAATGCGCTTGGCCAGCCAGGCCGCTCCCAGGTGCGAAAAGGCATTCAGGACATGCACTGCGAAGAAGAGAAGGCCCAGTTTGTTTTCGGCGATTCCAAAGCGCCGGAAGAACCAGTAGGAAACCAGCGCGTCCGTCAGGAATCCGCCGCCCATGGAGTCAAGCGCAAACAGCGCTGCCAGCCGGGCTACGGTTGACTTCGCTTCATGAGAAATGGCGACGTGTTTCTTCGGCACACCCGCTTGAACGACTTCAACGTCTGCCGAAAGAAACAAATACAACACGCCGCTGACGACGTTGAGTGCGGCGCATCCCAGGAAAAGTGTCCGGTAGGAAGTAGCCAGGTCCCAGCCCCAGAATCTTTGTTCCAGAAAAGGAATACCAGCGGCCAGCGCGCCCAGCGCACCGCTCGCGTCGAGCACCATGTTGTACCAGGCAAGAGTCCACGTGCGTTTTTCGTCGGAGACCAACCCGGGAATGACCGCCTGCTCCAGCGCGAACGCTGCGCTGCGGTCTGTGCCCATGCCATTGAGCATCCCAATAAATGCAAGCGGCACCAGGACTGGTAAATGCGCGTGAAAGATCAACGGGAGAGTACCGACTACGGTCAAAAGCGAGAGCATGAACAGCGTTGTTCTGCGCCCCAAGCGGTCAGCGGCAAGAGTTACGAAAACGGTTCCCACAGCCGCACCGGCCAGACCGGCAGCAATCACCAGGCCAATGGCAATCGTGGAAAGCCCTTCGCGATAAAGAAAGACTCCCAGCACCACACCGAGCAAGCCAATGGCAAACGACCGTAGCCAGGCTGCAAGGTAAATGATCGCCATATTGCGTCGCGAAGAATGCATGCTGATAATCACTAAAGTTTAGGGTATTTCGGCAAATCGTGAAAAGATATACCCGTGGACCTGCAGTTACTATTCATAACTCTGCTCATCAAGATGGGCGTGGCTACGGCCGTGGCCAGCGCACTGGGTCGCGCGCTTGAGTTCAAGAAGCTATTGTTTCGCCAACATCGCTCGATGCGCGACACCATGCTGCTGGTCTTGTTCACGTGCCTTCCTTTCGCGATCGGCGTCTACATTCGCTGTGCGGTAAAAAACTTCCGAGCTGCCGATCTGGGCTTTGAAGCGGCCATTCTGATCGGCGCCATGGGCGGACGCATGGCCGGCACCGTGGGCGGCGCGCTGCTTGCGTTTCCTGCGTTGTTTTACGGCGAGTACCTCACGCTGCCGGTCAACGTTGTGGCTGGTCTGGTGGCGGGAGCGCTACGCCACTTTTCCCGCAACGAAGAGGACATCTGGACGTTTTCTCCTTTCATCGACATGAGCGTATATCGC
>PLJN01000137.1 GCA_003140235.1 Acidobacteriaceae bacterium
GGTTTTCCTCTGTGCCCCTTTGTGTCCTCTGTGGTTAAAAGGGGGTTGGTTGGTTTTGCCAATTGCCAATTGCTAATTGCTAACTGCTGTTCATCAGCGGTAAGGTTTTTTTGGTTTAGCTAAGTACTAATGACTAAGTACTAACGGCTTCTCTTTCAGTTAATTGCTTCTTTTCCAGAGCAAACAACACTGCCGGGGATGGTAGAATCCGGGTTATGGATGTTAGCATTCGTCCCGAACTCGAAACCGCGTTGCGTTCCCGTGCCAAGGCCCAAGGGATCACGGTGGAAGCATATATCGAACTCCTGGTGCGCGCTGATCAGGACGCCGAAAACGAACTCGAAGCACTGGCGCTGGAAGGCCTGAACTCCGGCGACCCGATTGAGATTGGGTCCGAGTACTGGGTACGCAAGCATCGCCAGCTCGACGCTCGTCTGCAAGAGTCCGCCAATAGCCAGTGAGTACCCGTTACCTCATCCGCCCTAAAGCGGACCAGGACCTCGACGACCAGGCCTACTATCTCGCCCACAAAGCAAACGCTGCTCTTGGACATCGCTTTCTTGTCGCGGCGCATGAGACCTTTGCCCTCCTGGCCTCAAACCCGGGGATGGGCTGGCACTCGCGGCTGAAGCATCCTGGTCTGGAATCTGTACGAGTTTTTCGGATAGCTGGATTTCAACGAACGCTTGCCCTCTATCGTCCACTCGCCAAGGGAATTGAAATCCTTCGCGTTGTCCACGGTTCGCGCAACCTCTTGGCGCTACTACGGCGTGAAGGGCTGGAATAGATTAATTAAAATTGATGGCTCCCATGCCCGTGTGGCATTGCCCAATCTGCGTCATCAGCGTAATCAGCGGTAAGGTTTTGGTTTTTGGTTTGGCTAATTGCCAATTGCTAATTGCTAATTGCTTCTCTTCACAAATATCCCAGACAAGTATTGCCGCTGCCGAAGGGCCACAATGGCCCAAAGAATTACGACCACGATCGCCAGGGGCAGGCCGCTTCTATCCATGAGCACATGGTAGAGAAGGATGTTCACGATCACCGGGCCCAGCAGCACCAGCCCCAGCGGCACATAGCGGTTCACCAGCAAAAGCACGCCACCCGCGACTTGCAGCGCACTGACTACGTACAAGTAATGGGACTGGAAGAGGGCGCCCAGGAACTGGCCCGCCGTCCCTGAAGGCATCTGCCCCATCGGAATAAAGTGCAGGAAACCATTCATCCCAAATACCAAGAAAATCAGGCCAAGCAGAATGCGTGCGATCAACGCTACGATTTTCATTTCTTTCCTTTTCTCCATCCAAAGTGTGTGGGCTCGACACCCGCCCAGCTCTGATATTCGATGAGACGACCGCAGTTTTGGATTCCATGGGCTCTGCTTTTGCGGACTGGCCAAGGGCCGATTGCTGGTTCTCCGCAGCAAGGTCCCCACTTTGGTTTTGCTCTTGCCAATTGCCAAGTGCTAATTGCTGCTCTTTATGGACGACGACACGCTCAACCCGCCACACTCCAGTGCCAGCGGCACGACACAGTGGCTTTACAGGTCCGGGATTCATCCCGGACTGAGCCGAAGGCGAAACGAAGTCTGTGCAAGCCCGCGGGCGCTTAGCACGGCGGACTTGCTAAAGGCTGGGTAACGAAAAAAAAGCCTTCACTTCCTTGCGCCGCAGGCTGAAGCGCAGCGCGAATGCGCGGAGCGACAGAATTAATTCGCAGAAACCTTAGCCGCGTTATGCCGGCTTTAGTGTCTCCGACACATCGTTCTGGCCAGACAGAAAGAACCCGAGAATCCAAGTAGCGTAAGATATGCGAAGGTGCTAGAGTTATGCGTTCACGGACGGGACCGAATACTAAATGAACAAGCATAAACCCATAAAAGCAATAGACTTATTCGCCGGCGTCGGTGGTAGCTCCGCCGGTGCGGTGGCCGCCGGTGTTGAGGTGCTCGCGGCAATTGACTGCTGGGGTCTGGCAAAAAAAACCTACAAGGATAATTTCCCCAACGTACGATTTGTGAAACAAAAGTGCGAAGACGTAAGGATGGGCGAGCTGAAAAAAAAGATTGACAAGGTGGACCTTATTATCGCTTCCCCGGAGTGCACGAGTCACACGTGCGCCAAAGGAAATGCGCCTCGGTCGGAAAAGAGCAGGCGAACCGCGTTCCAGGTGGTTCGATTTGCAAAGGCATTTATGCCGCGGTGGATCGTCATAGAAAACGTGGTTCACATGCGAAGTTGGAAGAAATATAAATCGTGGTTACAGGACATCAGAAATCTTGGCTATGAGGTGCGAGAACAGGTCATAAATGCCGCGGATCATGGGGTACCGCAATCTCGGCGAAGACTCTTCATTTTGTGCGATCGCGAGAAAACTCCGCAATCTGTCGAACCGACGATAAAGAAAAGAAAGACTGCAGCGTCAATCATCGACCGTAACGGCCATTTCAATTTCTCGCCTCTGCGGAAGAAGAACCGCGCTGCTGCAACTCTCAGCCGCGCCAATCGTGCAATCAGGGTGGTGGGGAAGAAGACCGCGTTCCTTATCGTTTACTACGGCTCCGATGCGGCCGGCGGCTGGCAACGGACTCGTGTACCATTGCGAACCCTTACGACGCTCGATCGTTTTGGATATGTCCGCCCCAAAAAGAAAAAGAAGGGGTATGAGATGCGCATGCTTCAAGTTCCCGAAATCAGAGCCGCGATGGGGTTCCCTGCTAAACATGGGCTGAATCATGGTACGCGGCGCGAGAAGATCAAGCTGCTGGGAAATGCAGTTTGTCCGCCAGTCATGAAGGCAGTCATCCGGACCCTAATCGGTGGGAATGTAAGATAGTTTTCTAAGGTATCACGGATGGATATCGGCTCGTAGCTAGATGCTCGTGCATAAAGATGGATGCATACATTAGGAGTGAAATGAGCCTCACTTTGACGGCGGGATATTTAAATTGGCGGTAAACCCTAAATCCGGCTCGGCGACATTTAGGCCCCGAGCGCGCATCATTCAGGCGCTCGGGCGGGATCTGATTTCAAATGAAGTCATTGCCATCCAGGAATTAATCAAGAATGCCTACGACGCTGATGCCACCAGGGTCACCATCACGTTTGAGGAGCCATTTACGCCGGCCCACGGCGCAGTGACAATTTCCGACAATGGCGACGGAATGGATCTGAAGGTAATCCGTGGGGCTTGGATGGAGCCAGCCACTATCTCGAAGCTGCGCAAGAAGAAGACTCGAAAAGGCAGGCGAGTTACCGGAGAAAAGGGGATCGGTCGCTTTGCCGCTGCACGCATCGCTCGGGTCCTTGAAATGACCACTAATCCGCGGGGCAGCTCGAAACAAATACATGTGCGTTTCGACTGGGGAGCATTTGAAGACGAGTCTCGCTACCTTGACGAAATCAAATGCAAATGGCGAGTCGAATCCCTTTCATCATCGCGAGGTCACGGGGCCACTCTCCGGATGATTGGGCTAAATGACGAGTGGGACGAGGATCAACAACGCGACATGACATCCTTCTCCGATCTACGAGCTGAGCTATCCCGTTTGGTTGCGCCTCTCCAAAAAGACGAATTTGCAATTGAGCTTCGTCTCCCGCCACGACTTAAGGCAATGGCTGGTCTCATCACACCTCCAGAAGTCCTCGGGAAGCCTCACTACCGGCTGCATGGAAGCGTTAATTCAAAGGGGCAACTCACCGCATTCTACGAAGGGCCGAATGAGACGGGTGAACTGCTTGACGATGGCAAGAAACCCTTAATTCTGCTTCAGGGTGGACGCAAACCATCATGCGGGCCTTTTAGCTTCGAGTTTCGGGTGTGGGATCGGCAACGAGATGATCTGCAGCCGTTAGCCGAAGCGTTTAATGCAACCATAAGAGACATACGACGCGATTTAGATGCCGCAAGCGGAATCAGCGTCTATAGAGATCGTTTTCGAGTCCTCGTTCCGGAGCAGGATTGGTTGCGACTGGATTTACGACGCGTTCAAAATCCAACACTTCGCCTAAGTAATAACCAAATTGTTGGAAGGATATCTATTTCCGCTGACCGAAATCCTGGGCTCAAAGATCAGACGAATCGCCAGGGGATTGTGGACACCCCACAGCTTGAGGACCTCAAGGCGACGCTGATGGAAATTCTCTCCAAGCTAGAGGTAAAAAGAGATAACCACCGGCGACAAGCACGAACACAAGCAACTGGCGTAGGAATCTTCGAAAAACTGCAGATCGCGCCAATCCGTGCATATCTCGTCCAGAGATATCCGCATGATCGAGAACTCCTGAGCTTCGTTGATCGGGCAAGTCGTACGTTCGAAGAAGGGGTAGGTGAAGTTCAGCAGGTCCTCGCAAGATACAGACGGCTTGCTACCCTCGGCCAACTTATTGACGTCGTGCTGCATGAGGGCCGCACCCCAATTTCAACAATCCGGAATGAAATGGATCTTGCAATGGGCGATCTCAGCAAGGCGGGCGGAACTCAGATTAATGATCAACTGAGTGGGCGGTTCCGCGTGATCACTGAGCAGACTGAGATGCTGTCTCTCCTTTTCAAACGCCTTGCCCCATTTAGTGGTCGCAGGAGAGGGCGACCCAGCAAGATAACCCTGGAGCGAATAATACGAAACAGTTTCGATCTTTACGCGCAGAAAATCAGAGAGTTGGGCGTTACAGTGTCTTTGCCAGAGGGAGAAACATGGGTCACTGTTGACCCTTCCGAAATGCAAATGATCTTTGTAAACCTTCTGGATAATGCCCTGCATTGGCTAGAAAAGGTAAAAGATCGCCAGATCGTTATTCTGATTAGGAAACTCGATGTGGGGTTACAGGTTACATTTTCGGACAGCGGTCCTGGGGTGCCTGAGGACATTCGTGAGCGGATTTTCGAGCCATACTTTTCTACTAAAGCCGAGGGCATTGGTCTAGGGTTAACGATCGCAGGTGAAACTGCAGCTGAATATGAGGGCGGTCTTGAGTTGATGGCGAATGGCCCATTGGCAGGGGCAACTTTCAGGATTCTGCTGAGGAAGCGGCTAGGCGCAGATGGCGACGAATAACATACCGCCCATTTCGGAACTGCCTTCACAGCCGACTGAGGAGACACTTCCGGCATGGAGCGTAATCTTGGTAGAGGACGATCCGAACGCCCGCCGTCAAATCAAGGAATATTTCCAAAACAGGAGCATTGCGAAGAGGTCTCTCAGATTTCAGGAGGTAGGTGAGTGGGCGGATGCCTTTGGGCTTGTCAGGGAGAAGAAAGCTGACTTGGTAATATTAGATATCTACCGCGGTCAAGCCACTGCTGGCGGTGAACGTATAGGCGAGCGCGTTCTGGAAGAAATCAGAAAATTCGGGTTTGTCTCCGTGATCATTCATACGAATCTCCCGGAAGGACTTGAGGAGCTACAAAATGAGTTCGTTCGCTTAGTACCAAAAGAACAAGGATTAGCCGTCCTCCAACAGGCAGTCGAGGCAATATTTGAAACACTCGTGCCTCAAATGCACCGCGCAGTTATCAACCACATGGATCGGGCTCTTTGCCAGTACATGTGGAGTTTTGTTGCTGCCCAATGGCCCGAACTCAAACAAATAGCTAATCGCCCGGAATTCCTGCGCGTTCTGTTGCAACGACTCGCAATTTCGTTCATTAGGGAAGGTGTTGACTTCGCGGTCGCCGAAGTTTTTGGAGCCGAGGCATTCGCCCGACTTGACCCGAACAAAGTTCATCCGGCTGAATTTTATGTCAAGCCACCTATGGGATCTGATCCCGTTTTGGGTGATATTCGACTTCGTGTCGGCGAGAGTGGAAATCAGTACCTAGTCATTCTTTGGCCGACCTGCGACATGGTATCAACTGGGGGCAGGAAGCCCAAAACAGATCGCGTCCTTTGCGCCCACGCCAATCTGCTGAATCAATCCGATGAAGCTAAGCTTTTCGCGGAAAACCAAAGCATCACATCTCGCGGAAAATTGGTTGCTCTGATGACTAATAACCGCAAGATCGGGTCCGCGGATCGATTTCATTTTCTCCCTGGTTTGCTTGATATTCCTGATCTTGTAGTTGACTTTCAAGCGCTTGAGCCGTTCTCACTGGAGACGGTGAGCAAGCTTCCTTCATTGGGAATACTGGCAAGCCCATATGCTGAGCAGTTGAGTTCCAGGTTCGACCATTATCGTGGCAGGGTCGGAACGCCCGATCTGGACTGCGATTTAGTTATTGATCGCATGAATGTAGGCACGGCGGGCTCGGGCGAAGGCGATCCATAAATCAGTTGCAGCATTGCTAAACTTCATTCATCCAAGTTATCAATCAGGCGTCTGATACGGTTCCCGAAGCTGTTGGCACGATCAATTTCACACTCCCATACAGTAACAACGCGCCAACCTAGCTTTCGAAGAGCACGGGCTGCGCGTTTATCACGTTGTATGTTCCCATCAATCTTGAGCCGCCAGAACCGCTTTCTGTTCTTCGGATAGACAGCCTCCTTGCAGCGTGAATGGTGATGCCAGAAACATCCATTCACGAATATTGCGGTCTGATACTTTGGCAAAACGATGTCCGGCTTCCCGGGGAGGTTGCTTACATGCAAGCGAAATCGAAAACCGGATTTGTGCAAAAAGGATCGGACCGCCTTTTCGGGAGAAGTGTTCTTTCCGTGGATACGGCTCATTACCCAGCTTCGTTTGGCCCTGGTGAATACGTCTGCCATTTATCTCATCACTGGTTGGTCGCCATAAGTCGGCCCGTACCTGCCCTTTGAAACTTCTGGGAAGATGACTCCATTGCTGTTTCAAAGTCAGCCATCATCTCGGACACGCTCTGGTACCGTCTTGGAGGCTCATATTCGACAGCCTTCAAATAAACCTTTTTTAATCCCTTCGGCAATGCAGGTCTCAAAGGATTAGGGGGCGGGGCGGCACTTGCAAATAACTCCCATAGCAATACCCCTAACGCAAACACATCCGTTCGTTCATCGGTTGTGGTGAAATCCCGATATTGTTCTGGTGCTGTATAGTACCCGGTTCCTGGGCCCCTGCTCGGCTTCGTAACAAAGGTCGCCGAGGTCGCCGCCGAGCGGACAAACTTGGCCAGTCCAAAATCTGCCAAGACCCAGTGGTTGTCTCGCAAAAGGAGAATGTTATTGGGATTTATGTCCCGATGAAGAATCTTAGGTTCATGATGATGCAACATTTCAACAGCAGAAGCCATAGAACGCAGCAACGCTGCGGCTTCTGCCGTCGGCATGAGCGGGCGGTGCCCCGCTCCCTCTTCTTGAATTCGATCAAGAAAACGGGCCAATGAGCATTCAGCCAAGTCCATAACGAACGCGGGTGATGATTCGTCTGCCTCCAGGTTATCTTCGTACAGGCGTATGACATGTTTATGCCTTACTTCGCGAAGGATGCGGACCTCTCGACGGAAGCGGTGGAGCGCTTCTTTGTCGAATCTGTTGTCCGGGTTGCTGATCTTGAGCGCATAGGCACTGTCAATCTCGGGATCGACACAGGAGTATACCGTGCCAGATCCCCCGCGGCCGAGTAAATCAAGCAGTTCATACTTCTGAAAGGCTTTGGGGACTGCCGTTTCGTTAGGCCCAAGAAAATCTAAAGTGCCTGGCTGATTCAGCTCACGTATGTAAACCTCAGCGCATGGTCTGAGGCTTTCGCGTTTGCACGCCCACTCTAAGAAAACATTACGACATAGCGGACCGCCATTTGCGAGCCCCCTGCGAGAAACATCTGGTCGTGTATCGAGGTTTGCAAAGTTTCCCATGCGCATCGCGACGGACGCCGGCGTTCTACCAAGAAGACGGGCTAGCTCTTGAACAAAAGAGCTGTCTTTACTGCATGGCATATCGCGATATAGGAAATAGTAATGTAACGCGATGACAAGTTCGCGCTCCTTCCACAAGCTCCCGTATATATTGCCTAAATTGTTGTCCATGGAAGCATTTTAACTCCAGCCCTCAGAACATTCAGGCCAGTGTGGTGCCAGCAGACTGTCCCAGAGACTTGCTCCGACCCCGTTCCGCAACGGCTCATGGGAATCGGTTGTCCAGGTTTCTTCCGAACGCACCAGCAAAAGGGATCTATTTAGGGCGCTCCGCTGCACTACCGCGCCGGCCTGCGGCGCAAGGAAGTGAGGGCCTTCTCTCAGTACCCAGCCTTTAGGGAAGGTCTGATTAAGCCGATTCGTCGTTGTACGGGTAGCGGCCAATCAGCAGTTTTGTGCTCCGAGCAGATGCTTGATCAGACCTTCCTTAGCAAGTCCGCCGTGCGAAGCGCCCGGCGGGCTTGCACAGACTGGGCTAACCTTGTGCCGTGCCGCTGGCACTGGAGTATGGTCGGTTGGAGCGTGTGGTGCAGAAAAGGAGCAATTGGCAGTTAGCCAGACAGAAAGCAAGTCAGCACTCAGTAAAATCAAGAAACACCGGCGAGGGCGCCGGTGCCACACGTGCATGTCGCGACGCCGGATTCATCAAGCGCTGAAAAGATCGGGCTTCCCTGCCGTTCGACTAGAGTGCAGATGGTTTTTTCCCGCGCCGTTTCGCAGTAGCTTTTCGGGCCGCCGCTTGTTTTCCGGAATTCTGCCCGTCAAGTCCATGCACGACCTTGTGCATGGGAGTTGAAAACAAGCGGCAGATACGCAGGGGGGTCCTCAGCGTTATGGGCTTTCCTACCTCGACTTTTTGCCAGTATCGGACTGAGTAACCATGCGTGATCATCTCCTCCTCTCACGCAGTTGCCGGATGCGTGGCCCCTCACCTTGAAGAATTTGGGCTTCCTCTGGCCCGCCACTTTTATACCGCGTATCAAATAGGACGTGGTGTTTTTGGTTGACTGCGCTTACAAAATTGGTACGGAGAAATTAAGAAAAAATGGAGCGCCGGTTATGACAACCCAGCACAAGCAAAAAAAGCCGCCGAAGTCCCGCTTTGCCCTGATCGAAAGGAGGTCTTCGGGCGGCAGGGCGTTGGAATTCCCGCAGATG
This sequence comes from Acidobacteriaceae bacterium, assembly GCA_003140235.1. Classification (GTDB taxonomy): domain Bacteria; phylum Acidobacteriota; class Terriglobia; order Terriglobales; family Acidobacteriaceae; genus Angelobacter. The sequence continues at coordinate 8,992 of PLJN01000137.1, forward strand.
AAAGGCCGGACGGTGGAAAAGGTGGAGTTGTTCACCTCGGCGGACGATCACTCGATCTCGATCCGGTTCCAGGACAAGACCCTGCTCAACTTTCGCTTTGAACTGGGGTTCACTCTCAGCGCCGACTATCTGGACTTCAAAGCGCTGACAATTCTGCCTGTTATTTTCCCTGTTAACGGGAACTAAAGAGATCGCCGTGATCGGGTGGTCGCGGGTGGTCGCGCGTGATCGCCGTGATCGGGGGGACGCCACGACTTGTCTCACCTCAGGGGTTCACCTCATCCCCTTGGGATGTTTGGACCTAAGTCCTTTAGATTTGGGATGGAGACAAGGGGGGAGGGGGAGGGTGGAGATCGGGTGATCGCCGTGACCGGAAAAGCCAATGGACGCGAGTATTACGCGCTTCAGGGCCAGTCAATAAATCTGCCTGAGGCTGGGAATTTACGTCCGAATCACGAACTCTTGGCGTGGCATAACGAGCACATTTACCGGGAGTAGCCGGACCTCAAAATTGACACGGCAGAAATCAGGAGGGGCCAGCAGATTGATTTCCCTTGATGCTTCGCCGGACCGGGTGTAGAGTGTGCCTCAATTCATCTCCGGCTTATTTTCTGTTGTCCTAGTGTAGGAGGTTCCCCATGAACTCACGACCAAGATTTGCCAGCTTGTTGCGAGTGGTTTTTATTGCTCTCTTGTGCATGCTTGCAGTTTCGTGGAGTTACGCGCAACAGACAGCAGAGGAGCACTTTAAGCTCGGCCTCGCGCTTTATGCCAAAGGCGACGTGAACGGGGCCAAGCCTTCTCCGGTCTCGGCACAGGCCAGGACCAAGGTTAACCCGCAGGACGGTCTCACCTACGTTTGGATTCCCGCAGGCACGTTCCAGATGGGCTGCTCACCGGATGATTCCGAATGCTTCGGTAATGAAAAACCAGCGCACTCAGTCACGCTTACGAGAGGCTTCTGGATCGGCCAGACTCTCGTGACGCAAGCGGCGTATAAGAAAGTCATGGGCTACAATCCGAGCCATTTCCATGGCGATCAGTTGCCGGTTGAGGAGGTCTCCTGGGACAACGCCCAGGCGTACTGCGAGGGCGTGCACATGAGATTGCCAACCGAAGCGGAGTGGGAATATGCCGCACGGGGAGGCAGCCCGAACGCTCGTTATGCACCGCTTGATCGCATCGCCTGGTACAGCGCGAACAGTGGGGGCACAACCCATGCGGTCGGGCAGAAGCAAGCGAACGCGTATGGCCTCTACGACATGTTGGGGAATGTGTGGGAGTGGACGGGGGACTGGTACGATGCGAATTATTATGGCCATAGCGAAGCCCGCGACCCAACAGGCCCTTCGAGCGGGTCGCACCGAACGGTGCGCGGCGGTTCGTGGGTCAGTGGTGCATCCAACGTCCGCGTCTCGTACCGTGACTACGGCCTCGAGCCTGGGAACCGCGGCTTCTACATCGGCTTCCGGTGTGCGGGGAATTGAATCCATTCCCTTTCGTTTTTTCACTTTTCCCTTTTCCGCGCTTTTCAAATTGTTTTTTGATTTGGCCAGGACAGGGATTAGGATGCAGGGCCATGGGATTAACGCCACAATGCTGCGCGGCGGTTCCTGGAACAAGGAGACAGCGGGAAGACACGTGGATTAAGACGCTGTGCGACAACCATTCGTAAAATTTAGGGCCTAAAACGGGGTGGTTCACAAAGAATCGGAACTTCTGAAGAAAGGTGCGCTCATGAACAAACAGGGGTTCCCGAGGGGAAATCCGGCAGAAGATTGCCAACGGTTGCAGTTGTGGTGGAGCGAGGAAATGAAGAAGGCCGGATTCTCCGGCGCAGTCACCGTCGAGCACTTCAGATTGGACGCACAGCAGCCTGCCGCACCTGGCTTCGGTAAACAACTGTTCGATTCTCTGGTTCTGCAACGCCAGGCGGTCATGAGTACGCACGCTTACCGCGCTAGGATTCCGGGCGCTCCCTGGCCATTGGAAACAGTTGTGATGACCACTGAGGCTGGGACGGTCACCAACGTCATCTATCGAGCCATCGTACAAGCGTCGATCACGGGAGAAGTTTCCTTCAAGAAATCCATCGGCTTGCTGAGTGACAAACTCGAAATTGAGGGTCCAGCTGCGGAGCAATTCAAGGGCCGGAAGGCGCTACTCAAGAAAATCAAGAACGGCCTGAGCCGCCGCTACGAGCCTCCGGCTTGGGGTTTCGTGGCCTCCAAGAAGTATTTCGAACTCGGAGAAGCCTCTGTCACGCTGCGCCAGGCTGAAGGGCAGAACGAAGTGATTGTCCTCACTACCGTCAGCACCGAGGGTGCCTTCCTGGGACACAACTACAGTNNAGGCGTTGGACATCATAAAGGCGGTTGAGCAAGGAATTTAACACGCTGCTGGTATCTGCCGCTTGAGAAGATCGGCAATCGCCTGAGTGTGTCAGGGGGTCCGTAGACTGAACCAAATGGACCAGGACGCGATTTCAAGAATCAGGTGAAAAGGCCAATGAATTGGGGGACGCGGAACTGGAACTTTGTGAACCACCCGGTTTGTAAGGTGGTATGAATCGCTGGACCGGCGCATTCGCCTCCAAGGTTCAATCCCGCCTACTGTTGCCACGCCCCAACGCCGTTCCAGGCCGCTTCCAACTCGCACGCGGCAGACCTTCCAAGCCAGGACTGTACCGCACCCCGCGTGGCCACCATCATGTCCAGGCCGCCCAGTTCACTTAAAGTCTGTCCAATTTCCCGCACCCGGCTATTGGCCTGCTTGAGAAAGTGGCTGCCCCCCTTTAGGGGATATCCCGGAGCCACTTTGCCAAGTCCCACCAACTCCTGAATCAGGTCATCGGAATCAAAAAAATCTTCTCTCGGCAATCTCATTCCCACAGAATATTCCCTCTCACACCCACGCGGATGGCCTGTATTGCTCACTGCTCGGGGAGATTGAGAAAGTTGCAGGTCCTGAATTGACTGGAGGCGCGGGTCTTTTGGTCACGAACTTGAATATGCCACTAAAAATATAGGGATTGGGCACGCCTTACGTGCCTCCGTATCTAATACTGAGAAAACTCCCAAGGCTCCGGTTAAAAGCGTTCGGCAGTACATTTCCAGTACAAAAAGTTTTGGATTTTACATAAGCGGTTGGAAACACAGGGACAAAAAAATGGCTCCTCAGGTAGGACTCNNTGCCATTGAGCTACTGAGGAGTGGGCAATGGGCTGTCCACGGGGAACAGCCGATTGATTGGTATTCCTAAAATATCACGCGTTGTGAGCAGTTAGCAATTGGCAAGTTGATCGAGTATGGGGACTCTGCCGTATCCCGCGAAGCTTTTCCGGGGCGTCCAATTAACCGCAGAAGAGGATACTCATTTCCCCCCGATCACGGCGATGACGGCGATCACGGCGATCTTATCCGCTATTGGCTTCCGGTTCGAGGACCCTCAGCGGCCCTTTCTGTGACCGCGGGCTGGACCACTACACCGTCAAACGTGGTAGCGGCCACCAGATTTCCGTGGGCCGTGTGGAGATCATGGACCAGCCAGCCGGATTCAATCGGGTTCCAGGTACGTCCGTTGTTGGCGCTTGCGAAGATGGTGCTGGAGTCGGCTCCAACGGCGAGAATGCGGTGGCTTCCAGGATCGAACTGAATGGAGATGACGTTGACAAGAGGCAGATCGTCTACGCGCTGCCAGGAATCTCCGCTGTCCTGGCTGCGAAACGCGCCTTCGCTGGCGGCAAGCCAGATGGACCCACGGCTATCCACGGCAATGGAGTGGATGGTGCCTGCAACCTGTGGTGAGCCCAGCACGAGCCAACTCTCACCTTTGTCGGCAGAGATCACTAACCGCTGATGGCTGGCGGCAGCCACGATCCGGCCTTCCGCGCTGACGCTGATCAGATCTGACACGGCAGCCACGTTATGCCAGGATTGGCCCAGGTCGACGCTGACCAGTAATCCGACGGAAGTGGCGGCATACCATTGGCCGGAAGCAAGCTCCAGTCCGTGGACTGACGCGGTCAACTCGGTGACACTGGTCGTCGCCTTGTTGCCTGTGGCGGCGTTTGATTGTGGGGGGTCTGATTGCAGGGGGTTTGATTGCAAGCAATTCAGAGGTTCCCACTGGGAATCGGGAGGCTTTAGTTGGTCCAACTTCAGTTGATTCGGCTTGAGTCGAAAGACACCGCGATTGGTGCCGGCAATCACTGCTCCGTCGTAAGACTGGCGCAGCACGAAGACGTCTCTGCCGTCGAGACCGTCGCTGATCTGGGTCCAATTCGCGCCGGAGTCGCGGGAGACGTAGACGCCGCCGAATTCTTTGTCGTTCAGGAGGCCCGCATACATCACAGAAGCGTCGGTGCGGTCGACCAGCAACGCTGCCACACGGCGATGTGTAAACCCGTGATTGGACGCGGCAAAATTTGCGCCGCCGTCATCACTGGCCAGCACGCCACCACGGTCAGTGGCCAGCAGGACGCGCTGCCGCCGGCGAGGATCCACCAGTACATCGTTCACGATGGTGCTCGCGGGCGTCATGCGTTTCCATGTGGCGCCGGAGTCGCTGGACTTCCACAGCCCCTCGGTCGTGCCGGCGTAGAGAATGCTCGCGTCATTGGGGTCCATACGGAGCGCGCGGGTCCTTCTTGCAGAGTAAGGAATGCCCTGGACCTTGCGGAAAGTTTGTCCGCCAGTTGTGCTCTTGTAAATTCCGGAACAGGCGCTCATGTACACAACCGTGGGAGACGCTGGATGAATCACGATGGCGAATACGTCCGAATCGTCAATCACACCGGTTTTGATGCTGTGCCAGCTTTTGCCGCCATCGTCCGTTTTCCACGGCAGGTGCCAGGTGCCGGCATAAATCACGGCGGGATTCACAGGATCAACGGCAATGGATTCGACATTTTTTATTTCACGATGCTCCGCTGGCGAGATGCGCTCCCAGTGGTCTCCGCGGTCGCGGCTGCGAAAGACGCCATCGAGAGCGCCCGCAACCAAAATCCTGGGATCAGACGGAGCCAGTGCGAGCGCTCGAATCGATTTGCCATGCATGGCTGGAAGTACTTGCCATGTGCGTCCGGCGTCCCGGCTGCGGAAGAGGTCGCCATCACTGTGCGGCGACTGCACGCTCCACGCGGCGACGTACATGATGCTGGAATCGGCCGGATCAAAAACGATGTGGTCCAGCGCCATCTCGGTTGCGGCGCCCAGCTGAGCGTAGCGCGACCAATTCGTTCCGCCGTCTGTAGAGAGATAAAGACGGCTGGCGCTCGTACCTAGAAATACTCGGTCGGGATTGTGGGGATCGAAGGCCAGGCTGCGTACGTCACCGCCATCCGGCCCAACGGTCCGCCATTGCTGGGACACGGCGAGTCCGCTGCAGACCAGAAGAAAGGAGGCACAAAAGAGGCAGCGCAATCGGATGCTGGAACGCATTGACAATTTCTAGCGCGGACCCTCAACCTGAATGACCATCTGCGTGCCGGTTTCAAGCTTGACGTTGTCTCTCACCGTAACCACCAGGGAAATTCTCGGCGGGCCTCCAGGCGTGCGCATCAGCCTGACACCGGGCAGACCGAACACGCCGTGAGCGCCGACGCTCAGCGCTCCACGTCCATCGACGGGCTGGACCGCGCCAGGATCGAGCGGCCTTGCCCCGTTCCCGGAAACACTTGGCCGGTTCGCGCCCGGCCCACCGGAATTTGTGTTGGTCGAGTTTGAACTCCCTCGAGTCACAGTACCAGATCCCATGGGCTGGGGGATGGTGCCCATGCCTCCTCCTCCCATGGGAGGAGGAGGCATGGGATCACTAATAATTGTGGTTACCATAGGAGCAGCCAGCGCCTCAATGAGGCCATGGAATTCAAGTTCACCGCCGCCTTTAAGGGCGACTTTGTCAAAGACAATGCCCAGGCGCCCTCCGGAGACGTCCTTATTACTGGCCAGGACTTCAGCGACATGACCAATCAGCTTTGAATCGCGGCGCACGACGATTCTCCCGTGAGCGATCACGTCCTGAGTCACTCTGGCTTTTACGGTCTCGCCCGGCTTCGCATTCCTCGAGCTCAGCGAGTGGGTGAATTCAGCCACTAGCGCCGTATTGACATCCAACTTGGCGTCGCTGCCGCCATTGGCCGTTGCTGGAGTTGCAACTGAAACCTGTACCGGTCCAGGAGGTGCGGCACTGGTTGTGGTTGAAGACTGGGCCGCCGAAACCTGGCGAGTCGCCATTCCGGCGATCACCAGCACAACAGCCAGCAGATAAACATGTTTGCAGTTTTTCATTGTCCACCTTCAATTCGGACAAATTGGGGGCTGGAAACATACCTATTGTGCACTAATTGGCGGCAAAGATAAACAGGCCAGTGGAACACTGGCCTGTTGCCGAAAGATAGTAACCAGACGTTAGCGTTGGACCTGAAGCAACATCTGCGTGCCGCTATCCAGTTTTACGTTCTGAGTGGTGGAACTGATGACCGAAGTCTGCAAGCTCCCTGAGGTCGCCGAGCTAAGGTTCAGGCCTTGGAGACCGATTACGCCATGGCTCGTGCTGCTGAGTACTCCGCCGCCAGCCACGCCTGCGGTGTTGCCGACAGCGCCCGTGGTCGAGCCGGCAACGGAGCCCACGGTATTAGTTACACCGCCCACGGTCCCGCCAACAACTCCGCCCAGGCCCGCGCCGCCGTTGGGGCGGGCGCCGCCTGAAGGAGCGCTGCCTCCCATCCCAACGTTTTCGTTACTCATGGCCGAGGCGGCTACGTTGGCTGGCGGGGCCAGCGCCTGGACTACTGCACCGAGTGCAACCTCCTGGCCGTCCTTCATCACCAGGCGATCAAAAGCAATGCCCAGTCTCGATTCCGAATTCGCGCTGGTACGCGCGCTTGCTTCGGTTACGTGGCCTACGATTTTTGATCCTTTGCGTACCACTACTTTGCCATCGGACTTTACGTCCTGAGTCACTGTGGCTGTGACTTCATCACCCACCTTGGCTTTCCTGGCGTCCAGCGATTTGCTCAGTTCAGCCTGCAAATTTGTACCGCCGCTCAGAGCAGCTGCGGCATTGTTGGCCGACGCGTTGGCACCAGCGTTGGCATTTGCACCCGACTTGCCGGTGGACCCGGAAGCGCTGCCGCCAGCGGACGCGCCGGCCCCAGCACCGGTCTGCGCGGACGCGCCTAGCGTCAACAGGCCGACAGTCAGAAGAAATATCCAAAAGTTCTTCATCTAAAGCACTCCTTGTTTTTTGTTTTTCTCTAAAGTGGTTTTTCTTTCAGGCAAAATCAAACAACCGTAAAGCGACGCGAATGAAGCATACCCTATTTCTGAAACATTGAGATGCAATCCCGGCCAAAAGCGTTTACTCGGCGCAGTAAATGATTTATATTCAACTACTTACAGGTATATAGACGTTTTTACATAGTTTGACATCTAACCTCCCGAAAGCCGTTCTGAATCTGGAAATCACGCCTTTAAGCAACTTCCAGCGAAAGGGGAAAGTCTTTGAGCACGCCGGAAAAAATCCTTATCGTGGAAGATGAAGAAAATGAGCGTTCGGGTTTGGCCGAACTCGTCTCGGCCTGGGGCTACCGGACAGAGACCGCCAAAGACGGCCTGGAAGGTCTGGAGAAAGCGGCGGCGTGGTCTCCCGGCATTGTCATCACCGACTTGAAAATGCCGCGCATGAACGGCATGGAGGTGCTGGAGCGGATCATGGAAGTCGATCCCTCCACGGATGTGATCCTCATGTCGGCCCACTACTCCACGGAATCAGCCGTGGAAGCAGTCAAGAAAGGGGCCAGCGATTATCTGAACAAGCCGGTCTCGATCGCCAGGCTGCGCGAGCGGATTGCGGCGCTGGTGGAAGAAGTCAGGAAGCGGCAACGCACTCTGCAGCTCGAAGACGAGTTGCGGACGCATTCGGAGTTCGAAGGAATCGTCGGCCGCAGTCCGCAGATGTGGGAAATGTTCTGGCGCATCCGGCGCGTGGCCCCGCACTATCGGGCACTGCTCATCACCGGGGAAACCGGGACCGGTAAAGACCTGATCGCCCGCGCGCTGCACAGGCTCAGTCCGGTGGCTTCCGGCAAGTACGTCGTGCTCAATTGCTCGGCGGTTGTGGAAACGCTGTTCGAGAGCGAGCTGTTTGGCCACGCGAAGGGTGCGTTCACCGGAGCGGCATACGACAAGCCGGGCTTGTTCGAGCACGCCCATGGAGGCACGCTGTTTCTGGATGAGATTGGAGACATGCCGCTTGCCACGCAGGCGAAGCTGTTGCGAGTGCTCCAGAATCAGGAAGTGCAGCGAGTGGGATCGCTGGCCACACGCAAAGTGGATGTTCGCGTCGTGGCCGCCACCAATCACGACCTGCGGGCCGCGGTCGCCGAGAAGCGCTTTCGCGAAGATCTGTACTACCG
>PLJN01000169.1:0-72428 GCA_003140235.1 Acidobacteriaceae bacterium
TCGCTCCGCTCGGGATTTCAGAAAAAAGCAAAGCCCTATCGCCCCAGCCACGCTCGCATCGTGCGTGTAACCAGATCAGCCGCGTCTTGCTGCACCCAATGGCCGGCATCCGGCACGGTGACCAGTGTCAGGTCTTTTCCCATCCAATCCCATGTGTTGTTGAGAGCGCCGGGGAGGAGCGCGATGTCGTTGAGTCCATGGACCATGAGTACCGGCATCTGCGTTTTGACCACGGGCGACGCGTCTTCCTGATAAGGCTCTCGCGGGAAGCTGCGTTTGTAGTAGGCCATCATGGCTTTCATGCTGGAGCGCTTATAGGCCTCAAGGTACTTGGGCCTGGCTTCAGGGTCGGTGATCCAGAACATAAGTTGTTCCGGCTTGATCAGGTTTTCTGAACCTTCTTTCTGGAAGTTGCGAGCGTACTCGCTGGCTGCCTGTTGCTGAGGATTGTGGGCCAACTCGCGTTGCAATCCGCGCAAGTGCGGCAGGTTGAGAATGATAAGTCGGTCTACAAATTGGGGGGCATTCAAGGCGAGCTGCCAGGCAACGACTCCGCCCCAGTCGTGCCCGACAATGATGGCTGTGTCCTCGCCCAGGTGCTTGATGACCGCAATCACGTCGCCCACCAACAAGCGCATGTCGTAGTTTTCATCGCCGTCCGGCTGGCCGCTCAGGTTGTAGCCGCGCTGGTCAATGGCCACGCACTGGTATTTGTCGGCTAGGCCTGCCATCTGATGCCGCCATGTGTACCAGAAGTCGGGAAAACCATGGACCATCACGATCAGCGGTCCGCTGCCCATCGAAGCGTAATGGATCTTGACGCCATTGGAGTCGGCATGACCTTCCGTCACGCGTGAATCAAAATCGGAACAATCCGCAAAAGGTGTCATTGGTGCACCTCCGGTCGAGTATACCGCTACAGCGACGACCGTCACGAATACGGCCAAGGTTTCCGGAGGCGGTGAAGCCAACACCGCTAACGACACAGCTAACGATTCAACGGGAATTGGGGCGCCGCTCTCGATAGCACCAACGGTGAGCAACAACGCTTCAGTAGTGGCCGGAGGCACAGCGTGCACTTTTACCAACTAGGGAGAAAACCAACCCACGGTCCAGGTGACTCTGTCGCTTTCCACGACTGCCAACACGTCATCAGCGTTGCCGCTGCCACGAGGGACAGCTCCCTTGTACGCAGCTTTGCTGCTGCCGTTCTTTGGATTCGTGGGACTGGTGCAGCTCAGCCGCAGCAGAAAGAAGTCGAAGAAATCCTGGCTGCGTCTGATCATGGGGCTGGGTGGTATGGCGCTTCTGCTGGCCCTCGCCGGATGCGGGAGTGGAAACAGCGTTGGTGGCGGCGGCACTGGCGGAACGCCGCGCGTTAGCTACACGTTCACAGTGACAGCAACTGCTGCAAACAACCCAGCGACCACGTCATCCACAACCGTGAACTTGACGGTCCAGTAAGTAAGACTGATTGACAGCGGCAAAGTCCAAACGGGCTGTGCCACACGACTATGGGCGCTACCAGCGTCCATTTCGTCCCAATGTGCCGTGAAGTGTTTACCAAACTGCCTTAACCTCCAATCTCCGACCCGCAAGGCTAGGCATCTCACCGGCAATCGCATAGGATGTATGGCACGCTTACGCGTTCTATTTCAAGGAGAAACATGGCCCTCATTCAACGGATGGTTTTACTGTGTCTGGCATTCATGCCGGTGTTTTCTTTTGCCCAGCGCTTGCCCCAGGACGTTGTTCCTGACCACTACAATCTGACGTTCACTCCGGATTTGCCTACGGCCACTTTCAAGGGCGAGCAGACCGTCCACGTAAGGTTGTTGAAGCCGGTCCATTCCATTACTTTGAATTCGGCCGAGCTGGAGTTCCAGAGCGTCAGCGTCGAGCAAAATGGCGTGACACAGGAAGCCACCACCAGTTTTGATGTTCCCAAAGAGCAAGCTACGCTGAAAGTTGCCAGCCAGCTTGTGGCCGGGCCGGCAATCATCCGGATCAGGTTCAGTGGCATTTTGAATGACAAACTTCGCGGCTTCTATCTGGCCAAGACCCGGCTGAGGCGCTACGCCACCACGCAGTTTGAGTCCACGGATGCGCGCCGCGCTTTTCCTTCGTTTGACGAGCCGTCCTTCAAAGCAACGTTTGACATCACACTGGTCGTCGACAAAGGGGACACGGCCATCTCCAACGGCAGCATTGTTGCCGACACGCCCGGCCTCGGCGCGGACAAGCACACGCTCAAGTTTTCGACGACCGCCAAAATGTCCACATATCTCGTGGCCATGGCGGTGGGCGATTTCCAATGCAACGAAGGCTCCGCGGACGGCATTCCCATTCGCGTCTGCGGCACTCCGGACAAGAAGCCGCTGGGATTGGTGGCTGTGCGTTACGCCGAAGAGATTTTGAAATTCTACAACCAGTATTACGGCATCAAGTATCCGTTCGGCAAGCTGGACATTCTGGGTGTACCCGATTTTGAGGCCGGCGCCATGGAGAACACGGCNNGCGCACGAAATGGCGCACCAGTGGTTTGGCGACCTGGTCACCATGAAATGGTGGGACAACATCTGGCTCAATGAAGGCTTTGCCACGTGGATGGCCCTGAAGCCTTCGCAGACGCTGCATCCGGAATGGAATGCCACTCTGGACGGCGTCCGCGCCAATAACGGCGCCATGGGTCTGGATTCGCTCAAGAACACGCACCCCATCCGCGCCAAGGCGGAAACACCGGAAGAAATCAACGAGCTGTTTGACGGCATATCGTACGAAAAAGGCGGGGCGGTCCTGCGGATGGTGGAATCCTACGTCAGCCCGGCAGTATTCCAGCGCGGAGTCAACGCCTACCTGAAGAAATTCTCGTATGGCAACGCGGCGGCGGAAGATTTCTGGGACGCGATTGCGCTGGCTTCGGGGCGTCCCGTTGACAAGATCATGCCGACGTTTATTGCCCAGCCCGGCGTGCCGCTGGTCAGTGTGCAATCGGTGTGCGTGGCGCCGGAGGTGGAGCAGCCCACGAAACATCTGACCAAACGCACCAAGAAGATTGGCAAACCTCAACCGAAAACAGAAGTCACACTTTCCCAGGAACGCTTTTTTGCCGAACCCGGCGCGGAGCAGGGAAAGACGGAATCCTGGGTGATTCCTGTGTGCATCAAGGCCAGTGACGCCAAGCCGTTTTGCCAGCTCTTGAGCCAGCCGCGGCAGGTCATACCGATGACCGGATGCTCCAACTGGGTTTTTGCCAACGCCGGCGCTGCCGGCTACTACCGCACACGGTACGAAACTGCTGCGTTACAGAAGCTCGCTGGGGTTGTGAGTTCGCAACTCAGTTCGGCTGAGCGGATTTCTTTACTGACCGACGAGGCCGCTCTGGTGCGGGCGGGGCAGCAGAAAATAGGCGACTATCTGGACCTGGTTGCCGCGCTGAATCAGGATGCGGAACACTTTGTGGTGGCCAGCTATCTTCCTCCGTTGATTTCTGCACGCAATGATCTGTTGGTGGATGACAATCGCGAGGCATTTCGTGCCTGGGTACGCTCCAATTTCCGCCCCATGATGACGAAGATCGGATGGCAGGCTGCACCCGGCGAGGCCGACGACATTCACAGTCTGCGCGCCGATCTCATCTTCATCCTGGGAAATGTGGGCGAAGACCCGGAGACCATCCGCCGGGCCACGGAACTGGCGCGGCAGTACTTGCATGATGCGAATGCGGTGGATCCCAGCATTGCCCGGGTCGTGATGGAGATAGCAGCGACTTTCGGAGACACGCCCTTGTTCAATGAGTTCCTGGCGGCGCCGCGGCAAGGCCGTTCGCCCGAGTATTTCTCGAACCTTACGCTGGCCCTGGGAAGCTTCAGTGATCCTCGTATCATTCAGCGCTGGCTGGAATTGGTCGTGTCTCCGGAGAGCCGCAATCAGGACGCGCCCGGTCTCATCTCACGCATGTTGAACAATCCCCGCACGCGAAAGACCTCGTGGGAATGGGTGAAAGCGCATTGGCCGGCGGTAGAAAGCAAGATCACCATGTCCAGCGGAGGCGGAATTATTGCCGGCACGAGTTCGTTTTGTGACGAGGCGTCACGCGACGACGTGCTGAAATTCTTTACCGAACATAAAGTGCCTTCCGCCGAGCGCACACTTAAGCTGGTTGTGGAGCGAATGAATTCCTGTATCAGCTATAAGGGCCGGCAACAGGACAATCTAGCCGCATGGCTGCAGCAACATCCGGCAGCGAGCCGCTGAAGTCAACGCAAGTCGTAGTTGATTTCTATGTCGTGCCAGCGCTGTTCACGTTTTTTGGCGCCATTGCCGGCGCATCCTGAGCAGTGGATGGTGAGTTGCCTTGGCATGATCCAGTCGAGGGTGACCGCTGCGGAGCGGGCATCCTGCTCGACGGCAAAAACCTCGCCGTCCTTGGCTCTGCCGGAGAAATACTCCAGCTTGATGGGATCAGCAGCTGCGCGCAGGTTCACGTGAGTAAAGAAACCGGTTTCTTCGCCACACCGTCGTTCCATCATCGTGGCCATTTGGAGCTTGTCCGGACTCGCTGTTTCGGAAATTACCCGGTCTGAACACGGCGGTCGCACATGCAGATAGACTCCCGACAGAACAGCAACCAACACCAACATGCCGGCGGCAAAAGCGAGTGCGCCTCGCACCATTTTTTTGGCGAACGGATCCATCGGGATTACTGCTCAGCGCGCAAGCGGATCTCGCGCCATAGTTCGCTTTTTCCGTCGCCGGTTTTGGAAGAGTAGGGGAGAATGGTTTCCACGCCATGTGCGCTGGCCAGCAGTTTGAGCACCGGACGCAATTTGTTGGCGGAGAGTTTGTCAGCTTTTGTGGCCACGACCAGAAAGTCCCGGTGTATGGCGCGGAAGAAGTCGATCAATTGCTGGTCCGATGGCTGCGGCGGGACGTTGGCGTCAATGAGCACAATGGCCAGTTGCAAGGCCTGCCGTTCCTGTAAATAAGGCTCAATGAATTTTGGCCACTCCGCCGATATCTCGCGGGAAAGCTTGGCGTATCCGTAACCCGGCAAATCCACCAGCATGAGCACCGGTTCCGGCTGGCTGGCTTTTTCGTAGATGCCGATGAAATTGATGGTCCGGGTCCTTCCCGGAGTGGAACTCACATGCGCCAGTTTCTGGCCAAGCAGGGAATTAATCAGACTGGATTTTCCCACGTTCGAGCGTCCCAGGAACGCGAACTCAGGTGGTCCTTCCGGCGGAAATCCGCTGGGGCTTGCCGCTGACGTGAGGAACTTGGCGATGAAGGGCTTCATGAACTTGGGCAGGAGCTACTAATACAATGACATGAAAGGCAGGTGTTTGTCTCTTAATGTTGAGCTTGAGTAGTGGGCTGCGCAGGACGTGCGGATATTTTGTACAACCCCAATCCAATGCCTAAGTAGTCAGGATTTCTTCTTCGGCCGGATGGCCTGCCACTGTTCATCGGTCAGCATGTCGCCGAATTGGTTGAACGACCCTGCGCCCTTGAGCAGCGCGCCGCCGTCCATGATGATGAATTCACCGTTGATGTAGCCTGCGTGATCGCTCACCAGAAATGCGGCCAGGTCGGCGAGTTCCTCGTGGGTCCCAAAGCGGCCGACCGGACTGTGCTTCCGGGCTTGCTCTTCCAGTTCTTTCACCGGCAGCAGGCGCGAGAACGCACCTTCGGTGGGAATTGCTCCCGGACCAATAGCGTTGAACCGTATGCTGTGTTTGCCCCATTCCACAGCCAGACTGCGGGTCATCGCGAGCACCCCTGCTTTGGCAATGGCCGATGGGACAACGTATCCGGAGCCGAGTTCAGCATACGTCGTGGAAATATTGAGCACGTTGGCGTGATGCTTTTCTTTGAGCCAGCGACGGCCGCAAGCCATGGTGACGTTGATCGTCCCCATGAGGACGATGCCGATCACGGCTTCAAACGCTCCGGTGGAAAGGTCTTCGGTACGCGCGATGAAGTTGCCGGCAGCGTTGTTCACCAGGATGTCCAGTGGGCCGTCTTGCCAGAAAGTTTCAATCATGGCTTCAACGCGCGCGGCGTCGCGGACGTCACAGGCGAAAGTCTTGACGGTCCCGCTGGTCGCTTGGCGCAATTCAGCGGCAGTTTCCGCCAGAACTTCTTTACGGCGTCCGCAGATGTAGAGCGAAGCGCCAAGTTCAAGAAAGCGCTTGCCCATGCTTTTGCCCAGGCCGGTCGCTCCGCCGGTTACGAGGACTCTCTTTCCCGCAAGCAAATTGTTCTGGAACATAAGCCCTTCCGCCTACTTAGTTCCGCTGGCAGGTTCCGGCTTGGCTGCCACGGGCTTGCCTTCGGCGTCGTACATCTCCACTGCGCCGTATTTTTCAACGGCTGTGTGCACTTCCTTGGCGTCTCCCACAACGACAATTTGGAGACGGTCGAGGTTTACGTATTTCCTGGCCATACGCTGTACCGTCTCGGCATTGACGAGGGCTACCTGCTCCGAGTAGTGGTCCCAGTAATCAGCGGGAAGACCGTAGTATTTTACGTCCATCCAGCGGTTGATGACGGCCGCCGGATTTTCCAGCGAGAGCGCAAAGCTGGACACGATGGAGCGCTTGGCATCAGCCAGTTCCGCCTGAGGCACTCTCTGATCGCGCAGGCGCTGCAACTCGTACATCAGTTCGTGCAGCGAGCCATCAGTCACGTTGTTTCGCACTTCAGTGTTCGCGACCAGCGTTCCAGGATAGATGTTGCTGCTGACCCGGCTGTAAGCGCCGTAGGTGTATCCCTTTTCTTCACGCAGATTCATGAAGAGACGCGCCGCACTGCCGCCGCCGAGAACGCGGTTGGCGATCTCCAGCGGAATGTAGTCCGGATCGGAACGGCGCAGAGAAAGCCCGCCGGCCAGAATGTTGCTCTGGACGGAGCCAGGACGATCCACCAGATAAATCTTTTTTGCGCTCGGCCCAGCCACAATCGTTGCCGGCGCAGCGGGCACCGGATGGTTCGTCCACTTGCCAAAATATTTCCTCGCCAGCGCCGTCGCTTGTAAAGGTGTGATATCACCCGCAATTCCGAGAATGGCGTTGTTCGGCGCGTAGTACGTGTCGTGAAAACCCTTCAATGCGGCCGGCGTGGCCTTCTGCAGGGAATCCGTTGTGGTGGACAAAATCGCTGCCGGGAAGTCTCCATAGACGGCGCGGTTGAAGCGCTCGCGTGCCAGGAATCCGGGATTGGTGCGCGCCTGGACGAGAGCGGTCTTTTCGCGGCGCACGAACCGTTCCAGTTCGTCAGCAGGGAAGCTGGGATTCAGCACAATGTCGCTCATCAGGTCCATCAACTTGTCCGCCGAGTCGCTGAGACCGCTGGCGTTGATGTTCGTGAGATTCGAGGCGAATCCGGCTCCGGCATTGAAAGTAGCGCCGAGCTCATCCAATTCCGTGGCGATTTGAGATGTCGACCGTTTGCCCGTGCCATCGCGCAGCAGGTCTGCAGTGAACGACGCAAGTCCCGGCATGTTCTTGGGATCAGAAAGAGCTCCCGACTTGATCCACAAGCTGAAGGAGACTGTTGGCAGCTTGTGCCGTTCGAGGATCAGAATCGTCAGGCCGTTGGGAAGGCGCACTTCTGTGGGGTGTGGAAGCTTTACCTTCAGGATTTCCGGGTTCACCGGCACGCGGTTCAGACGCTGCACATGCGAGGGAAGTTGTTGGCTGTCCACGGCGCTGGGCGGCTGTTGCGCAAACGCGCACGCAGTAGTCAAACCGAAGGCGATGAGAAACTTGAATGTTCTTTTTTCCATGAGATTTTCTCCCTACCGCATTCCCGGCGCGCCGGCTGCGGAGCCGCGTCCCGCGGGCAAAGTGATGACTACGGCGCGGTGCTTCGATACGAGATATTTGATCGCCGCTTGTTTAACCTGCTCGGCGGTTACGGCCGAAACCTGATCATAGAGAGTATTAATAAGGTTGGGATCGTTGTAGAAGACGGTGAGCGTGCCGATCCGGTTGGCGAGACCTTGCGACGAGCTGCGTGCCTGGATTTGCGCCCGCAGGAACTGTGTGCGTACTTTGTCCAGCTCCTGCTGCGTGATGCCGTCTTTCTTGATGGCTTCAATCTCATCGTAAATCGCCTTCTCCAGATCCTCGACTTTCACGCCCGGACGAGGCACCGCGACCACGCGAAACAGGCTGGGTCCGCGGCGCTCCTGAACGCCGGCAAAAACATTGATGGCCAGTTGCTTGTCGTGTACCAGATGTTCATAGAAGCGCGAGCTGCGTCCCGACGAAAGCACCAGGCCCAGCACCTGCAGGGCATGCACATCGGGAGTGTTTCCCGGCGGGGTGTTATAAGCGGCGCTTACTTGCGGCAGGCGGGCGAGCGCGTCGGTGATGGTCTTGCGGCGCTCTTTGTCGTGTTCCGGCTCGGTCACGTCCACCGGCGGAGGCGCGGGTTGCCGCGAGATGGCGCCGAAATATTTCTTGACCTTGGCCAGCACGTTCGCGGGCTCAACGTCTCCGGTCACGACCAGCACAGCGTTGTTGGGAGCGTAATAGATGCGGAAGAATTCCTTGACGTCGTCGATGCTCGCAGCGTTCAGGTCGTCCATGGATCCGATGACGGAGTGGTGATAAGGAAAAGCGTCATAGGCCAGTCCTTCCAGTTCTTCACCAGACTTGCCATAAGGCTGGTTGTCCACGCGCAGCCTGCGTTCTTCCTGGACGGCATTGCGCTGGTTATCGAGGTTGAACTGGTTGACGTTCAGCGCATGCATGCGGTCGGCTTCCAGGAACAGCGCCATGTCCAACTGGTTTTTGGGCAGCTCTTCGAAATAGTTGGTTTGGTCGTTGTTGGTGCTGCCGTTCATCGATCCGCCATAATTCTGCACCAGCAGCATGTGCTCGCCTTTGCCTACGTTTTCCGAACCCTCATACATCAGGTGTTCGAAAAGATGAGCGAACCCGGTGTGTCCTGGTTTCTCGTTGCGCGAGCCGGTGTTATACGTGACGGAAACCGCGAAGACGGGCGCCGTATGGTCGGGAGCGATGATCACGCGCAAGCCGTTATCGAGAGTGGTATCAGTCAATTGCAGCTTGGGCAATTTGGATTGCGCAAAGCACTGCACGGCAACAGCCGCGAGGAGCGCACACAGCAGGACCTTCATGAACAGACTTCTCAAAGAAGCACCTCAGCCAGTTGGTTTTTCGTAAAAGACGCGTCTCTTGAAAGACGAATTAAACCATAAAAGGGGAGCGAGCAAGCGTACCAGAAAAGTGAGTCTGCGTGCAGGTGTGATCACACTCGCACTGCAGCCAGCGGCAGACCACGCTCGTTCGCCCATTCTTCCCATGCCGCGGATGAACGGCCGCGGAAGGCCTGCTCCAGTTGAGAGCGGTCGCCCGATGGCAGTCCCAGCTCGGAAATCAATTTGGCGGAAAAATGTGGTTCGAGCGCGGCCACAGCGATCCAGCCATCGCTCGCCTGATACATCGAGTAATAAGGAGAGCCACCGCGAAGCGCACCGCCCGGCGCCGTTAATCCGGCATGTAGAGGCGCAGCAAGTTCGCAGGCGCATTCGTAGAGTGAAACCCACGCGCAGCCGGGTTTTCCTGTCCGCGCAAATTGCAGCAGCAGTGCCAGCGACGAACTCACGGCGCGCTCTGCTCCCGCCAGATCTACGTAGAGTGTGGGTGGCAGTTGTGGCGGTGAGAGCAATCCCAGGCTGGCTTGATACGTTAGATCGTGGCCGGTTTGTTCCTCCTGCGGGTGGAGATACCCGATGATGCCGACGAATGACAATCGCGGATGCCGCGAGTGTAGCCGCTCCCAACCAAGTCCCAAACGGGCGAGCGCCGCAGGACGAAAGGACGCGAGCACAAGGTCCACGCTTGCCATAAGACCATCGAGATCGCTGCGGCCTTTATCGGTCTTCAGATCCAGGCTCAAGACGGTTTGACCCGCGCATAATTCCGCGTACCAATGGGCAGCAACCGTCTTCATCGGATCACCCAATGGCGGCTCCACTTTTGTTACGTCAGCGCCCAACTTGACGAGACGCGCGGCCGCTATCGGTCCGGGTGCATTCAGTCCCAGATTCACGATCTTGATGCCTTGTAGTGGTGGTGACGTAAAGACGGATTCCATGGTCGAAATACTAACCGCTTCTGGGCAGGGAACCCAAAGACTCGGGACTGCGTTGAATCCCAAAAATCATAATTCTTGAAGGTCTGGTTTTAGGGTGGTTGGCGGAACTATGAGATTTTGGATTTTTCGCGAAATACTCTCTCCCTAGTGGCCGCTGAGCGGTTTTTCGTGGGAGTGAATATCGGGCTGACTACGTGAATAATAGAGATCGAAAAAATCTTTGCGAAAACTATTTGTAATCCACAAGTGCTGTGTGTTACGCTCCGTCGAAATTTATCGTGGGTCACGGCAACAGGCGTTTGTAACGAGATATTCATCAGGTCTTTATCGAGCATCAACAAGAAAACGCTAGAATCCGCCTTGCTGTAGAGGAAAAATGCGAAAACTTCTAGGTTCGTCACAAGGGAGACATGAAATGACAAGTTCCATGCGTTTAATGCGGCGCGCGCTGTTTGCCGCGCTGGTCGTGTGTTTGTTCGGCGTAATGGCCTTTGCCCAGTCCACCACGGACGGCGCTGTCGGCGGAACAGTTTATGACAGCACCGGCGCCGTGGTCGGCGGAGCGAAGATTGTGGTGCACAACAACGGCACCAACGCCGAGCACACGGCAACGGCGAATTCTTCCGGCTACTACCGCGTCGCTGGCTTGCAGCCGGGCTCGTACACTGTGACGATCAGTGCCGGCACCGGCATGGCTGCGTTCAAGGCGGAGCAAGTGATCGTGACCGTTGGCAGCATCACGGAGGTAACACCGCATTTGAAAGTAGGCGGTACCACGGAGACTGTGGTTGTGAGTGCCGAAGCGCCGCAGATCAACACTGTCACGCCCGAGTTTGCACCCATCATTGACCAGACCCAGATTGACAACCTGCCTATCAACGGCGGGCGCTGGTCGAACTTCTCCCTTCTGACTCCGGGAGTGGTGAGCGATTCCAGCGCCTTTGGTCTCCTGAGCTTCCGCGGTATAAGCACTTTGCTGAACAACAATACCGTGGACGGCGCGGACAATAATCAGGCGTTCTTCTCAGAAGAGCGCGGCCGCACTCGCGCCGGGTACTCCACGCCAAAAGTCGCGATTGAGCAATTCCAGGTCAATACATCCAATTACTCGTCCGAATACGGACGTTCCGCCGGCGGTGTGGTGAACAGCGTCACCAAGAGCGGCACCAATGCGATCCACGGCGAGGGATATTTCTATGATCGCGATAACGATATCGGCGCTGCGAATCCGTTTACCCAGATTGCCGTGCAGTCCACTCCGGGCGGTCCATTCAGTCTGGTGAACTTTAAGCCGACCGACTGGCGCAAGATTGCCGGTTTCGGCGTTGGTGGACCACTCATTAAAGACAAACTCTTCTGGTTTGTGGCTTACGATTGGTACCGCCACAATTTTCCCGCGACCGCAGTTACCACCAACCCTAACACCTTCTTTGCCCAGCCGACTTGCAATCCACTCGACACACCGGGAAATTTTGTTTTCCCGTGTACTGCGGCATCCTCCATCGGCACTTTGTCAGCGAATTTGGGCGTATCGAATGCTCAGGCAGTTGCCCTCTACAATACAGATTTGACAGCGTTGAATACCATGTTGGGCCCGGTGGCGCGTACGGGCGACCAGAACATCTTGCTCCCCAAGATTGACTGGGCCATTAACTCCAAAAACCATGCGTCCTTCACATTTAATCGCATGCGCTGGTCATCTCCAGCGGGAGTTCAGACCAGTGCCACCGTGACTCGCGGCATCGCCAGCTTTGGCAACGATTTTGTCAAAGATACCTGGGGTGTCGCCAAGCTCGATACGATCATTACCACCAACTTCGCGAACCAACTCCGTTTCTCCTATGGCCGCGACTTTGAGTTTGAGTTTAGCCAGCCGCCGTCTCCGTACGAGGCCTCCCATATCGTGAACACCTCTCCCCCGCTACCGCCCTACACCAATCCATTGGGACTGCCGCCAACCGTGGCCCTCACCAACGGCTTCACCTTCGGCGTTCCGAATTTCCTACAGCGGTCTTTTTTCCCGGATGAAAGCCGCATGCAGATCGCCGATACCATGACCTGGACCCATGGCAAACACACCCTCAAGTACGGGTTTGATTACAGTCATGTGAACGACAATTCGCAAAACCTTTTCAATGGGTTTGGCAGCTACAGCTACAGCACCCTGGTCAACTACTTTACTGATCTCAATGCCCAGAACAAGTGTGGTACCTTTCATAACCAAGCGTGCTACAGCAATTTCACCCAGGGCTTCGGTCTTACGGGACTCGAGTTCAGCACGAACGATTATGCGATCTTCATTCAGGACGATTGGAAGATCCATCCCCGCCTGAGTCTTTCGCTCGGTTTGCGTTATGAACTTGAGATGCTGCCCAAGACTTTCCCCAACCTGGTCAATCCTGATATTCCCCAGACCGCAAAGCTGCCCAACGACAAGAATAACTTCGGTCCAAGAATTGGTTTTGCCTGGGACGTTACAGGCGGCAGCAAGTTGGTCCTTCGCGGCGGTTGGGGCATGTACTATGGCCGGGCCATCAACTCCACCATCTTCAACGGACTGATCAACACTGGAGTGACTGCCAGCCAGTTTTCGTTTTTCTTTACTCCCACTACGCCGGCGGCGCCAACGTTCCCGCAAATCTTGGCTGCGCCGCCCTTAGCGAGTAGGAGCGCTGTCTTCTTAGATCCTCACTTCCAGGACCCGGAGATTCACCAGTTCGATCTGACCCTGGAGCGTGACATGGGGTGGGGCACCGTGGTTTCCGCCAGCTACCTCGGAAGCTTCGGTCGCGAACTGCCGGACTTTGTGGATACCAATATCTGCACCGGAGTAGGCATATCCGGTTTCGGTACGCAGAATGCCAATTGCACAGTCGCGCCCACCACCGTTACCTACAAAGTCACGAATGGAGGTCCACTCCCCGGGCCAACCTACAGCACTTCACTTTTCACGGGAGCGCGGCCCAACATCAAATATGGCGCCATTACTGATGTTTTCAGCGGAATCAACACCCGGTACAACGCCCTGGCAATACAGGTCAACCACCGCATGAACCACCACATACAGTTCAATGCCAGTTATACGTACTCTCGCGCCGTTGATTATGGCCAGAATGCGACAACTTTCACCGCCACCAACTCCCTTCTGTTTCCCAACAGCGTAGCCCCGGAGAAAGGGCCTTCGAACTTTAGCGTTCCCAACCGGTTTGTCATGAACGCAGTGATCAACTCCCCCTGGACGAGGACTGGATGGGCTGGCTGGTTTGTCAACGGCTGGGAATTGGCGCCCGTTTACCAGATACAGAACGGGCTGCCGTATACGCTGTCAGTCAGCGGCAATGCGCCAGGTGGGGCGATCAGCGGTATCAACGGTTCCGGCGGCACCAACCGAATTGACATTCTTGGCAACAACTCCTTCCGCCTGCCCATCACCTGGCTGGTGGACATGCGGGTCTCCAAGAGCTTCGCTTTCCGGGAGAGGTACAAAGTCGAATTGCTGGCTGACTTCTTCAATATTGCCAACAAGCAAAACGTGATGAGCGTAAACACCTCCGGGTACAACATTGTCAGTTCAGGCTCGGTGACGACCCCGGGCGGTCCGGTGGCCTGCAGCGCTGCCAGTCCGTGCCTCAACTTCAACGTCAACAACGCGTTTGTGCCGCAGTTCGGAACAGTCACAAGCATCAATAACAGCAACTTCCTGTACACGCCACGGCAGATACAGTTGGGTGCTCGCATCCGCTTCTAGTTGCTACAGGAACCTCAACCAACGCGGCAGTCTCGGGCTGCCGCGTTTTTCTTGGATGGAAGACGGCAGAGAAATGGAGTGTCTGCTGTCGAAAAGACGTAGACTCAGTTTGAGGTGGATCGATGTGCATAAGGCGCGGAATTCCGGTTCTGTTGGTTGTTATGGCGCTGACAGCCGTGGCTGTCCAGCAGGTGACGGCGCAGGACCGTCCGTCTTCCGAGCCGGAAGTCCTGCCGACTGGCATGAGCATTACGCCGACTGCAGCTCACGGGTCTTTTGTGCAGCCGCTGAACCCTGATTTGCCAGACCTCCCGCAGTACACTGCCGACCATCCCGTTTCCACGGCCATAAGCCCGGATGGAAATACGCTGTTGGTCCTGACCAGCGGCTTTCAGCTTAATTATGATTCCAAGGGAAAGCAGGTCGCAGCGCAGTCGAACGAGTATGTTTTTGTCTATGACATCAGTCATCCAACTCCGGTCAAGAAGCAGGTGCTCAAGGTCAGGAATACATTCGTGGGCCTGGCTTGGAACCCGGACGGCAAGGAGTTTTATGTGTCCGGCGGCGTGAATGACAAGGTCTACGTTTTCGGGCGCGCGCAGGACCAGTGGGCAGAAGCGTCCGCACCCATTGTGCTGGGCCATGCGGAAGGCCTTGGCATCAAAGTCAAGCCGATGGTCGCAGGACTGGCAGTCAACGCCAGCGGTACGCGCCTGTTGGTCACAAACTGCGAAAACGATTCGGTGTCCCTGATTGATCTCAAGGACCATCAGAAAATTGCGGAGCTTGATCTGCGCCCCGGAAAAATCAATCCCAAACAACGCGGAGTTCCCGGCGGCGAGTTTCCCTATTGGGTGGTATTCAAGGGAGATGACCGCGCGTACGTCTCTAGCGTGCGGGACCGCGAGATTGTGGTACTTGATTTGCACTCGGCTCCTGCCGTGACCGGCCGAATCAAGCTGCGGGGCCAGCCCACTAAACTCATTCTGAACAAGGCCCAAACGCTGCTCTTCGTGGCCGAGGACAACAGCGACTCCGTAACTATCATCAACACAGCCAGCAACCATGTAGTGGCAAACATCAAGACCACGGCTCCGGAAAGTGTTTTCCCGAACAAGGGAACGTTCAAAGGCAGCAACCCAAACAGTCTTGCGCTCTCGCCCGATGAACACACGCTCTATGTGACCAACGGCGGCACAAACTCGGTCGCGGTGATTGGCTTGGCTAAGGACCTCGACGACAGCCATGTGGACGGCCTGATTCCCACCGGCTGGTATCCGAATGCGATCAGCACGAGCGCCGATGGCGCCACGCTGTACGTGGTCAACGGGAAGGGAAATGCCGGCCCCAATCCTAAAGGCTGTCGCAATTCATTGGCGAAAGAAGTCGCTTCTTGTCAGGCCAATAACCAGTACATCCTGCAGCTTGTGAAGGGCAGTCTTTTGGTGATGCCGCGCCCCGGCAACGGCGAGCTGAATCAGCTCACCACGCTGGTGGCGCGGAACAATCATTTTCCTCTTCCGACGGCAGCACCGGTCGATCCTGTCTTCTCGTTTCTGCGCAATAACATCAAGCACGTTATCTACATCGTGAAAGAAAATCGGACGTACGACCAGCTTCTCGGCGACCTGGAGAAAGGCAACGGAGACCCTTCCCTCGCGCTCTTCAAAGATCCTATTGCTCCCAATCATCATCAACTGGCCCGCCAATTTGTGACCCTCGACAACTTTTTTGACAGCGGCGAGGTCAGCGGGAATGGCTGGAACTGGACGATCGCGGCGCGAGCGACAGACTATGTCGAGAAAACCATTGCCGTGAACTATGCGACTGGTGGGTTTAGTTACGATTACGAAGGCGACAACCGTGGGCTCAACGTTGGTCCGGCCACACTGGAGGAGAGAGAGCGTCTCGACCCGCGTTTCAAGAATCTGCCGGACGCCGCGGACCAGCTGCCGGGCTCGGTCAACGTGGCCGCTCCCGACGGACCGGAAGATGCAATCGGCGCCGGGTATCTTTGGGACTCCGCCTTCCGCGCTACGTTGACGGTGCGCAATTACGGATTTTTCCTGACTGAGGCTTCTAGTGATACGCCCTTGGAGCGTAATCCCGCGGCCAAGAGAGTGCGGGTGGCGATCACCAACAACGCGCGGTTGCAGGGCGTTACCGACCAATTCTTCCGCGGCTTCGATCAGCGTCTTGCCGACTACTGGCGGTTCAAGGAGTGGGAACGCGAGTTTGATGGGTTTGTGAAAGACAGCAATCTTCCCAACCTCTCCCTGGTCCGTCTGGCCCATGACCACTTCGGCAATTTTGGAAGCGCTCTTGACGGAGTCAACACCATCGAGACCGAGATGGCTGACAACGATTATTCCCTTGGACTGTTGGTGGAAAAAGTCGCTCGCAGCAAATATGCCAAGGACACGCTGATCTTCGTCATCGAAGATGACGCTCAGAATGGGCCGGACCACGTGGATGCCCACCGCAGCATTGCTTTCGTGGTCGGGCCTTATGTAAAGCAGGGCGCGGTGATATCGCAACGCTTCAACACGGTTTCCATGCTGCGTACCATCGAGGAAGTCCTGGGAATCAAGCCGCTGGGCCTGAATGACGCGTTGCAAGCGCCCATGGCCGCTGTCTTCTCCGCCACTCAGGCGAATTGGAGTTACACCGCGAAGGTGCCACAGGCCTTGCGCTCGACCCAGCTTCCGCTGCCGGCGGCGACTGTAACCAAGGCTTCTGCGGGCCATCCGGAGCCCGCGTTCAAGCCGACCCACGATGCTGCATACTGGGAGGAGCAGACCCGGCGCTTCGACTTCACGGCGGAAGACCGGATCGATTCCGCACAGTTCAATCTGGTGATATGGAAAGGTCTCATGGGCGATCGGCCTTATCCTTCCGAGCGCAACGGGCGCAACCTTCGCTGGCATCGCACGGAACTCCTGAAACATGCCAACTCCAACTGACTCACCATTACTCAGGCGCCGGTAGTGGGCTACTTTGAATCTGGCGGGAGTTGACGGAGGCTGGCGGGAAAAGCAAAGTAGCCCACTACCCAGGCGCCGCTCTATTTCTGTCTGCGGGCCGCAGATGCTAGAATCCTTTTCGAATTTCAAGTGAAGGGAATACATGATGCGCAAGCTCTTCTTGGTCTTACTTGCGTTGGCCGCACTGGCGGCTTCCGCCACCGAGCGCCAGGACAACGCCGATTACAAGGCCCGGCGCGTGGGCCTCGCCAAGTTGATGAACGGCGGAACTCTGCTTCTGTTTGCGCCCACGGAATCGGACGGGCCGAACAACCTGTACGGCTTTCGTCAGGAAGATAACTTCTATTATCTGACCGGCTGGGCCGAACCCGGCGCGGCTGTGCTGATCAGTTCCAATCCGTATTCAGAAGTTTTCTTTCTTGCCGACCATAATTTGATCCAGGAGAAATGGACTGGACCAAAACTCGGCCCGAACGACCCGCAGGCGGTCCAGGTAACAGGTTTTGACCGAGTCGCGAGCCTGGACAAAATCCATGATGAATTGCTGAGAGTGCTTGGGCAGAGCCGGGCTCCCGTCTATTCCGACCTCGGGGAGAATGCGCAGAGCTCGCCCTCGAGCGGACCACTGGATTGGCTGCGCCGCGGAAATTCCTTTCCGTCAGCCGCATTTCGTGACGCCAAGCCGTTGCTGGCGAAGCTCCGCATGGTCAAAGATGCAGGAGAACTCCGGCTGATCACGCGTGCCGTGGAAGCGTCGGAAGCGGCCCACTTGTCAGCGCTCAAGTCCATTCGTCCCGGGATCACGGAAAGAGAAATCTCCGCGTTAATGCAATACGAGTTTGGTAAGCGAGGATGTGAACGTCCAGCGTACGCTCCGATCGTTGGTTCCGGCTTTTACTCCACGGTGCTGCATTATTCGCTGGACTCCGGGACACTCGAGAATGGCGACGTTGTCTTGATGGATGTGGCCGGTGAATATTCCATGTATGCCAGCGACATTACACGCACCGCGCCGGTCAATGGCAAATTCACCGCTCGACAGCGCGAGATTTACAACATTGTGCTGGGAGCACAGCAGGAAGCCATGAAGGCCTTCCAGGCCGGGCGTTCAAGACTGGGACGAGGTCCCGACAACGACTCTCTCGACAAGATTGCGCGCGACTACATCAACAGTCATGGCAAAGACTTGCACGGCCAGCCACTGGGACAATATTTTATTCACGGTCTGGGGCACCACGTGGGTTTGAACGTGCATGACGCCAACGATCCGTCTCTGCCTCTCGATAAGGGAATGGTCTTTACCATAGAGCCGGGCATTTACATTCCGGAGGAGAAGATCGGCGTGCGCATTGAAGACATGTATTACGTCGGCCCGAACGGAAAGCTGGTCCTGCTCAGCCACCATTTGCCGCGGACTGCCGATGAAGTCGAGCAGGCTATGAAAAGCAAATAATACACTCTGCCGGAAACTGCGCAGCACTTGAGAGAAACAAACTTCTTTAACAGCGTCGCCCGCCGCGCGCAGGTTTGCGCCGTATCCGCAGGGATGTTAACGTAAAAGGTTTGGACTATTCGATCAAGCTCCACCTGTGGAGGGACTCATGCCATCTTCTTACAACGGAATTGCGCTTCCAGCCGGCGGCGGCGCCATCACGTTCCACGACGGTAAGCTCCAGATTCCGGACAACCCGATTATTCCCTACATCGAGGGAGATGGCACGGGCCGCGACATTTGGGCCGCTTCCGTGCGCGTGTTCGATGCTGCGGTGGAGCGCGCCTACGGTGGCAAGCGCAAGATCCACTGGTATGAAGTGTTCGCGGGCGAGAAGGCGTTTACCAAATTCTCTAACTGGTTGCCCGACGAAACGGTGGACGCGGTCCGCGATCTGCACGTCGCCATCAAAGGGCCGCTAACCACGCCGGTGGGCGGTGGCATCCGCTCTTTGAATGTGGCACTGCGGCAGATACTGGACCTTTATTGCTGCATACGTCCGGTGCGCTACTACCAGGGCGTGCCTTCGCCGGTGAAACATCCGGAGCAGCTCAATGTGGTGATCTTCCGCGAGAACACCGAGGACGTTTATGCCGGGATCGAATGGAAGCAAGGCACGCCGGAAGTAAAGAAGCTGATTGATTTCCTCAACAATCAGATGCTGGCCGGCACAAAGAAACGCGTACGCGAAGATTCCGGCATAGGCATCAAGCCGATTTCCATTTTTGGCACCAAACGGCTGGTGCGCATGGCGATCCAGCATGCCATCAAGGAAAAACGCCGGTCGGTCACGTTGGTGCATAAAGGTAACATCCAGAAGTTCACGGAAGGCGCGTTCCGCGAATGGGGTTATGAAGTGGCGCGTGACGAATTCCGCGATCACGTAGTAACCGAGCGCGAGAGCTGGATTCTGGACAATAAAGACAAGGACCCGGCGCTGAGCGTGGAAAAGAACGCAGCCATGGTCGAACCCGGCATGGAGTTCACCACTGAAGCCTTCAGGCAAGAGGTCTACGCCGAGGTCAAAGGTGTGCTCGAGGCCATCGGTAAGTCTCACGGAAACGGCGCATGGAAGAAGAGAATCATGATCAACGACCGAATCGCCGATTCGATTTTCCAGCAGGTCATTATCCGTCCCTCGGAGTATGACATTCTGGCCACGCCTAACTTGAACGGCGACTACATTTCCGACGCCTGTGCCGCGCAAGTTGGCGGGTTGGGGATTGCTCCCGGAGCGAACGTGGGCGACCAGCATGCCATCTTTGAAGCCACGCACGGCACAGCGCCGAAATATGCCGACAAAGATGTCATCAATCCGGGATCGGTGATCTTGTCCGGCGTGATGATGCTGGATTACATGGGATGGAAAGAGGCCGCGCGCATGATTGAAAACTCTCTCGAAGCAACAATCCTGCAGAAACTGGTGACGTATGACTTTGAGCGGCAAATGCCCGGCGCCACCAAGGTGAAGACCAGTGAATTTGCTGGACACATCATTGCGAACATGGCGGCCAACAAGAAGACTTAAGACCAATTTCGAAATTCGTCACTCAGGAAGGACTGGAATGCGTAACAAAGTAACCATCGTAGGAGCGGGGAATGTGGGCGCAACCGCGGCCCATTGGGTCGCTTCAAAAGAACTGGCCAACGTTGTGCTGATAGACGTACTGGAAGGCGTTCCGCAGGGTAAGGGGCTCGATCTGCTGGAAGCCATGCCGGTGGAGAAGCGCGACTCGTTTGTGCTCGGCACGAATGACTACGCCGACACCGCCAACTCAGACATCGTGGTCATCACCGCCGGCATTGCGCGTAAGCCGGGCATGAGCCGCGACGATCTGCTGAACACCAATTTCAAGATCATGCAGGACGTGATCGCCAAAGTGGTGGCGAACTCCCCGAATTGCATTCTGATCATCGTGTCCAACCCGCTGGACGCCATGGCCCAGGCAGCATTCAAGCTGAGCAAATTTTCCCGCAATCGTGTCATAGGGATGGCCGGTGTGCTGGATTCGGCCCGCTTCCGTACGTTCATTGCGCAGGAGCTTAACGTCAGCGTTGAAAACGTGACGGCCTTCGTGCTGGGCGGACATGGCGACACCATGGTCCCGTTGGCCCGGTATTCAACCGTTGCCGGAATTCCCATTACAGAACTGATCCCCAAAGATCGGCTGGACGCCATTGTGCAGCGCACTCGCGATGGCGGCGCGGAGATCGTGAAATATCTCAAGACCGGCAGCGCGTACTACGCGCCGTCCGCAGCGGCCACCGAGATGGTAGAAGCCATTCTCAAGGACAAGAAGAAGATCCTGCCTTGCGCGGTGCATCTGGAAGGTGAGTACGGAATCAACGGACTGTTTGTCGGCGTGCCGTGCAAGCTGGGCTCCAACGGTATGGAACAGATCATTCAAATCAAGCTGACGGACGAAGAACAGGCGGCGTTGCAAAAGAGCGCTGATGCTGTGGCTGAGCTCACCAAAGTCATTGGAGTCTAGGTGTCTACAAATCGATCGGCTGTTCCGGGGCACTTTCCGAATCTTGATCGGGAGTGCCCCAACTTTTGATTACTTCCTCAAGGACCGTTTGCAGGATGGCCGCGATGTCCCACTTCTGAACAATGATCACCGGCACTTCGAAAAAGAGGGAAGAAGACGCTTCCGTTTCTAATTCTTGCTGTAGCCCTGCCGGAGTGGCGACCACGTAATGTGCCTCCCATGTGGCGCCATTCGACGGGTCCTGGTAGTGCATAAAGAAATCATCAAAGAACGATTTTGGATCAGCCGGGCCGTGCACCAGATCGAGATTGCTGAAGTAGTAGTTGAGGATCTTTGGCCGGTTGTAGCGGCCGTCCGGCAAACGCTTGACTGGTGGCAGTGGGATAGGAAAAGGCAAGTCAGCGCCAGCGAGTGCAGGAAAGGGAGCACGGGCCTCACGGGCGGGCGCTGCGTGATGATCGTGTTTCGGGTAGTCCGGCTCGGGCGGCGGTGGCGGCTCCGGAACGTACGAAGGCTCTCCTGCTGACAGCCTGCGCGCAATGACGAACAGCAGAGCAAAAACTGCAACGATAATGGCGACCTTAAACACGTCTCAGGCTAGACGACGCGCTCGATAGTCACCGATTGCAGCACCACGTCTTTTGTCGGCTTGTCCTGGCGGCCGCGGGGGACGCTGACGATCTTGTCCACTACATCCTGGCCTTCTATTACCTCGCCGAAAATTGTGTGGTTGCCGGTAAGCCACGGAGTAGCGCCCACAGTAATAAAAAATTGTGAGCCGTTGGTGTTGGGACCGGCATTTGCCATGGCCAGCTTGCCCGGCTTATCGAACTTATGCATGGAGCCCTTGGTTTCGTCCGGAAACTTGTAGCCGGGACCGCCCATGCCGGTGCCGCTGGGGTCGCCGCCCTGGATCATGAAGTTGGGAATCACCCGGTGAAAAATCGTGCCGTGATAAAGCGGGCTGGAACCGCCTTTGCCGCTGACGGAGTCTTTCCATTCGCGCTTGCCTTCGGCGAGATCGGTGAAGTTCTTGACAGTGATGGGTGCCTGTCTGTCAAAGAGCAGGCAGACAATGGTCCCTTCCGACGTGGTGAAAACTGCGTATGTGCCAGGTGCGCGGGCCATAAAAGTCCTTTCTTATTTCGTTGGAGTTGAAGAGCTCGGTGGCGCGTTTGTCTTTGCGGGCTTGGGGGCCGGCTTTACGAGAGCGGCCTTGCCCGGATTCAGAATTTCAATGTGCTTGATCTTCACCGGCTCCACAGGTTTGCTGTTCTGATTGCTGCAGACTGGGCCAGTCGTGCACGGTTTGCGCGCAATCTCTTTTACCACCGCGACTGAAGCTTCGTCACACTGGCCAAAGATGGTGTAACCCGTGCCCTTGGGATAAATCTTGTTGCCTTTACGGCATCCCGCATCATCAAAGCAGGGATTCAGGCTGGGATATTCCTTTTCCGTAATAAAGAATTGCGAGCCATTGGTGTTGATACCGCTGTTGGCCATGCCCAGGCGTCCCGGGCGGTCATAAAGCAGGTCACGGTGCAGTTCATCATCAAAAGTGTACCCAGGGTCGCCGTTTCCTGTTCCCATTGGGTCCCCGCTCTGAATCATGAACTCAGGAATCGTACGGTGAAAGATCACGCCATCGTAGAGCGGATGTTTGATTTCTTTCTTGTGTGTAGTGGGATTGGTCCAGGGCTTTGAACCGGTGGCGAGTCCGATGAAATTCGCAACGGCGTTTGGTGCCTTGTCGGGAAACAGTTCACACTTAAGGTCGCCCGCGGTGGTGTGAATCACGGCCGTCGGCGGCTTCCGGGGCGTTGTTTGAGTGGCTGGCGAAGCAGAGGTTTTTGGCGCGGTCTGGCCACTGGCTGCGATTGTCAACGCCAAACCAAGACCAAGAATGAAACAAGGACGCATGTGTTCTCCTGTAGGATTCCAGAAACTATTAGAAATGCAAAACCGTACGGAGTAAAGCGCTGCCCCGGGAGCGGCCTATTGGTCAGGGCCGCTTACCTGCCGCCAGGTTTTCCGTCCTAACGGGTGTAACCTTTTCTTAGGCACTCGGTACTCACTTATGAAAGGACAAGCAACCATCCCGGAAAGCCCTATGGCCAATGCTCTACCCGATGAGGAGCTGATGTCGCAAGTGCGTAATGGCATTGGCGAGATGCTGGGCGTGTTGTTTGATCGCTATCAAGTGCCCCTTTTCAACTTTTACTGCAAATTGACCGGAGACCGCACCCTGAGCGAAGACCTGGTGCAGGACGTGTTTTTCCGCATCCTGAAGTACCGGCACACGTATGCAGTAGGCACACCGTTTCGGGCGTGGATGTATCAGATCGCGCGCAACGCCAGGGTGGACCACTTCCGTAGGAGCCGTCCGGAGACCGCACTGGAGCCAGAGATGTCGCCGGTGGTCCATCATCCGGACTTCGCGCAGCAAGATCAGGAAGCAAATCTGTTACACCGGGCGCTAATGCACTTGTCGGAAGAGAAAAGGGAAGTCCTGATTTTAGCCCGCTTCCAGGAGCTTAAGTATTCCGAGATTGCCACGCTTTTGGGTTGCGAGGTCAACTCGGTGAAGGTGAAAGTACACAGGGCCGTGCAGGAACTCAAGGAGACATTTCAACGTCTGGAACGCGGAGATTCTCTCCAACAACATTCTGAGGGAGCGGGCTGGCCCCGTCCCGGGAGTTTGCAATGAAGAAATGCGAACAAATCGAAAGCTTATTGCCGGATTACTTACAGGGCACGCTGGAACAAGATCAGATCCAGCTCGTAGAGAGCCACATGGAAGGCTGTGCCGAGTGCCGGGGAGAGGCCATTCTGTGGAAGCAACTCGCGTCGTTGCCGGAAGAGCAGCCAAGTCCGGCACTGCGTTCACGCTTTACCGCGATGCTGGAGAGCTATCAGGAAGGCCGGTGGGAAAAGTCCGGCATTGCCACTGAGCGTATGAAGTTAAGCTGGTTCGGCAGTATGGGTGACTGGTTTCGCATGCCGGCCATGGCCGGTGTGGCCTGGGCACTTGTTTTTCTGCTTTGCGGATTTCTGATTGGCAAATCAGTTGGCAAGTCGACAGATTCGCCAGACACAGCCCAGGCGCAGATTGCGGCCATGCGCGGTGAACTCAAGAGCACGCGCCAGTCGATGGTCCTGGCCATGCTGCAGTTGCAATCTGCCAGTGAGCGCTTGCAGGGCGTTTCGTACAGCGCACAGGCTGAGCAACTTGATCCGCAAGTTCTGGGTGCGCTATTGCACACGGTGCGTTACGACGCCAGCGTGGATGTCCGACTGGCAGCGCTGGATGCGCTGAGCAAATATGGCACACGGCCCGAAGTCCGCAAGGGGTTGCTCGAGTCCATGCAGGACCAGAAATCACCGATGGTCCAGATTGCGTTAATTGATCTGCTGGTGGACCTGCATGACCGCACCGCGGTGCAGCAACTCCAAAAATTTCAACAGGATCCCGGCGTCAATCCCGCGGTCAAACAGCGGGCTGAGTGGGGAATCCGAAAACTTACCTAACCGATACGACAAGAGCGGACTGTAGCAGCGAGTTTCTACAAGGAGGAGTCTTATGTCTAAAAACAGGTTATGGCTGGGCATCGCGGTCTTAAGCGCTGGGCTAATTGGCACAGCAGCCCTGGCGGCAAACGTCAAGGAGAAGGCCTCGGACGACAAAGTCAAAGCGCTGGTACGAGCAGCGCTTCACGATAGGTCTGATTTTGACCTGCCGTTGCACGAAGAGGAAACCATTCGCAAGTCGTTTACATTGACTTCCGGGACTCGGATGCTGGATGTCGACAACGTCACCGGTTCCATCGAGGTTGTCGGCGGCCAGTCTGACCAAGTGCAACTCGTAATCAACAAGACCATCCGGGCAGAGTCGAAAGAAAGACTGGAAGCAGCCAAGAAAGAAGTCACACTGGACGTTACGGAACAGCCTGATCTTCTCAAGCTCTATGTGAATGGCCCGTTCCGCTGCAATTGCAACTGTAACTGCGACAACGATTGCGGTAGCGGCTGGCACGGCGACCGTGGCTATGTGGTCAAGATGGATTTTCAGCTTCAGGTGCCGCGAAACCTTGCCCTGAAGCTGAAGACTGTGAATTCCGGCAACATCAGCGTTCGTGACGTGATTGGCAACTTCTCAGTGAACAACGTGAACGGCGCCATTGATATGCAGAACGTGGGCGGCGGCGCTGCCCGTGCGCGCACCGTCAACGGCGGCGTGAAGGTGGTGTTCCGCGAAAACCCGAAAGAGAATTCTGACTTTGGCAGTATTAACGGAAGCGTGGACCTGCACTTTGTGCACGGCCTCTCCGCCGACTTCCGCTTTAAAATATTTAACGGTGCCGTGTTTACTGATTTCCCGATGACGTCGCTGCCATCGCAAACAGCCAGCGCGGAAAACCGCAACGGCAAATTCGTGTTTCGTTCCGACCGCTACACCGGAGGCCGAGTAGGCGCGGGCGGCCCGGAAATCAAGGCCGATAGTCTTAACGGAAACATCCGCATTCTGGAGCAGAAATGAGCAACTTTATGAAGCAAATTAAATCGCATCTTCTATTTATCCCGGCAGTTGTCGCCGGTATCCTTTTCATCTCGCAGGGCGCCTGGGCACAAGACTCTGCCAACCGGGTCACCGTGCCGTTGAGTGATCCGTCACGGCCTTCGCTGGTCAGCGCGCATCTGCTGACCGGAAGCATTACCGTGAAGGCTTACGATGGCAAGGAAGTCATCGTCGAAGCCAGTTCGCGGGAGGCGGAGGAGTCCAGGTCAGGTCGGCACTACGGCACAGGATCGAAGGAGGAGACATCGACAGACGGCCTCAAGCGAATTCCCATGCTCGCGACGGGGCTCTCCGTGGAAGCGGAGAACAATCAGGTGAACATCAGCACGGATTCCACGCGCCGGGCGACCGACCTGACGATCACCGTGCCGGTGCACACTTCGCTTTCTCTGCACACGGTGAATGGTGGCAACATTACCGTGACCGGCGTGGATGGCGAGCTGGACATCAACAACGTAAATGGCACGGTGACGCTCAACAACGTGTCGGGCAGCGCCGTGGCCCACGCGCTCAACGGCCGTGTGCTGGCCACGTTCAATCGTGTGGATGCGAAGCCCATGGCATTCAGTTCGTTGAATGGCAGTATCGACGTGACCTTCCCGGCCAGCCTGAAAGCGAATCTCAACATGAGGAGCGACAACGGCGAGGTGTTCAGTGATTTTGACATAAAGCTGTTGCCCAACGCTCCACAGCAAACCGTGGAAGACGGACGCGCCAACGGCGGCACCTATCGCGTGAAGATTGACAAGACAGTCCGC
The DNA here is from genome assembly GCA_003140235.1 of Acidobacteriaceae bacterium. Taxonomy (GTDB): domain Bacteria; phylum Acidobacteriota; class Terriglobia; order Terriglobales; family Acidobacteriaceae; genus Angelobacter. The sequence goes on from PLJN01000169.1 coordinate 26,182, forward strand.
GGAACCATCAACGGCGGCGGATCGGAGATTCAGTTCAAGAACTTTAACGGGAACATCTACATCCGGAAAGCTGGCGGGAACAAGTAGCGCGCGAAAGTCCGGACCGTCCTGCGTCATCGGGCGCAGGGCAGTCCGGGCTAATGATTAGCTTCAGCCTGAATCTGGCGGGCAACTGCTTCCACCTTGCGCATGACGCGCAGAATGTTTCCGCCCAGGATCTTTTGGATATGCTCACGGTTGTAACCACGATCGTAAAGGGCCTGCGTGATTTTTGGCAGGTCCGCAGCGGAATCAATGCCTTGCGGCAGGGAAGTCACGCCATCGAAATCTGATCCCAACCCGACGTGATCAATGCCNNATCAATGACTTCAGCGGCGGGCGCGGAAACTGTGCAGCCCATTTCTTTTCGAGCGGCGCATACTCATCATAAGTCACCGGACTGCCGTCGGCATGGGCGTGTTGTTTCTTGAAGGCTTCCACCTGGGCGTCGCGCTCTTTGGTCTTTACTGGATCGGATGAGGCCTTCAGATAGTCCTGGTCCAGAAATGCGGAATAAAAATTGACCATGACGACGCCGTCATTCTTGGCCACNNCGCAGCATATCGTCAGTCATGTTTCGCGGATGATTCGTCAGCGCGCGAGAAGACGAATGGGACGCAATCACCGGCGCGCGGCTTATCTTGACCGCCTGGTAAAAGGTGTCGTCGGAGACGTGGGAAATATCAATCATCATGCCCAGGCGGTTCATTTCCCGCACAACATCTTTACCGAAAGGCGTTAAGCCGCCATAGTGCTTGACACTGGACTTGTTGATATCGCCCGAAGAATCAGCCCATTCGTTGGTGTTCGACCAGGTGAGCGTCATGTAGCGCACGCCGAGGCGGTAGAACTCGCGTAGCAGGCGAATGTCGTTTTCAATCGAGTGTCCGCCTTCGATCCCCATAAGCGCGGCGAATTTGTGCTGCTCGTGTGCGCGGACAATGTCGTCTGCCGTAAACGCCATGGTCATGCGGTCCGGATGGCGCGCCGCCTGCTGGTAGACACTGTCGATCAAGTCCATGGTGCGTTTGGCGTAGTGGCCTCGGAAGTCCGGTTCCACCCAAATGGAGAAAAACTCGGCGCTCAGGTTGCCGTCTTTGATTTTGCCGAGGTCAATGTGTCCGGCGGAGACCGGAGTGTTCTGGCCCAGATCAAAGTTTTCGTCGAGAAAACGCTGAGGTGTGTCTGCGTGTGTATCAATGACGATGGCTGACGCGTGAATGGCCTGAGCAGAATCTGCCGGCTGTTGCGCCAGTGCGATTGCTGATGGCAAAGCCAGGCAGAGGCAAAGATGGAGCGGTTTCATTCCGTGCCGGTATTTTCAGCTACTTGTTTCTGATTGGTGTCACGCCAATCTGTATACCGGTCTGAAACCATGATATGGAAGCAGTGGGTGCGTCTCTCTTCAGCGGCTTCGACCAGTCCCTGGTCGCGGAGACCCTTCAAGTAATCGACCACAAACTGATGTTGCGGACGCGTCAAGCCGCGCTTGGCCAGGTCGAGCGTGATGCCGGCCAGATGGGAAGAAGCATTCTCGCCCGCTTCAGGCGCCGCGTTGCTGTTGTGGAATCGCAACTTGTACTGCTGTTCCATGGTGCGGACGGCCGAGTTCACTTGCAGAGGAACATGGAACCGGTTGTAATAGGCCTCGCTCATGTCCACCAGAAACTGGTTGGTCCAGGGACGGCAATAGCGCTTGTTAGGCACGATCGCGGGACTGATGTGCAGGGACTTAGTCTCGTGGATCTGCACGAGTTCCTGTGTGCGTTCCAGTTCTTCGAGTTGTGTGTCATCCGCGATCCGGGGAAGCTGTAAACGGTCAACTTCCTGGTTCTGCCGAAGCATGGACCCGGAAGTGCCCTTCAGAGCGGGGTTCCAGGCGACCTGACGGACGCGCGCCTTCTGATGATGATGGTGATGTGTGGACTTGCGCACCGTGGAGGCTGGCGCGGCAAAACCCACGCCAAGAAGGACAACACAAACGGCGGACAATCGAAGGCTGGCTCCCATGATTTGGTCCCTTCCAATACTTCAATAATTGCGGATGGCAGATTGTAAACCAGAATGCCCAGTCTAATACCAGGAGATTCTCAAAAAAGGCACCAAGAAGGGAAATCCCTACACGTCAGTTGGCTGCGGTCTTTGGTAACCCTAAAGCAAGCCGTCAATGGCGAAGTTCGCTGTCTCTTCGCTATCTGCGGACTGCGGCCTGAGCGCAAGAAAAAGTGGGTGAAGGCGTTCTAGCTAAGAGTACCTTGGTGTCTAACTAAAGAATAACATGGATCAACCAACAATAAGGGGGCAGTGCGAAATGGTGAAGAGATTGGTTTGGGTGGGAATAATCTTGTCCGCGATGCTGGCGAGTGCTGCTGCGCAGGGCGCCGAAAAGCTTCCGGTCCGCCGCGTGGTGCTTTACAAGAACGGCATCGGCTACTTTGAGCACACTGGACGCGTGACCGGCAATCAGGAGCTCACCATTGAGTTCACGAGCGCCCAGCTCAACGACGTGTTGAAATCGCTGACGGTACTGGATCTGAGCGGTGGCAAAATCTCCGGCGTCGGCTACAACTCAGTCGCGCCGATTTCCGAGCAGCTCAAGTCGCTGCGCCTGCCACTGGGAGAGTCGGCAACTCTCACGGAATTCCTCGGCTCCTTGCGCGGGAGCAAGGTGCAGGTGCGCAGTGGAGTAGCGTTGACCTCGGGACGGCTTCTGAGCATCGAGGAAAAGATAACGAAAAAGGGGCCGGAAGACTCTCCGACGGAAACCAAGTCACTCGAGATCGCCATTGTGACCGATACGGGCGAGATACGAACGTTCCCGGTCACGGCGGCCCTAAGCGTACGCGTGGCTGACCACGACCTTAGCGAGGAGATCACCAAGTACCTCAACCTGGTCAGCTCCGCCCGTAACCAGGACCTGCGCCAGATGAATATCTCGACGGCCGGTACCGGTGAGCGCAAGATCTTTGTCAGCTACATAAGCGAAGTACCGGTATGGAAGAGCACCTATCGCATTCTGCTGCCAACCAAACCAGGTGCAAAGCCTCTGCTGCAGGGTTGGGCTATTGTTGACAACACGGTAGGCGAAGACTGGAAAGACGTAGAACTGGCTCTCGTGGCCGGATCGCCGCAGTCGTTTATTCAGGAGCTTTCGCAGCCTTATTACACGCGGCGTCCTGTGGTGGCGTTGCCAGCGGCGGCCATGCTCACGCCGCAAACCCACGAGGGAACAATGGAGACATACAACAAAAATGCGTCACCTCCCCCTGTACCGTCTGCGGGAGTAGTAGGTGGAGTAGTGGCCGGAGTTCCCGGAGGTTCTGCCGGTGGATATGCTTTTAGGGTTGCTCCTAAGTCAGGAGCGAACACATTCGGATATGACAGTGCCGGTAATATATCCACGAATGCAACTATCGAAGAAGCCGAAGAACGAGAGGTTGCCGGTGCACGCGGACAGGACTTGGGCGACCTGTTTGAGTATGACTTGAAAGAGAAAGTAACGATCCTCAAAAACCGTTCCGCTCTGGTTCCGATCATCAGTTCCCACATTGACGCGGAGAAAGTGACTCTTTGGAATAACTCCTCCACGCGCGCCTTACGTGCCTTGTGGATCAAAAACACCAGCGGCCTGACCCTGGACAGCGGTACTTTCAACATTGTTGAGAACGACGCCTTTGCCGGTGAAGGGCTGGTTGATTCACTGAAGCCCGACGAGAAGAGGCTGCTTTCTTATTCGGTGGACCAGGGAGTCCGCGTGGAGCACTCGGATCGCGGAGAGATGCGGCCCATCACGCGCATCAAAATCGAACGCGGCGTAATGTACCAGACGCGCGAGCAGCGCGACCATCAGGTGTACACGGTGCGCAATTCCAATACCGAAGCGCGGGACGTCATCATCGAACATCCTGTGCGCGCCGGCTGGAAGCTTACCAGCGATGCCCAGCCGGAAGAGACTTCAGCGTCGTTCTATCGCTTCCGCCTCAAAGTGGCGCCGAGCCAGACCGGGACACTGAAAGTCGATGAAGTCCATTCCATCCAAAGCACGATCGCTCTTTCCAATATGTCGGACGATTACATCAAAGTGCTGGTCAGCGACAGCGCGATGAAACCGGAGACCGTCCAGGCCCTGCAAAAGATTGTGCAGCAAAAGAACGTAATGGTCGGCCTGGATAACCAAATCAAAGACCGCCAGCAGCAAATCACGAGCATCAACGAGGACCAGGGACGCCTGCGCGAAAACATGAAGGCCCTGAAAGGCAGCGTCGAGGAAAAAGCGCTTCTGCAACGCTACACCAAAGAACTCAACGATCAGGAAGACAAACTTCAGGCAGTGCGGGCGGAGATTGCGTCTTTGGAGCAGCAGCGCTCCAAGGCCAAGGAGCAGCTCGACAAGATGATGATGGAACTAACGCTGGACGATGCTTCTTAATCTATCGGACCGCTGACCAATACAAGGCATAGCCCAGCGTCCATACACACGCATGGGCTGCGACGCCGAGCCACGGTCGGCGGTCCATTGTCTTCCGGAAGACAGTGCCCAACGCAGCGGCTACGATCCAGAAAGGCAGGAACCTTTCCAGACGCGCTACGACACTGGCCAGAACGAAAATCTGCCAGTTCGTGTAGCGATTCGCCTGGACGGCAAAAATCTTGTACGGAATGCCCTTAACGGTTCCAATGAGCAGCGCCGTGATGCCGCTTTGCTCAAAGCTCTGCTGCACGTTCTCATGCATCGCCTGCGTAACGAACGGAACATGAAGGACCGTCGCCGTCGCTTGTGCGGGATGCTGTGCGCCCAGCCAGAACATGAGCGATCCGCCGAGTAATGCTCCCGTCAAGGTTGAAGCCAGTACTTTCAATGATTGTCGCCACGAGAATAGCGCAACCAGAGTGATCCAAACGTCGGGCACAATAAAGAAGACCGTGGCTTCAGCGAATCCCCAGATAAATCCAGCTACCGGACTCAACGGACCGGTCAGAAAAGGAAAGCGCGAGCGCGGTCCACCTTTCGGGCGTCATTTAACGAACGGCCTTCATGCGGAAATAGACGAAGGCTGCGATCGCACTGAGAAAAAAAGCCAGCGCGGCCCAACGATACGCGACGGGCGGCGCAATCCCCAGTTCCTGATGGCTCACGAAAAACCCATATAAAAGCGCACAAGTAGCCAGGCCGACTGCAACACCGGTCCCCAGACATTTCAAAAGCGTGGACGCTGTTTTGCTCATGGATAAGTTTTTCCGCACTTAGGGCACATCTTATAGCAGAATAATGTCACTTACCATGACTGAGAGTTCCGGTGCCAGAAGACCGCTGAAATCGCGCCAGACAGGATGGGCCAAGGCGCTGGCCCGGTTTCTGGTCAAGAGCCATGTTTCCCCGAACGCAATTTCCGTCGCCAGCGTTTTGTTCGCGATTGGCGCAGGCGTAGCATTTTACTTTGGATCGCCCGACAAGCCGGTCCGCTATATGCAGATGCTGGTGATTGCCGCGGTGGCCATCCAGGGCCGACTGCTCTGCAATCTGATGGACGGCATGGTGGCCGTGGAAGGAGGGCGGCAAACCAAGTCGGGCGAAGTCTTCAACGATCTGCCGGACAGAATTGCCGACGCAGTGATTTTTATCCAGGCAGGATACGCTGTTCATACCTTTGCTTTCGGCCGGGAACTGGGATGGTGCGCTGCACTGCTGGCTGTCTTTACCGCGTACGTCCGGATGTTGGGCGGGGCCTCGGGCCTCAAGCAAAGCTTTATGGGGCCCATGGCCAAGCAGCACCGCATGGCGATCATGACGGCCGCTTGCGTGCTTTCCATCTTCGAAACTTGGTTCTTGCCCACTGGTACTTTGCTTTGGGTGGCGCTCATTGTCGTTGCCGTGGGTTGCGTTGTGACCATCGTGCTCCGGACTGTGAACATTGTCCGCGGACTGGAAGCGCGTTGAGCCATCCACTGATCGCCAGCGCCATTGCCGGTGGCGCGCGATTGCTGGCCGGTCCCACGGTGCGCTGGATCGCGCCCAAAGCGACATCGCGTCAGCGCATCTACTTTGCTAATCACACCAGCCATCTGGATTTCGTTGTGCTGTGGTCGGTGCTGCCGCCGGAACTCCGCCGGCTGACTCGTCCCGTGGCCGCGAAAGACTACTGGCAATCCGGACTGAAGCGCCAGATTGCGGTAAATGTTTTTCGCGCGGTGCTGGTCGATCGCGGAGGGAAGAGTTCGGATTCGTCCAACGGCGCTCCGGGCCAGCTTGAAAGCGCGCGTCGTGCCATGGAGGTGATTGTCCGCGCGCTCGGTCGCCGGCATTCTCTGATTATTTTTCCTGAAGGCACACGCGGCGACGGAGACCGCGTTGCAGCTTTCAAGAGCGGCATCTACTATCTCTGGTGCAAAAGGCCTGATGTGGAATTTGTGCCGGTGTATCTTTCCAATCTGAATCGGATCCTCCCCAAAGGAGAGTTTCTGCCGGTACCGGTCATCAGCCGCGTGGTTTTTGGTCCGCCATTACAACTGGAGCAGCGTGAAAGCAAAGACTCGTTTCTGACCAAGGCGCATGCCGCGCTCGACGCATTAGGACATGAATGAATTTCAAAGTTGATCATCAGATGTTGTGGATCGCCGTCGGCGTATTTGGCGGACTATCGCTGGCCAGCCTGACGGGATTTGTTTTGTCCCGCACCGTCAAGTCGGACGGTGGCAAAGCCACCATGGCCAACATGAACGCCCGGACACGCTCATGGTGGATCATGGTTGCCATCTTCGCACTGTCCTTCATGCTGGGCACGGGCGGCTCCATGTTCCTGTTCGGGTTCATTTCTCTGCTGGCGTTACGCGAGTATGTGAGCCTCATCAGCCCGGTGCCCGCGGACCATCGCACGCTATTCTGGTCGTTCTTTGTTTTTACGCCTGTGCAGTACTTATTTTGGTATGCAGGATGGTACGGTCTGGCTGTCATTCTGATTCCGGTATATGCGTTCCTATTTGTCCCGACACGGTTGACGCTGGCGCACGAGACTGCGGGATTTCTCGATCGCGCAGCCCGTATTCACTGGGGGCTGATGGTCTGCATTTATTGCATCAGCTATGCTCCGGCGCTGCTGACTCTGCAAATTCCCGGATACGAGAAACAGGACGCCAAGTTGCTGTTGTTTTTGGTAATGGTCGCGCAGCTCAGCGATGTGTTTCAGTACGTCTGGGGCAAGGTTCTGGGCCGGCATAAAATTGCGCCTACGATTTCTCCCAACAAGACCTGGGAAGGATTCGTCGGAGGCGTGGCCAGTGCGTGTGCTGTGGGCACAGCGCTTTATTGGATGACGCCATTCACGCGGCTGGAAGCGCTGGGTATGTCGTTCGCGATCACCATTATGGGTTTCGCCGGCGGGCTCACGATGTCAGCGATCAAACGAGACCGCGGCGTGAAGGACTTTGGAGCCACGATTGAAGGCCACGGCGGAATTCTGGACCGCATGGATTCGATTTGCTTTTCTGCGCCGCTCTTCTTTCATCTGACAAGATGGCTTTTTGTTTCGCCGCATCCAAAGTTTTTTCACTAGAAGTATCAGGTTGTGTGGCACAGGCACTTTTGCCTGTGCTCGCAGCCTCCTGAAGGGAACAGCACAAGCAAGAGTACCTCTACCCCCAGCAAGCCAAAACCGGGCTTGCCGGGGACCCCGGTGCCTGTGCCACACGTTTCTTGATGGTGCGCTAGCCCCGGAAGAAATCTTTGAAAGCCTGCTTCATCACTTCGCGGCCAGTGTCGGAGATGGCCTTAGTTAGTGGAATATCTTTGGGGCAGACCTCCACGCAGTTCTGGGCAAAACCGCACTCCTGAATTCCGCCGTCGCCCATGAGGGCTTGCAGGCGCTCGTGCTTCAGCGCCTTGCCCGTTGGATGTTGATTGAATAACCGCACTTGGGCAATCGTGGCTGCGCCCACAAAGCCGGTGCTTTCGTTGAATTGCGGGCAAGCCTCCATACAGCAGCAGCAGGAGATACAGCGCGACATCGGGTACGCTTCTTCCTGCTCTGTGGGGTACACGCGCGGGCCGGAGCCCAGATCATACGTGCCGTCCACGGGTACCCAGGCTTTCACGCGCTTCAGGTTCTCAAACAGGACGCTGCGGTCCACGGCCAGGTCGCGCACGAGTGGAAACTTGCTCAGGGGTTCCACGCGGACCGGCTGCTCGAGCTTGTCTACCAGCGCCGAGCAGGCCATGCGCGCTTTGCCGTTGATGAGCATGGCGCAAGAGCCGCAAACTTCTTCCAGACAGTTGGAGTCATAGGCCACGGGCGTGGTTGGCTGGCCGCTGCGAGTCACCGGATTGGCGGCAATCTCCATCATGGCGGAGATTACGTTCATGCCCGACTTCCAGGTCAGCTCAAATTCTTCCCAGCGAGGCTCGGCGTCAGGGTTTACCTGTCGTTTGATTTTGAGAACTACGGTCTTAGCCATTTGTTTTCCGTCCACCCGGTACCAGGGACTTGAGGAAGCTCATGATCGCATTTACCAGCGTGATGATGGCCATGGCCCAGAACATCCACTCATGGCGCGTTGCCGCAAACCAAAACAACACGACACTGACGATGGCAAATGCGACCGCCACTATTTTGTAAAACCCCGGCGCTGGATTGCGCTGTTGCTCCATGGAACTCGTTTCTTTTCGAGATGTCATTTGGCCATATCGTACCGCCGCGGCCTTGGCGGCAGCAGGGAGATATCCACCGGCTCGAACTCAAATCGGGGCTCATCGGCGTCCGCGGCGAATTTGGCCTTGGTCGTTTTGAGCCAGTTCTTGTCATCGCGCTCGGGGAAATCCGGCTTGTAATGCGCGCCGCGCGATTCGTCCCGCATGGCTGCACCTTGGGCAATCACACGCGAGAGCTGCAGCATGTTATAGAGCTGGCGCGTAAACGCGAACGACGTATTGGCCCACATGCTCTTGTCGCCCAGATTGATGTGGCTGAATCGTTCCAGCAGTTCAACCAGCTTGGCGTCGGTGTCTTTCAGGTTCTTGTTATAGCGGAGCACGGTGACGTTTTTGGTCATCAGCTCACCCAGTTCGCGCCAAATCCGGAATGGATTCTCGGTCCCGCTGGAGTTGATCAGCTTGATGTTAATGTCCTCTTGGCGTTTTCTTTCAGAGTCAAAGGCTGCGCTGGAAACGGCAGCGGTTGATTTCGCGTTGTTCTTGGCGTACTGCATGGCCTGCGGGCCGGCGACGAATCCGCCGTAGATGCATGACAGCAGGGAATTCGCGCCCAGGCGATTGGCACCGTGATAGTTGTATTCGCACTCGCCGGCGGCGTAGATACCTTTGATGTTGGTGGCCTGATTGAAATCGATCCACAGCCCGCCCATGGTGTAGTGCATGCCCGGAAAAATCTTCATGGGGACGACATGCGGATCGTCGCCCACAAACTTTTCGTAGATTTCCAGAATGCCTTCGAGCTTGCGGTCCAGCGTTTCACGATCAATGTGCGTGAGGTCAAGATACACCATGGGCTGGCCATCAATGCCCAATTCGTATTCGTAGACGACTTTGTGAATGGCGCGCGTAGCCACATCGCGTGGAACCAGGTTGCCGTATTTCGGATACCACTCTTCGAGGAAATACCAGCGCTCCGCAGCAGGAATGCTTTTCCACTCGCGCTTGTCGCCTTTGTTCTTCGGCACCCACACGCGTCCGCCTTCGCCGCGGGCGGATTCAGACATAAGCCGCAGTTTGTCTTCGCCGGGGATGGACGTGGGATGCACCTGGATGAACTCGCCATTGGCGTAACAACACCCTTGCTGGTACAACGCCGACTGTGCCGATCCGGTACAGACCACGGAGTTAGTGGACTTCCCGAAAATCGCGCCAATGCCGCCGGTTGCCAGAATGACAGCATCAGCAGGGAAGGTGCGGACTTCCATAGTGCGCAAGTCCATGGCGCAGATACCCCGGCCGGTCTGCGTGTTGTCGATGACAGCGCTTAGAAATTCCCAATGCTCGTACTTGGTGACACGGCCTTCCGATTCGTAGCGGCGCACTTGTTCATCCAGCGCGTACAGAAGCTGCTGGCCGGTCGTAGCGCCGGCAAACGCGGTGCGATGATAGAGCGTACCGCCGAAGCGGCGAAAATCCAGAAGGCCCTCCGGCGTACGGTTGAACGTGACGCCCATGCGGTCCAGCAAATCAATAATGGCGGGCGCCGCTTCACACATGGCTTTCACCGGCGTCTGATTCGCGAGGAAGTCGCCGCCGTAGATACTGTCATCAAAGTGCTGCCAGGTGGTGTCGCCTTCGCCTTTCAAGTTCTTCGCGGCGTTAATGCCACCTTGAGCGCAGACGGAGTGCGAGCGTTTGACCGGAACGATCGAGAACAGGTCAACGTGTCCACCAGCTTCGGCAATCTTGATGACTGCTGCGAGCCCGGCGAGTCCGCCGCCTACAACGATGATGTTGGGTGGTGCTGCCATTTGTCCTTTTCGAAGGATTTGGTAATTGAGTAATTTGGTAAGTGGGTAATTGAAAACCCGCATCCACAAATTCCTAGATTACCCAATTACCAATTTACCCAATCGTCTAATGCCTGTTACCGTCCAATGTCGTCTGCTCCGCGGGCAATTTCTCTGGTGTGTTAGGCCACTTTGGGCCGACGAACGCCCAGATTGTTGCCAATCCAACTGCAATCAGCGTAACCGCGATTGCTGTGCAGGCCATGCCAAAATATTTCCGCGACTTCGCGCTTACGGTAATACCCCACTTGGCGGCAAATAAATACAAGCCGTATGCAAAATGCCAGGAAGCTGCAGTGATGCCAACAATGTAAAAAGCCAGCGCCCAAGGATTGTGCATCTCGACCTGCACTTTGTTAAATGCAGCCTGCGCCCCGGACCCCATCAGATGAGTGCCGGTAAAGCGCATGGTGTAGGTGTGCCATCCGATGTAAATGAAAGCGACGGCCCCGGTCCAGCGCTGGGCCGAGTACATGAAGTTGCCGGCCCACGGATAATCGTTTACGTTGGTCTGTCCGCGGAACCAGATATAAAACCCGTAGAGCGCGTGGTAGAGCAACGGTAGGTAAATCCCAAAAATCTCCAGCACGGGGACAAACGGCAGACTGGTAAGGAACTTTACTTGATCGCGGTAGGCAAACGGCCCGTTCGTGGCGAAGGCATTGGAGACAAAGTGCTCCAGCAGGAACGCCCCCACCGGCACAATGCCGCTTAGGGAGTGCAGCCGCCGCCAGAAGAACGACCGGCCTTGCCCCGCCTGGAGAGGAGGAACTCCGCGCTTTATCGTTGTAGTGGCAGTGGCCATGAAATTTGATGGAATGCTGTTGACCAGAATCAGACAGCAAAGAAGACCTTTTATTATGCGACTCGTGGAGAGCCGAGTCAAACATGAGAGCCACATGCGCGGCTTCTGCTCGGAGAGCAACTCTAATACACTGGATGTCAGCGGAGGGAAAGACCATGGTTGAAGCCAAAGTAAACTGGGTAGACGGCGAGCGCTTCGTGAGCAGCGCCAGCAGTGGACACGCAATCGTCATTGATTCCGACCGCCACAGAAATACCGCTGCCGGGCCCATGGAACTTGTGCTTCAGGGACTGTGCGCCTGCACGGCAACGGACGTGGTCAGTATTCTCGGCAAGAAGCGCGAGCTGTTTACAGCGGTTGAAGTCCGCGCCGAGGCCGAGCGTGCCACGACTCCGCCCACCGTGTATACCAGGATCAAATTGATTTATACGATTACCGGGAAGGTGTCGCGTAAAGCTGCGGAAGACGCGGTTAATCTCTCGGAGGGAAAATACTGCTCGGTGTCAGCCATGCTGAAGAGCACGGCGCAAATCTCCACCGAAATCATTTTGGATGACAGCGCCGGTGGTTACGTTGATGAGAGCGCGAAAAAGAAATAAAAAAGTGAAGCCTTTACCGGGCAGTAGAATCTTATCCGGCGTAGCGGAAGTTTCTACGACGGTGTCAGGAGAGATGAATGGGACAGAAAAAAGTTGTGGTATTCAGCCAGCCGGGGTGACCACCCTGCGATACGGCCAAGGCCTTCCTCTCGGCGAGAGGAGTTCAGTTTGAACACAAGGACGTCAGCGTGGATCAGCAGGCGGTTTTTGAATTGGTCCGGAAGTACAACAGCCGCTCAACACCTACCATCGTTGTGGGCGACGAAGTCATGATCGGCTTCGACCCTGAACAACTGGACCGGATGCTTGCCGGCTAGATCGACCAACCTGGGACCATCCGATTCCCCAAGCCCTGCGGCGGGCCGCGCACACCCGTTGCGGGGATATCTGTTTATTGCCGTTGCGGCTGTGTTCTGGGGCGCGAGCGCCACCTTTGGCAAGGCAGTTTTCAATGGCAGCCTCTTCCCCGGCCAGCCCTTGATCTCGCCGCTGGTCTTGACTCAAACCCGGACTACCATTTCCTTCGTGATACTGGCATTGTTTCTGCTGCTTCGAGGCGGACGAGAAGCATTCAGGATCAACTCCCTAGACCTGGGCCGGTGCCTGCTGGTGGGTACGCTGGGTCTGGGAGGGTCGGCGTTTTTTTATTATCTGGCCATCCAGCAGGCCACAGTTGCGATTGCCATCACCGTGCAATATACCGCGCCGGTGTGGGTGCTGACGTACATGGCATTGCGCGGCCGCGAGCGAGCGACTGGGCAGCGCGTTGCCGCGGTCTTGCTGGCGCTAGCCGGAGTCGCACTGACCAGGCTCTTTTATTCCGATGTCCATTTGGGAGCCTACGGCGTGGCGGCGGCGCTGCTTGCCGCGATCTGCCTCTCCTTCTATACCGTGGCCGGGAAAGAACTTGTTGCACGTCACCATCAGTTTAAAGTCTTAGGTTACGCCCTGCTGGGTCCAACACTGTTTTGGCTGGTGGCGAACCCGCCATGGCGTCTGGCCGCGCAACATCTCTCTCCAGGACAGTGGGTTTTCCTGTTCCTGTTTGCATGCTTTTCCATGCTTTTGCCGTTTGCGTGCTACTTTACTGGGTTGAAGTATCTGGATCCGACTCGCGCGGTGGTCACGTGTTGTCTGGAACCGGTGTTCGCTATTTTGCTGGCAGTGATGTTCGTGCATGAGACTGTGCGGCCGATACAAATTATAGGGATCGTCGCTGTGCTCGCCGCTACCGTCATGGTGCAGTTGCAGGGCCGCGAAGAAGTGATGCTTCAGCATGAATGAAGGCGCCGGAACGCGCAAGACCGATAGGCAAAGAAAAGGCGGCTGCTGTGCAGCCGCCTCCATGCTTGCGTCCAACAATCTCAATAAACCGTGGATTTATTGATCCACCTCGTGCGCGAGAAAGACGGTGAGGTGGGAATTGCCGTGTCGCTTGTCGGCGTAGTAGTGGTTGTGACCGTGGTTGAAGGAAAAAACGGCGGAGCGAAACTGCCCGCAAACCGCTTGTCGAAAAACACATCGCGTGTCGAAGTATTAATGTTCTGGATGGTGTTCTGGATGCGGCCGCCGACGATCTTCAGATAATTGAGGCTCGCACCGGTATTGACCAATCCGCCAGTACCGCCTGAAGCGATCGCAGCAATCGAGGCGTCAATCTCCAGGTTGCCGTCAAAACTGCCGCTGCTGTTCTTCTGTGTGTCGTTAAGCACAACATTGCCGTTGGCGGTGAAGAGCCCCAGGACCTGCCCTTTGTTGTTGCCGGTAATCAGGTTGTCCGAGCTGTCAACAGGGGGCGTCTTGTAGATAAGGTCACCGGTGACGGTGAGATTCCCGTTGGCGGTGATCGTCAGGGCAGTGCCGTCTTGAATGGACGCCACGCCCTCGCCCGGCCCCGTCAGGGAAGTGACCGCACCGTCCACATACAGACTGGTGCCGGGGGTGGCTGGACTCGCGTTGTTGTTCATGGGAACGCCACTGATCGTTATCGCTGAGTGGCTGGAGTCGCTAATCGTTGTGGTATTAGCTCCCGTGTCAACGGTGATGGTCGTTATGTTGCCGCCCTGAGTGATTTTGTACACTTGTTGGGTGGACGTTGCGCCTAACTGAAGCTTGATATCAGCTGAGCCTTCCACATAGATGCCGCCGCCCGTGAACGTCCTCGCGCCGGTTGAGGCGTTTACCGAATAAGGCAAGTAGACACCGCTCGTGGCCCCTCCCGTGGGATAAGCCGTCCCGCTAACGTTCTTCACGCTGGCGTTCAGGGCGCTATTGGTGACCGATCCGGACGCCGTTCCCGTACCGTCAATCACTGCTTGTTCCTGGTTGAGGGAATTGGTCGGCAAGGGGATTGTGTTCTGACCCTCCTTGAATCCCTTCTGGAAAGTAGGAGCAATGGTCGTTCCACCCTGGGTATCAGAAACGCCCGTGACCTGATCACAACTACCTCCTACAGCTCCAAAGTCGTATCCGGCTTTGGCGCCGGCGCTACCTACGGTGTCAGTAAAAACATACTTGGTGCTGCTGACTCCGAAATTCCAGGAGCCGTTGGTAAACACCGGACCGTTAATTGTGCCCGGAACCAGCGTGCTGCCGTTACAGATAGACTGTTGATCAATGAACATACCCCAGGCGGCGAAGCTGGTGTTGGTTGTGGTAGTCCCGTTCGGCGTCAAATTGATCACGAACTTCAACTGGCCTTCATCGGTGAGCGTGGTCTTTTCGTTGTTCTGCGAAGTGCCGATGCTGGTCAGCTGGTAATTGTAAATATACGTGTACAGGGTGGGATTCCCGATCGGGGCCGCACAAGTGCCCGGTGCGCCGGTGCCGCCGGTGCCGCCGCTCAGGGAGCAGCCATTGGGCGCGAGCGTGAAGACCGTTTGCGTTGTATCGATCAAAAAGCTCTCCGGCCACGAATTGGCCGCCGTAGAGGTCGCTCCTGTCCCTGCAAGCGTATAGCTGGAGCCATAGGTTGAATTGATGTAGCTTTTGACCGTTGCGGCGCCGCCGTCTGTCGCTGACAGGGGCGCGGTGTTCAGAGCGAGAGTCCCGCTAACAGCTTGTACCATCGCGTCGAGCTTGTTATTAAAGTCCTCGCGCACAACGTTCAGGCCGGAATCAGCGGCGTAAAAGGACCCGCGAAAATTCCGGTAATAGCCGTTCATCATCAGGTCAGACCGCAAAGAATAGACCATGGCAGTGACCAGGCCCGAGAGCAGCAGCAACAGGACCAGGGCCGTGATGAGAGCGACGCCGCGTTCGCGGCTGCGGCTGCGGCGCTGTTTCCGGGTCAATTTTGCAACGACAGATCGATCGATTCTCATAATGCATTCCTCGCTATTTGTCGCCCATGGTCATATTGCGCGGGTTGATGGTCACGGAAGCCCCCTCAAGCCGGTAAGGACCGCTGTCGAGCGAATTTCGAAACTTGTTCATGGCGTCCGTGTTGGGCGTCGTACGCCCAATCAAAGAAACCCGAATGGCCCGAATCTGGGACCAGTCACTGTTGTACGTGGTGTTGTCAAAAGAATAGTTGGTATCGATGTTGCCGGTGGTGGCGCTGGATCGAGTCGAAGCACCGATCTTGAAGCCAACAATCTGTGTGGCCAGCACGTCCACCGGGCCGCTTCCGGCCTGGCGCGTAAGCGTTGGATTTGTGGGGTCCGTCGTGTAGTCTACGACGTATCGGACAGCATTGACCTTCAAGGCATAGTCGTTTGCCGGAGGGGGGCTAAAAGCACCTGTGAGCACTGTGCTGTCTGAGTTGTCGGAGATCCATAGGGGATCAGTTGCGTTGACTCCCGGAGTCGAGGCACTTGTTCCCGTGAAAGTCAGCTTAACCGCAGACCCGGAGACTGTGGAGTCGGCGTTGAGAACTACGGTCGTCATTAAGTTTCCGGAGCTGACTTGATGCAGAAACAGCACTTCGTTTCCCGACTTGAAAAATGTGGCCAGTTGCGTCGCCGTGGTAGCGCCAATGGGAATCAGGTATGCGACGCCCGTTGAGGTGTCCGTATTGATCGTTCCGGTGTTGTTGCCGCTAGGATGAGAAGGAGTCGCCGTCTGGTCCATGGTGATGATGTTTAGCTGGTCAAAACAGTTCGCGCCAAACGTGTAAGTTGCCGCGGTGTGACAGTCGGTGCCTGCGCCCGCCACGTTGTTCTTGATCGTGATCCCGATGGGCCAATCCGGAATGTCCGTGGCCTGATAGTAGCCGCTCCCCGCGTTGACTCCGTCCATTTCGATCTGTGCCATCGCCGACCGCAAGTTCAAGGTGAGCCCCGATTGGTTCTGTTGCGAGGTAAAGAGCGGCGCGTGCCGGGTGAAAAGGGCCAGGGTTGCAGCGCCAACGATGGCAAACACTGCAATGGCCACCATCAATTCGATCAGTGAAAAGCCGGCATCCCCTCTCTCGTTTCTTAGCTTTCTTAGCGTGGGGAGGGCAGAGAATCGTGTGTTTTTCATTTGTATGGCCTCACCATGCTGGTTTGAAATGGCAGGCCCGCAGAAGCAAAGGCCGGTTGCAATTGGACCAAGACCGTCACCCGATATACGCCACCCACAGGCACGTCTTTTTCAATGAGCCAGCGCCGGTGAAAGATCAGCATGTCCCCGGTGGCCGCGGGTGGCGTGCCCGCCGTGGTGGTGACCGTCGCCTGGCCCTTCGGCGAATGCTTGGTTTGCGTGTACTGGGGATTACCGCCCGAATCTGTCCAGGCAGTCGTCTCGATGATATCGCCGCCGGCTGAGGCGTCGGCGCCCGATGAAACCTGAATGACGTCGGAGTAAGGCACAACGTACGACACGCCAGCATACGTGACTGATTGCGTCGAACCGTCAGCGCCCAGATTGCCTCCGGGCGTAATGAATGGATCGCTTAAGCCTCGGGCATTCAAGTCTTCCAGTTTCTCCGAAGCCAGCAGGACTTCCATGCCCGAAGATCGAGAGGTATTCGTGCTGACGCTCATCTGGGTCATCAGACCAGCCACGGCGAGCAAGCCGAAGGCCAGGATGAAGACAGCGATGACCACCTCAAGCAAACTGAAACCGCTCGCGCGGCGCGTTTTATTATGTGATAGTGACATTTCCATAGCCCGTGATCGTAATGGTTTTTGTATTGCCGCCGTAAGTCAAAACAAGCTGACAGTTTGCACCAGCGCTGTTTGAGCATGTGGAAGCGGTCGTAACGCCCCCCGACACAGTCACGTACTTTACCGTCCCACTGGGGCTGAATTGCAGCGTGAGGTCCGAGCCGAGGGACAGAACTGACGATGTCCCGGAAAGAGTGCCGGAATCACCGGGTTTGGTGGAGTTAGCGTAAGTGCCGCTGAGTGTGGGGTCTTGCTGGATCTGATAAGTGCCGCTCGATTTGGTGAAAACGATCTGATAGGGATAGCCGGAAGACATGGCGCGGAAACGTGTCCCACGAACCAACCCGGACATGGACGTGACTCCGCTTTGCAGGTTGTAAAATCTCAATGTGGATAAGGCCATGGGTATGGTCACTACCGTCATAATCAGGCCGATCGCGACGACGATCAGCGTTTCCAGTAGTGAAAAACCCTGACTGCGGCGCAAACGATTCTTCGTTCGGTGCATAGATTGTCCCAATCTTCTTTGGTTTTACGGTTCCTAACTATGCACTTGGAGTTCCAACCGGTATTAGGAAGGCTATGTCTTTGCAATGTAAGGACATAGGTAGGGTCTAGTGTGGTGAGAGAGTGGATCGGGGCAGGAAGGGTGTAACATTTTGTTACATTTTGGACAGCCGACGAAAATGATATTTGAACCTATTTGTAGGCGGCCGAAGCCCGGTTGGCTGGAACATACAGGCAGTTCTTGCCGTCATCATGCGACCCCAAACAGGAGAGACATAAACGGAGAACATGAACGCGGCAAAAAACCTCTGCCCGTTCGCGATTGCAAACAGAACAAAGCCGGTCTGATTTCTTTTTCTGCCTCGGTTTCGCACCTTCGTACTCCACCTTGAGTCGGCGGGCTTGTTGGTACAGTCCCAGTGCAGCCAGCATAACTCCGAAGGAGAACAAAAACAGGCCGGCGCCCCGCATGGTATCCGAAGGGGAGCCGCCCAACTGGGCCGCCAATACCGTTAAGCCGGCTGCCACCAACAATCCGCTCAATCCGAAGATGATTATTTTAGACATAGGTCTTGACCATCAAATTGCAATCCGCAAATGATACATGATTTTTGAAGATTCTCGAATTGGGCGTCAGGAGCAACGCCGCTCTGGCCAAACTCGCCTCGGAAGGGGATTGCCAACGGCAGTTTGCCTGTACAATTATAGGTGATGATTCGCCTTATCAAAATGATGGCCGTCCTGATGATTGGCGCCGCCTTAATGGCGCAAACGGGAAACAAGAAGGGCCCGCCTAAGACCGCCGATCTAAACTTTCTTGTGGTGCGGGATTCTAACGGAAACCCCGTGCGCAACGCGGAAATTGTCCTGCATCCGGTCGACGAAAAGGGCAAGCAGAAGATGGAAGGGTTGGAGCTCAAGACCCATGCGGACGGCAAAGCCCAGATCACCGGTATTCCTTACGGGAAGATGCGTATCCAGGTCATCGCTCCGGGCTTCCGCACCTACGGCGAGGACTTTGATATCCATCAGCCGGCGCAGGAATTTACCATCAAGCTGCAAAAGCCGACCGACCAGATTACGATTTACAAATAGGGCCAAGAAGAGAATTCCCATCATCTCCCGGGGCCGTTCCTTGACCGAGCGGTTGCGTGGAATGTTATTTCCAGTAGCTTTGTTTCGGTAGGGCGCGATTAAGAGAGGAAAGGCCGATTGAGAGTAAGAGTGTTTTTTCACGACAAGTGTTTCGATGGGACCGTGTCGGCGGCCTTGTTTTCCCGCTTCTACCGGGAGCGCATCCGGAGTGATGTTGAGTTTCAATTCAGCGGGCTGGTCCACCGCGCAGGCGCGTTATTCAACGAAGCCGATTTCGACGGCGACGAAAACGCCNNTGGCTGGTGGTTTGACCATCATCAGAGCGCTTTTCTCACGCCGGAAGATGCCGCGCATTTTCGCAATAGCGACCAAAGCCACAAGTTCTACGATCCGGACTATAAGTCCTGTACCAAATTCCTTGCGCATGTGGCACAGGAGAAGTTCGGCTTTGATCCGACGCCGGTGGCCGAACTGATTCATTGGGCCGATATGATCGACGGCGCCCAGTTCGACAGCCCCCAGACTGCCGTAGAGATGGCGGAGCCGGCATTGAAACTGGGCATGGTCATTGAGTCCACGAATGATCCAACTTTTCTTCCGCGGCTAATTCCGCAACTGGTCACCCAGACGCTGGAGCAGGTGATCCAGTCGCCGCTGGTCGCCGGTCTGATTCCGCCGCTTCTGGATCGGCATCGTAAGTCGATTGACATTCTGCGACAGCGGGCCACCTGCGAGCGGAAAACGATTTGTTTCGATATCACCGATTACGAACTGGAAGGTTACAACAAGTTCATTCCGTACTATTTGTTTCCGGACTCGGTCTACAGCGTGGGGCTGAGCAGCAGCAGTTTTCGTGTGAAAGTTTCCGTGGGATCAAACCCCTGGACTAAGCAGGAGAATATGGTGAACCTGGCCAAGATCTGTGAACGTTACGGAGGCGGCGGCCACGCCCGCGTGGGCGCGATCTCGTTTCCGCCCGGCGAAGGCGATGCCGCCCGTAAAGCCGCAGCGGACATTGTTCAGGAACTAAGGGACTCCATCTGATGCAAGCTTGTGAACCATTTGCAGAAACAAGGAACGGAGGAGATCAACTCCTCCGTTCCTGTTTTGAGCATAACCGCTCAAGTGTAACGACGGGCTATTTCTCAATCCGTAGATTGTTGTCCACGGAGAACACGCCTGCCACACCATTGGCACGCATGAACGCCATGTCCTTGTCACCCTTATTGCTGACTACGCCTTCCAGAGTTACGTGCCCGTTCCTCACAATGATGTGAATAGGCGGCACCGACTGGATGGAGTAATGAGACAGACGCGAATCACGGAAAATGGCCCGCGCTTCTTCCCGCCGTATGCGGTCGTCGTTGAATGAAGATGGCAACACTTCAATCTGGTTGTTCACGTGCTCCACGCCTTCGATATGTTTCACGGCGTTTGCGGCGTCATTTTTGAGGGTCGCATTGCGTACCTGGCCCAGCAGAGTGACCGTGTCGCCGTCAACTTTGTAAGCCAGATTGTCGTAAATGCCGAAATAGGGAAGCATGACCAATTCATGCCGGACCTGGCGCATGATACGTTGCTGCGCGGCCGAGTCGTTGTCGAGCGGCGTTGCAGCCGCCAATCCCGCGGTCCCCAGGCCGAGGGCAGCAGCCAGACAAAATTGCAAAACTTTCTTCATAAATAATTCCTCCCAAATATCAATAGTCTTTGTGGCTTATAGGGTTAGATGCAGGTTCTGACGGTCGAGATACGCTCTGGCCGTGCCGCCCACAATTCTTAACAATGGCCTCCTCTGTGGACCATCCAGAAGTTAAAGTATGGGGATTGACGTAAAATAGCTGGCTTGTGTCCAACCCTGTCGTCCGAACTCGAGTAGCTCCTTCGCCCACCGGTGATCCGCACGTGGGTACGGCGTATGTCGCGCTGTTCAATTACTGCTTCGCCAAGAAACACGGCGGCCAGTTCATTCTGCGCATTGAAGACACGGACACGGCGCGCAGCAACCCGCAATCCGAAGCCGCCATCATGAACAGTCTTCGCTGGCTCGGCCTTACGTGGGACGAAGGGCCGGAGATCGGCGGCCCGCACGGTCCGTACCGGCAAAGCGAGCGCGGCGCCATTTACCGTGAACACGCCGACCGATTGTTGAGGGACGGCAACGCGTTCCGCTGCTTCTGCACGTCGGAGCGGCTGGATGAAATGCGTATCCAGCAACGCGCCGCCGGACGCAACGCCGGCTATGACGGTCTCTGTCTTCGTTTGCCGGAGACTGAAGTCCAGGCGCGGCTGGTGGCGGGCGAGCCTTATGTCGTCCGGCTGAAGGTTCCTGACCATGGCACGTGTGTGGTCAAAGACCTGCTCCGTGGCGATATCGAAATTGGCTGGGACCTGGTGGATATGCAAATCTTGCTCAAACAAGACGGGATGCCGACGTATCACCTCGCGAACGTGGTGGATGACCATCTGATGGAAATCACCCACATCCTGCGCGGAGAGGAGTGGATCAACTCCGCGCCCAAGCACCAACTCTTGTATCAGTATTTCGGATGGCAAATGCCGGCGCTGTGTCATTTGCCCCTGCTGCGCAATCCGGACAAGAGTAAGCTCAGCAAACGTAAGAATCCCACCAGCATATGGTTTTATAAGCGCATGGGTTATCTTCCGGAAGCGCTCCTGAATTATCTGGGCCGTATGGCCTGGTCCATGCCTGACGACTCAGAAAAATTTTCACTGGCTAAGATGGTCGAGCATTTCAGCCTGGAGCGTATCTCGCTGGGCGGGCCGGTCTTCGATTTGCAGAAACTCCAGTGGCTCAACGGCAGGTGGATCAGAGAGGACCTCGACGAGAAAGCGCTCGCCGATCGTGTGCGCGAATGGGCGCTGAACGAAAATTATCTGATGAAGCTGGTGCCTTTAGTCCAGAAGCGCCTGGCTGTCCTGAGTGACCTGGGCCCGCTGACAGCGCCTTTCTTCTCCGGACTCCTGGAAATCACCGCGGACCAACTGTTGCAGGGAAAGCTCGATGCGGACACTGTGGCCATAGCCCTTGAAGTAACTCTTGCCCGCATGGAAGTCGCGGAGTGGACCAAAAGTGGAATTGAAGCGATGTTCCGCGACATTGCTACAAAGATGGAGATCAAGCTGCGCGATCTTTTGCCGCCTTTCTACGTGGCCATCAATGGGCAGCCCGCTTCGGCGCCGTTGTTCGACTCCATGGAGATACTGGGCCGCGATCTATGCCGCGCGCGCCTGCGCCATGCCATCACGCAGCTGGGCGAACCCAAATCCGACGATAATAAGCGGCGGCTGAACGAGCTTTTGGGCCGGCAAGAGAAGAGCGGGGAAGAGGAATAGTTAGAATAGAAGCTATGACGAAACCGATCCCGGGTGACGCAGCCGAAAACCAATCAGCGGCGCCCGCGCAGACAAGCCTATCCAATTTTCTTCGCGACAAGATTGCCAATGATCTGAAGTCCGGCAAGTACACGCACGTGCAAACGCGCTTTCCTCCGGAGCCGAACGGATATCTCCACATTGGGCACGCCAAAGCGATTTGCCTTGATTTCGGTCTCGCCGACGAGTTCGGCGGGCGCACCAATCTGCGATTCGACGACACCAATCCCGAGAAGGAAGAGCAGGAATATGTAGACGCGATTCAAGCAGATGTCCGCTGGCTTGGCTTTGACTGGGAGCGCCTCTGCTTCGCGTCCGACTACTTCGCTCAACTCTATGAATGGGCCGTCAAGCTGATCAAAGACGGCAAAGCGTATGTCGACGACCTGAACGCGGACCAGGTCCGCGAGCATCGCGGCACGTTGACAACACATGGCAGCGACAGCCCATACCGCAACCGGCCAGTCGAAGAGAACCTCGATCTGTTCGAGCGCATGCGCAAAGGTGAGTTTCCCGACGGAGGCAAGACGCTGCGCGCCAAGATCGACATGGCGTCGCCCAATCTCAACATGCGCGANNGGGAACAAATGGTGCATCTACCCAACGTACGATTGGGCGCATGGCCAGTCCGATTCCATCGAGCAGGTCACCCATTCCATGTGCTCGCTGGAATTTGCCGACCACCAGCCGCTCTACAACTGGTACATAGAGCAGTTAGGCATTTTTCCATCACAGCAAACCGAGTTCGACCGCCTCAGCCTGACNNGGCTGGGACGATCCCCGCATGCCCACGCTCGGCGGCCTGCGCCGCCGCGGGTATACGCCGGAGGCGATCCGTAACTTTGTGGCAGCCGCGGGAGTCTCGCGTACTAATGGCGTTGTTGATTTGGCAATGCTGGAGCACTTTGTCCGCGAAGATCTGAATAAGAGCGCACCACGCGTGATGGCCGTGCTGCATCCGCTCAAAGTGGTCATTGATAATTATCCCGAAGATAATTATCCCGAAAGTCAGGTCGAGGAATTGGACGCGGTCATCAATCCCGAGGACGCGTCCGCCGGCACGCGCAAGGTCCCATTTTCCAAAGTGCTCTATATCGAGCAAGACGACTTTCGCGAAGTTCCGCCGCCGAAGTACTACCGCCTGTCTCCCGGACGCGAAGTGCGCCTGCGCTACGGATACTTCATCACCTGCACGAGTGTGCTGAAAAACGACAAAGGCGAGGTGGTTGAAGTGCATTGCACCTATGATCCCGCGACGCGCGGCGGGAACGCTCCCGACAATCGCAAAGTAAAGGCGACCATTCACTGGGTGTCGGCTGCACAGGCAATTGATGCCGAGGTGCGGCTCTACGAAACGCTCTTCACCAAATCCAATCCGGATGAAGTGGAACCAGGGCAGGACTTCACTGCAAACCTTAATCCTCATTCACTGGAAGTGCTGCCGCAAGCCAAATTGGAGCCTTCGCTCGCCAATGCCGCGCCCGGCAGCCGTTACCAGTTCGAGCGCACCGGATACTTTTGCGTAGATAAAGATTCCGTGCCGGGAAAACTCGTTTGTAATCGCACCGTTCCGTTGAAAGATACGTGGGCCAGGATTGAGAAGGCCGGAAGAAGTTAGTTTCAGAAGTCCAGAGCCAGCTTTTGAACAAAGATTGCGTGGACTCACAATTGCCATTTACATGTGGCAATTGCCATACTAAAATGCCATTATGAAGCTGACTATGGACAAGACGGGACGTATCGTTCTGCCTAAGCCCATTCGGGACGAATTACACCTCGAACCGGGCGATGCACTTGAAATCGAAAGTTCAGGCGAGGACATCACTCTGCGCCCTTTGCGCGGTGAGGCACAGCTGCGGAAGAAGAACGGGGTATGGGTTTACCGTACTGGTGAACCATTGTCCGCTGCAACGGTGGAGAAAACGGTGCGGCTAGTCCAACGGGAACGCGATGCCAGCAGTCTGGGCGAAGACCTGTGAAGGCTTTCTTTGATACATCCGTTCTGCTGCCCGTATTTCTGGAAGATCATGAGCACCACGCCGCGTGTCTGCGGACATTTCTAAAGGCTGACAAGATGATCGGCTGTTTTGGGGCGCATAGCCTCGCGGAGCTTTACGCAACAGCGACTCGATTGCCCGGGAGACAGAGGCTGAGCGGGGAGCAGGTTTTACTGTTTCTGGAGAACGTTGTGGACCGTCTTACCATGGTTAGTCTCACGGGACCGGAGTATTACCAAGCAGTCAAAGCGGCTGCGGCAAACGGCATCGTAGGCGGCACAATATACGATGCGCTGTTAGCGCACTGCGCTTTGAAAGCAGAAGCCCAAATTATTTACACCTGGAATATCAAACATTTCCAGCAGCTAAGCCCGCAGGTGGCCAGACTTTTGCGCACTCCCGCATGATGCCGTTCTCTATTGATGAAAGATTTGGTGACCCTGGGAGGATTCGAACCTCCGACCTGCGGTTTAGGAAACCGTCGCTCTATCCAGTCTGAGCTACAGGGCCATGTTCAATATCTGCATTTTATCAAGTTTCGTTTTGATCATTTCTTTTCCAACGTCCGGCGGACCATCACGATCTGGCCCAGGTGATATGCATTGTGGTCGGCCAACACCAGCGCTTCGCGCAACAGCGTCTGGCCGGTGCCATGCGGAATCGGAGCAAGCAAATCGCGTTTCGGGTTGCTCACAAGCTTGGAGATGGCGTTGAGGTCACGGAAAAACTGCCGCACGCTCTTTTCCCAGGCCTTCGTGTCGCGCGGCTTGTCGGTCGCGGGCCAGTAATCTTCGGGCCATTTCGGCGAGACATGATCAGTGTCCACGATGAACCGCAGGATGTCCCATTGCCCGAGGCGCATGTGTTCCAGCAACTGCCACGGAGTGTGCGGCGCGTCCTTGGGCTTGCGGCCGCGAAGTTTGGCGGGAAAATTCTTGAGCACGCTGCGCAGATCAGCGTGCGCTTCGCCTTTGGTTAGCAAGTTGATGACGTGCTGACGCAACGATGCAACGTGGTCCACAGTGCCCTCCGGCTCCGGGACTTGTCCCAGAGAATCCAGAATGGCTGGTTTCAACTCACCCTGTCAAGCACAACCTTGGCGCTCTGGCCATCTGCGAGGCGCCGCACTGTGCTACCCCAGGCCCGTGTTGCTTGGACAGCGTCGGATGGGACAATTTGCAGCGCCGAGGCCCTTTGAGTGCATGTTTACTAGTGCATGTTTACTATAGTTAATTAAATATAGTATATCATGGTTTACGAGTGAGACCCGCCCATGACTGTTCTTCGCTCTCAACTTCAGGAGGAATATACCGTGACCTCGCGTTTCGCGATTTTGTGGCCGGTGTTGCGCTTCCTTCCTCTCATGATTGGTGCGGCCCTTCTAATTCCTAATGAAGCATTCCCTCAGGGCGAAACGACAAGCGCCATTATTGGTGAGGTCCGCGATGCATCCCGTGCGCTCGTGCCGGGAGCAGCGGTGACGATTACCAACAACGAGAACGGCCTCAAACGCAGTGCCAAGACCGATGGTGCCGGCCGATTCAACTTCCCGCAGCTAAAACCAGGCAGCTATTCAGTAGAGGTGAAAGCGCCGGAGTTCGCTCCACAGAAGGACGGCAATGTTCTTGCGGGGTTGGGGCAGAAGCAGATCGTTAATTTCACACTCAAGGTGGCTCAATCAAGCGAGACTGTGGAGGTAATTGGCGAAGCGCCAATCATCAATCCCGGAAACGCAAACACTTCGACGACTTTGAATGCGCGCGGCCTGGAGAACTTGCCGAATCCAGGCGGGGATTTGACTTATCCCTTACAGTTTGCGCCAGGAGCCCTCATCAACACGGCAGGCAGCGGTAATGATTTTGTTGGCGGAACCAACGGGTTCGGAAACGTGGAATTTAACGGTCTGCCGGCGCTATCGAACGGCTATATCGTTGATGGTCTGGAAACAAACGATCCGCTTACCAATCTCAACAGCGGTCTTTCGACAAATCTCGTGCTAGGGCTCAATTCGATCTCAGAAGTAACCGTCAACACTCTTTCGTATTCTGTCGATCAAGGCCGGTACGGAGCATCCCAGGTCAACTACGTCACCAAATCCGGCACGAATAAGTTTCACGGAAACCTCTACGAATTGTGGAGTGGGTCAATTCTGAGCGCGGCAGACTACTTTACGAACGCTACACCCGGCAATCATAGGCCACGGTCGAACGTTAACCACTTTGGCGGCAGTTTGGGCGGACCGATCGTGCACGATAAGCTGTTCTTTTTCTTCGACAGCGAATGGGTGCGGATTGCTTTGCCGATCTTCTCGACAATAACGGTCCCAAGCACGGCATTCCAGCGGTATGTGCTGCAACAGCTTCCTTTGGGCGGAACCGACTCGGTGAACGGATCGACCTATGCGCCCGCACCGCAACAGGTGCCGTTTTACCAGAAAATGTTTTCGCTTTACGGAAATACTGCTGGGACGCCGCTGTCGGTGCTCGGGTGCCCGTTCAACACGGACGGCAGTGCGGCATCAGGTAACCCGCCGAACGGGAACGGTTGCGCGAATCGGAGAGGCGTTTCCCACTCCAGCGCCGACCACGAACAAGTGCAGACAGTCCGTATCGACTACAATATCAATGAGAAGAATACCACTTGGTTTCGTTTCCAGGCCGACTCCGGTGTGCAGGCTGCCTATACGGACCCCATTAATCCTTTGTTTGACTCGGTGTCCCCGCAGCCTCTGTACTCGTTCGCAGCCGGCTATGCGCACATTTTTTCCCAGAACCTCGTGAATTATTTCAACCCGGCGTTTTCGTGGTATGAGAGCCTTTTTGGTCCTCAGGACTTCCAGAAGACACTCGCAGGATTTCCGATTGTATTGCAGGGGAGTGGAGCCAATGCGCCTTTCACCACCGTCGGTGGCCTCGACAACAACTGGGTGCAGGGAAGGCGGGCCTCACGATTCTTTATCAATGACAATCGCGCATGGAATCACGGCGCTCACGAACTGAGATTTGGCACCAACATCAGAATTCTTCGCCTCAATGACTTTGACTTTGGCCAAGGCACTGTACCGACGGTAACATACACGACTCTGCCGCAGTTCATCTACGGCGTGGCGTCCACTGCAACGAAGACCTTTCCGTTGACGGCCAATGAGCCATTCAATTTCCTCAATCTTGATCTGTATGCGCAGGACACCTGGAGAGTGACCTCGAAGCTGACTTGGACGTTCGGTCTGCGCGATACCTTTAACTCCAATCCTCTAAACCCACATCAGCAGGTTGCCCGTCTTCACGGGTCATTTGCCGCAATTTCCCAGGATGTCAATCAACCGTTGAATGCTGTTATTCAAACCCATCTCGGCCATTTGTTCTCTTCCACGCCCATTGCCACGCTTCAACCCAGAACGGCAATCGCCTGGCAGTTCAGAAAGAATTCAATCCTGCGAGCAGGCTTTGGCCTCTTTAGCGACATCCTGCCGGGAAGCATTGCCGACACGATTGGGACCAACCCGCCTTATGTGCGGACGTTTCAGGGCGGTCTGTTGGGTTCCGTGGGCGGCACCGGCATTGCGCCGGGAGTACCAAACAGTGCCGTTGACGCAACGGTCGCTGCGAATCAGAGCTTCGGATCGGGATTCTTCCAGGGGCAGCTTTCGTGCGCATCATCGCTGTCCAATGCGGCAACGTGCCTTCCTCCGGTGAACACCACGGCAGTCCCGGATGGCAAGCTCCACGCACCCTATTTCATGCAGTGGAGTCTCGGCCTCGAACATCAATTTGGAACCAGAGCCAGCATAGAAGCTCAATACGTCGGTACGCGCGCCGTGGATCAGCCCTATATGACGCAGGTGAACGGTTATCAAACGGTGTGCCAGGGCTGCTTCGCCCCATTTCCTTACATGCGGCCCACTGATCCCAGGTTTGCCGCGGTCACGCAGTTCTCCACTGGAGCGGGCAGCAATTACAACGGTCTGCAACTCACCGCAATGAAGCGGCTGGGGCATGGCCTGCAAGGTCAGATCAATTACACCTGGAGTCATTGCCTTGACGAGGTTTCAAACGGTGGATTCCTGCAGTTCTCTGCGGGAGCCATCCTCTCGCCTCTGTCCGGTGAGCTTGGGCGTAATTACGGACCCTGCGATTACGACATTCGTCACAACATCACTGGGCAATATGTGTATGAACTGCCAATAAAAGTCCGGAGCCAATGGTTGGGATACGCACTAAACCGCTGGCAAGTCTCGGGGAGCGTGTTCTGGCATAGCGGGATTCCTTTCTCGGTGCTGAGCACGTCCTACTCAGCGAATGGAAACGGCATCGTGCAGGGCGCTGGGCCGCAGTTTGCAAGTCTAGTGCCCGGTGTAGATCCCTATTGCCGCCATTGCAACATTCCCGGCGTGACGCAACCGGGAACGGTCCAGTGGCTCAATCCTGATGCCTTTGTCTCTGCCGTCGATCCTAGTACCGGCGCCTGCAATGGCGGCGACAATCCGCGGAATTGCCAATTCGGAAATCTCGGACGTAATGCCCTGCGCGGTCCTGATTTCTTCTGGAGCGATTTCTATCTCACCAAATGGTTTCCACTGAACGAGCGTGTAAAGATGAGATTCGACATTCAGTTCTTTAACCTCTTCAATCATCCAAATTTCGGACTCCCCAGTGTGGTGTTGGCGGGTGTTCCGGGAAAGCCTTCCACGCAGACTGGTTTTGGCGCGCTAACGTACACCACGTCGCCGCCTACTGGCTTGCTCGGAGTTGGATTGGGCGGCGACAGCAGCCCCCGAATGATTGCGTTTCAGGCACGGGTGGAGTTCTGAAACCATGGGCCGCCCACTCCCCCGGGAACTTGCGGGGGTGTTTCTCAGTCAGCCGGATTCCCTAGGGCATCAGTCGGAAATGTTGCAGGGATCAAGCGCAAGCCTGCGAGGTCTTTGCCGCCTGGGAGCCGCCAAGCTCCGCAACCAGGTAATGAATTTCGCGCATAGGAGTGCTGACGGTATGTCTGCACCGCAGATTTCCGATTCTTATATTCCAAGCTGTCAGATTCAAAGTTTGCGCACCGGAAACCGAATCATGGCCTAAGCTCCGTGCACGGAAGGCAATTGCACTTGCACTTGCAAATATCCGTTCGCGCTTTAGCGCTTTTTGCAGTCTGGGCGCTGGCCAGCGTCCGCAACCAGGTAATGAATTCACGCATGGGACGGCTGGCAGCATGCCTGCGCGCCCGCATATATCCGATCCGCCGGATGCTGTTTTCGCGCAAGGGAACAAGCGCACAGCCGGCGGCGTGCAATGCCGCCATGGCTGGGACCAGAGTGAGTCCGAAGGAAGATTTGACCAATTGGAAAATGCTCTCCAAATGGTCGGTTTCGAAGACGGCATGGAATTCCGCCCGGGCCCGGGTACAAGCCACCAGCACATCATGGCGCAGGCAGTGGCCTTCTTTCAGCAGAAGAAAGCGCTCGTCGCGCAGGTCCTGCAAGTCTACTGCCGTCTTACGGGCCAATGGGTGGTCCTGGGAAACAGCAAGGTACAGCGGCTCACGCAGCAACTCGCAGCACACGATGTCTGGATTGCGCAGAGGGAGGCCGGTGACCGCGATATCGAGGTCGCCCACTTGCAGGCGATCCACCAGCGCCGGAGAAACGTCCTCGACCAACTGCAGTTCCAGATCGGGAAAACGCCGCAGGAATTCCCCGATTTGGGGAGCCACGAAGTAAGGCATGATGGTGGGAACCACGCCCACGCGGAGTCGTCCGCGCACGCCGTCCTGCAAATTCACCAGTGAAGATTCGGCATCGGCGACCTGCTGCAAGATTTCAATCGCCGGTTGCCGCAGGGCCTCTCCATACGGGGTGAGCCGGACCGAACGGCCCAGCCGCTCAAACAAAGGCGTGCCGATCTGCTTTTCCAGAGCACGGATCTGTTGGGACAACGACGGTTGAGCTACCCCCATTTGCTCCGCAGCGCGAGTGAAACTGCCGGCGCGCACCACGGCGCAGAAATAACGCAATTGATGAATTTCCATGTCTGGCTCCCTCCATCCGTGTGCGGCTGAACCTTAACACAGGTCTCTCCGAGAAAGTATCGGAAAAACACGGTATAGCCATCTTCTATTTCACCCATCTCGTCCGAGGGCTTCCTACTGTCCACCAGAGTCCATAGACTGCGCCTTGCTTGAAGAGGCAGTGTCGCGGGATTTACGCAACGGATGGTTTGGAGAAAATTGTTTTTGCCGGCAGAATGCGGCCTGCGATATAAGCGATCTCGGGAGGCAAGCAGAGACGAAGAGGAGGACACAGCCATTCGACAATTAAGCTGACAACGCCGAAATCAAGGCATCGTTAAGTATGTCGCAAAAGGAGCGTGCATATATTCAGTAGTTTCAATGACATTGTTTTGTGAGACCTTTGCCGCTTTGTCGCAAGTCTCTGGTTGGGAAAAGTCCTAATTTCTTTGTTGGCATTCCATTTCGCGTTTCGCTTTTTTACAGTGCGCTTCAGTGATTTCGATACGGCTTAATCGGCCCCAGTAGTCAATGTGTAGAAATTCCCAAATTGGGAGGAGATTCCCGAAATGAAACATCGTAAACTTCCCCTCGTAACACTCACCTTGGTGACGCTTTTCCTTGCCGGAATGGCGTTTGCCCAAACCGATCCTGGAGTTCAGGGTGGCTCCCGCGGCACCGGCGCGCCACTCGCTTCGGTGGCCTCGGACGCCGGGCTCACTTCCTTTTTCACGGACGGGCAAAAGCGCTTTCAGGACGTGGAGTCCGTTAAGGGCAGCCCGAACGGCAACAACGGACTGGGACCGCGGTTCAACTCCAACAGCTGCGTTTCCTGCCACTCGCAACCTGCGATCGGCGGGACAGGTCCTGCTGTTAATCCCCAATTCGCATTCGCCGGCAGCTCCATCGCGCCCGCCGACTCCAGGCCGTTCTTTATCACGCAGAATGGTCCAACCCGCGAAGCCCGCTTCCCGTTCTTCTTCAATAGCGACGGGTCAGCCAACACCAACAATCCCAACGGCGGAGTGGAAGACCTGTTCACCGTCACTCGCCGCACCGATGCCGGCAGTTGCAGCCTGCAGCAGCCCAGCTTTAATGCAGCTGCGGCGGCGAACAACCTCATCTTCCGCATTCCCACGCCGACCTTTGGTGCGGGCCTGATGGAGAACCTGGATGACTCAACCCTGCTGAACAACCAGGTAAACAACCTCAACAATAACTTCGGCATTTCCGGCACCTTCAACCACAACGGCAACGATGGCACCATCAGCCGTTTTGGGTGGAAAGCGCAGAACAAGTCTCTGCACATCTTTGCCGGAGAGGCCTACAACGTGGAGATGGGTATCTCCAACCTGGTGTTCCAACAGGACCGTCCGCTGCCAGGGGAAGACGGCAATGGCGGTAGTGGGGGCACGGGACTGCCGGCGAACTGCCTGAACCTTACCGGGACCGGCTACCCGGAGGACACGTCCAACCCGGACTCGACGCCGAACGCGGCTGTTCTTGATGATGTCTCGGCGTTTGCCAACTTCATGCGGCTGCTGGCTCCGCCGCCACCATCCACCACCACACCCGGAGGGTCAGCCTCGATCGCCCGCGGTCGCGCGGACTTTATCGCCATCGGCTGCGCGACCTGCCACAACCCGACGCCAGGCAACACACAACCGTCGAACATCACCGCTGGTTTGGGGAGTGCCCCGGTGAACTCGTTCTCGGATATCGAGATCCATCACATGGGCACGGGCCTGGCCGACAACGTCGGGCAGGGCGGCGCCGGCGGCGACCAGTTCCGCACGGCTCCGTTGTGGGGCCTTGGTCAGCGGATCTTCCTGCTGCACGACGGTCGCACCACTAACTTGATCACCGCGATCAACGCGCATGACAGCAATGGCTCAGAGGCGGAACTCGCAACTGACCTGTTCCAAAGCCTGTCAGCCAGCCAGCAACAGGATGTTCTCAACTTCCTGCGCTCGCTGTAACCGTTCGAACAATAACTTTCTGGCGAGACACGAAGGTGTCTCGCCAGTCCCTTTCGATGCTGGAAGGGGTTCGAGAACAGTCCGTGGGTTTCTAGAGAAGTTAAAGATGCGAAGGAGAAATATGCACCCCAGATTTTTGCGCAGCTCGCTCGCTTTCGCCTTCTGCATATCGTCGGCGGCGTGGGGTCAAAGCGCGGGACCGCAGAACGCCCCCCAGAACGGCGGCGATTTTTCCAACGCGACGCAGCCTACGACGAAAGTGCCGAAGGACGTCATCCTGGTCAAGGGCGCCTGGGCGAGCGCGAGCGATTCCGTGACTCCCATACCGGAATCCGGAAACATCGTCAACAACGTCTACACCAACCAATATTTCGGGCTTACGTATCCGTTGCCCCAAGATTGGTACCAAAAATTTCAGGGGCCGCCTCCTTCCGATAACGGTCGCTACGTGCTTGCGCAGTTCAGACCGACGGACACGTTTAAAGGAGCCGTTCGAGGGAGCGTCCTGGTAACCGCCCAGGACATGTTCTTCACGCAGATGCCTGCGGCCAACGCGCTGGAGCTTATCAATTATTCGAAGGACCATCTGCCGGCGGACTACCAGGTCGAATTGCCGCCCGAAGAAACCAAAGTCGCCGGCCGCTCTTTTACCTTCTTTGCCTATTGGTCTCCCGCGACAGAACTGCATTGGTATGTCCTGGCCACCCAAATCCGCTGCCACACGGTGCAACTGGCCGTAATCAGCCGTGACACGAAACTGCTGGAGAAACTGGTCCTGGACATGAACAGAATGAAATTGCCTTTGGAGGCCGGTCCCACAGCCGGAACGGGCGGAGGCGCTGTCCCTGTGTGCATTAAGGATTTCGCACAAGGCGAAAACGTGCTGGAGCGTGTCGATGCCGTGTTGACGGAGCGCCGGTTCAACTCCATTCCGGTGCGGATCATCATCGACAAGGAAGGCAAAGTAAAACACATTCACTTTCTCAGCGCGTTTCCCGAGCAGGAGAAAGCCATCACCGATGCGCTGAAGCAATGGAAATTCAGGCCCTTGCTGAAGGACGGCCAGCCGGTTGAAGTGGAAACCGGCATCATATTTGGTCGCGTGCCACGTCCAGTGATGGCGCCGCAAAGTAATCCTGTGTCTGAATGAACGAATGGGGAGGCCGGTGATGAGTATCTGCGGCGCACGAACCTGGGGACGGAATCTCGTCGTGTGCTTTGTCCTGCTTGCCGGTTGCTCGGCAGCGTTCGCGGCGGACACGATCAGCGGCGTCGTCAGCAACCAGACCACGGCCAAGCCTTCGGCCGGCGACACAGTAGTCCTGTTGCGGCTCGCAGCAGGCAGGGAGGTCGAAGAAGGGCAAACCAAGACCGATGCCCAGGGCAAATTCATTTTCAGTTTTGACGCAACTACAGACCAGCGTCTTGTACGCGTCCTGCACCAGGGAGTCAGCTACGACCACGCCGTTGTGGGAGCTGGTCCATTGCAACTCACCGTGTTTGACGCTGTCCCCAAAATTGCCGGACTGAAAGGAGGTATTGGAATTGTCCGCGTGGAATCTGACAAGACCACCCTGAAAGTGACCGAGATGTACGCGATCACGAATTCTTCCACGCCCCCAGTTACGCAATCCGGCCCGCACAATTTTGAATTTTCCACGCCACCGCACTCCGTTTTGGATTTTGTTCAAGTCATGGGCCCTAAGGCGAGTTGGGTGAGTGTTCACCCGGCCCAGGTGCGACCGGGGCAATACAACATTGACTTTCCAATGCGTCCGGGCGACACGCTTTTCAAGTTTGCATACCATCTGCCCTACGCCGGCCCGACTGCCCTGCGACTGAATCTGGCGTACCCGATACAAAGGTTCGCTGTGCTGCATCCGCCGTCCATGTCTTTCAAGCCTTTGCGTTCCGGTGCCTTTGCCAAACCGGCGCTGGCCGCCGACTTGCTGGTAGAAGAAGCCGTTGCCCATCCTTTAGCGGGTGTGGTGCCGGCCTTTGAGATCTCCGGAATAGGTGCGGCTCCGCCTCCTGCAACGGCGGCGAAAGCGTCGCCGCCACCTTTTTCTGCTCCACCTGTGGCGGCAGACACTTCCGCCGCGCATTCTTCAAACAATCCGAGTGCAGCCCCGGAAGTCTCAAAGAATGTGTGGTGGCTGTTGATCCCAGGGATCGCCATCGCGCTGTCGGTGGCTTTATTTGGAGTGCGGAGATCCGAAAACAAACCCGCCCCTGTGGTGAAGATGGACGATTCCGTCCTACGGCCGTCTTTTGTGGACGCGTTGAAAGAAGAACTGTTCCAACTGGAAAGCGACCGGCTACGAGGATTGGTTTCCCCAGAAGAGTACGCCGACACCAAGCAGGCGCTGAATCAGAGCATCCAGCGCGCCATGTCCAGGAACGGGTCGTACAACCGCGTATTCAAGAGCCAAAAGGCTTAATGGCCCAAAAGGTTCTTCGCGGCCGGAGACCGGCCGCGAAGAGTCACTCCCTAGGGAGGGACAGAGAAGGCAAGGTTTCCGGGAAGAAGGAGCCAGCTCGTCCCCGGCGCCCCCCTGCCGTTTCTCTAATGGGTAGTGAAGGTATCGTCGAAAACGTTTCAAAATAAAAAATCTTTTTTTTGGCCCGCACACGCCTGGTCATCCCAAGTAGCTGAAAGGCCCCAGTCCCTTCGGTGGTTACAATCAATGCCATGCTTCGTTCGGATGGAATCCGCCAGGAATTCTGGCCTATGCTGCGTCTGGCAGCCCCGTTAGCGCTCACGGAACTGGGTTGGCTGGCCATGGGATTCACCGACACCGTCATGGTCGGGCGGCTTCCCGCCAGTGCCACGGCGATCGGCGCTGTGAGCCTGGGCTCAACTCTGTTCTACACCATCGGAGTGTTCGGCAGCGGCACTATGCTCGGTATGGACACGCTGGTCGCCCAAGCCTATGGCGCCGGAAAGCTTGAAGAATGCCACCGCACCATGTGGAACGGCCTATATCTCGTGTGTGCTCTCTCGCCTCTGTTGATGGCTTTCCTGCTGATGTTCCTGCCGCTCTTTCCTCATCTTGGACTGGCGCCCGCGCTAGTGGCGCAGACGGTCCCGTTCCTGAAGGCGCTGGTATGGAGCACTCTGCCGCTGGCTCTCTACTTTGTGCTGCGCCGTTACTTGCAGGCCATGGGTATCGTGGCGCCAGTGGTGTTCGCGCTGGTGTCGGCCAACCTGGTCAATGTGGCAGGGAACTGGGCGCTGGTCTACGGCCATCTGGGTTTGCCGGCAATGGGAGTGCCGGGCAGCGGATGGTCCACCTGCATCTCGCGGACATATATGGTGATCGTGCTGGCGATTGCGGCCGTGTATTACGACCACAAGCGTAACAGCGGATTGTGGATGGCGTCGCGTCGCGTTGAGTTACGACGTATACAGGAGTTGCTTCGCCTGGGTCTACCGGCGGCATCACAACTGTTGCTGGAAATAGGCGCATTCGCCTTTGCCACTTTTCTCATTGGAAAGCTCGGTGCAGTTGCTCTTGCCGGACATCAGATTGCTCTCAACGTTGCCAGCTTCACTTATATGGTCCCGCTGGGGATCGGTTCGGCCGCGGCCGTGCGCGTAGGTCAGGCCATCGGCGCGCGCGATCCCCGCGGCGCCGCTCGCGCCGGTTGGATGGCCTTGTTCTTCGGCGCCTGTTTTATGTCCTGTGCAGGGTTGGGGCTGTTTCTGTTTCCGCAATATGTTGCGCGCATTTATACGCCCCAGGCGGACGTGGTCCGCATGGGCGCGGCTTTGCTGCTGGTGGCCGCTGTGTTTCAGTTGTTCGACGGATTGCAAGTGGTGGCCACCGGCGCTCTGCGCGGCACCGGGAACACGCGTGTCCCTATGCTGGCCAACCTGATTGGTTACTGGGTGATCGGGCTGCCTCTGGGCGCGTTTCTCTGCTTCAAGTTGCACTGGGGCGCAATGGGTATGTGGGTGGGACTGTGCCTGGCCTTGATCTTGATCGGCAGCGGGCTGGTGATTGTTTGGCACCGGGCCGTAACGCATCTGGCTCACGGCAGCGTTTTTTCCGGGGAAATTTCTGTGTGATACCTCAAACCAAAGAAAGGCGGGTCCGAAGACCCGCCTCTTTGGTTGTGCCACGAGCCGACTACCAGCGCACGTGGAATGAGAGTTGCAGCTTCCTCGGTGAGTCATCCGCACCCGGGTTGCCCAGGCCGTTGAATACCGACGCACCGATTGCATTGCCGTGCTGCAGATCGGAGAGGTGCAACGCCTGGCCGTTGGTGCCCACATAGGTACCGTTAGGCCTCATACAACCGGTGCAGGTGAAGAAGTTAGGGTTGACGACGGCCGTTGGACTTCCGGCGTTGGTCACCGAGGCGGTCATTACCTCGAGGATGTCATTGCCGTTATAGGCAATCAGGTTGCTGTGGTTGAAGATGTTGAAGGCATCCATCCGCAACTCCAGTTTGATGTTTTCGTATTTGGGTATGTTGAAGGTTTTGTGCACGGAGGCGTCAAACTTCACGAACGGGGACCCCCTGGCGGCGTCCCTGCCCACGTTGCCATTCACCAATTTGAAGTCAACGGCATCTCCGGTAACTGTATCGATCGCTCCACTGTTGATCCCCACTGGCGCCAGGAACGTGTTCTGGATGGCATTACATTGGGCGGCAGGGAAGCCCGCAGCGATGCATCTGCTCACGGCGCCCGGACCGAACAGGGCGTTACCTCCATCGAAGGAAGCAATGCCCGATGTGGTGATGGTTCCATCAGCGAGAACGCTAGGCCGTTGCTGGGTCTCGTTGCCCGCCCCAAAGAACCGTCCGCTGCTGTTAAAGCCGGAACTCCCGGTGGAAAGCGGGTACGGGCGTCCCGATTGAATCTGACCCACCCAGCTTAATCCCAGATTGTTGGCGAAGCCCCCGACCCACTTGTTGGTGGTCAACTTGCCTGAATCCAGGACCACGCCCATGTTGGCGGCGTGGCGGATGTCATTGAATGCCGGGCCCAGCTCCGGTTTGGTGTGGACGTAATCTCCGGGTTCAGAGAGGCCAAAAAAGTCTTCACCGGAGGTGAGAGCGTGCGCCCAAGTGTAGCTGGCAACGAACTGCACGTGGTTGGAAAATCTCTTATCTACGCTCACCAGCATACCGTTGTAATGCGAGGTGCGCGAGTTTTCGTTGGTCCGGACGGCGCCGAATGCCGGGTTGGGCCGGGAACCGAAGTAAAAGAATCCAGGATGGGCCGGATCGGCGATCACCGGCGGCGCGTTGACGTCGCGCTCGCCAAAAAGGCCAAAGCCGAACTGCCCAATGTATTGGATTCCGCCTTTGAGTGTTTTTGTGAATTCGTGCTCCACGCCGATGTTCACCATTCGCATTTCCGGGTTCCTGAGGTTGGGGGAGATGGGGCGGACCCGCCCAAAATTGGTCGGCGAGGGTGCAAAGGGCGCCAGCAAGGCCGCGCTGGGATAGTTGGGGTATGCGGCCAGCACTGCCGCGCCAGCCGGAGTACTCCCGTCGATGGTGACGGTATTCAGGGTAGTGCCGT
Source organism: Acidobacteriaceae bacterium (assembly GCA_003140235.1). Taxonomy (GTDB): domain Bacteria; phylum Acidobacteriota; class Terriglobia; order Terriglobales; family Acidobacteriaceae; genus Angelobacter. Next base: position 63,719 of record PLJN01000169.1, read on the forward strand.
CAAAGTTCAAAGAGTCCAGCACCACATTGTTGAATGCCAGCATGGTGGTTTCCGCGAAGGAGAGTTTGAACAGTGTCTTGCTCCACGGTGCATAGGTGAAGCCGAGCCGCGGCTGCCAGTTATTCTTGTCAGACGAACACGCCGAAATCAGGCCGTTGCCCTGGAAGCAGGTTCCGTTCGGTCCGGGGATCTTCCCGCCCTTAAATGCGCCTGCTTCCAAATCGTAGCGAAGACCGGCGTTCATGGTGAGATTGTGGGCCAGTTTCCACGTGTCCTGGAAGTAAAACCCATAGATGTTGTCCTTGGAGGTTACTTCGCCAGGACCGAAGGCCACGGTCAGGCTTATCGGCACCTCGGACGCATTCAACAAGTACTGGCCAAAGCGGAACTGCGGGAAGAGCGAGTTCCAAGGATAGTAACTGATGTTTACACCGGTCTTAAAAGTATGCTTGCCGTGCGTCCAGGTAAGGTTGTCGACGTACTGATACCGCTTTTGCAACCCGCCTTGCGGGCAGCAGAAATCGGCGCCAGTTGTGGTGCCGTCACCGTGGATAACTCCCGGCTGGTTGGAGTTGTCAGAGGTCGAGGTGACAAACCGGGTAAAAACGAAACGCGCCTCATTGGTCAGCCTGGGAGAAATCGAGGATATCACGCCGACATTCAGGCTGGCATTGTTGACAGTGCTGCTGGTGAGGTCGTCCGGAGTAACATTGTTTGCGGTCTGCACGATGACGTTACTCGAACGGAAGCGGTCCACAGCATAGCGCACCGTCAGCATGTTGTTTTGTGAGATCTTGTAATCGATCTTCCCGGAGTAGAGCAGGTTGTTGACGGGCGACTGGACTGTAACAATGCCGCCCTCGGCGGGTCCTGGCGTCAGCGTCAACGGGGCTCCCTGGCGGCTCATCTCAAAGCTGGTAAACCAGAATAGCCTGTCCTTCATAAAGGGACCGCCCAGGGTGAAACCGCCTTCTTTGCGGTGAAATGGAGCGCGCGGGCATCCATCGACGCTCAAGGGGTTCGGACAACGCGGATCACCGATGATTCCATCGTTATAGAACGGATCGGAAGCGGCGAGGTTGCGGCCACGAAAATACATATGGGCGTCGCCATGAATCTTGTTGGTGCCGGATTTGGTGACCACGTTCATGATCAAGCCAGTGGCCTGCCCATATTCTGCGTTGTAGTTGTTGGTGAGGACCTTGAACTCCTGCACTTCGTCAATCGCTGCGCCGGTCCCATCACGGCCGGAAACCAATTGGTCGGTGATGTTGGCGCCGTCCACGGTGTACAGATTGCCGCGGTTGTTAATAGAGCCGGGAGCGATCATGTCGTTGGTGAGACCGCTCGTATCCGCCTTGACGCCGGGCACTGTCAGCGCCAACTGGGCATAGTCATTGACCACGCCGCCTGCTCCGGCGATCGTGGGTAAACGCTCTATGTCGAGACTGTCGATAACGCTGGATACCTCGGTCTTGGTGGTTTCGATCAATGGCGCGGTGGCCGTGACTTCAACGGTCGCTGTTGAGCCGGCGACCGGCAGTTTGAAATTCATGTCTCGCTGGTCGCCTACGTTCAGCGTCACGCCTTTGGCTCCGCCTTCGGCGAACCCGGAGGCCGAAACCTTAACGTCGTATGTGCCAGGGGGAAGGTTGGGGAGGGAATAGTCACCCGTTCCCGTGGTGTTCGTGGAACGGACCAGGCCGGTGGCCACATTCGTTGCGGTGACTTTCGCTCCGGCCACCACGGCTCCGCTCGGGTCAACGACCCGTCCCGTGATGGTGGCTGTGGATGCACTCTGCGCAAATGCGCCCAGGGCGGCAAGCAAACAACTCAGGATCACTAACGATTGAATAACTCGTGAACTTCGCATAATCTCACTGCTCCTTTTCCGCAAATTTGAAAAGCGCCCAACAGAACCCTTGTGGCCGGCCCGGAGTCTACGGGGACCCCCAGCTCCATGAAAATTTGTGAGGCATTCTACTGCTGGTTGATTTGTAGAACGAAACTTTTTTATTTTCATTCTGAAATCAGGAACTGTATAATAAGTTAAGTATTTTTAATGTTTTCAGCTACTTAAGAGACAGGTTTCAAGCTTTCGCTTGAGATTTACGGGGACGCACGCGACCCCGGCTGAAGTACAATGAATGGAAGGGCTCCACTTTCCACGGTGGGCTTGGTTTTGTTGACTTTCCAGGTACCCCCGGGGGCCGCGCCGAGGTAATTTGCCAAGTGAGACCTGCTGTCTGAAGTAGTGCCAGTTTCTTCGGGTTTTGTACTGCTTCTATCCGGCGCTTTGGAACGAACGCCATTGATTGTCCGCTGGCTTCAGCCGGGACACGTTACTTCAGTGTTGAGCTGTGAAATTGACATCTTTTGCGTTGCTGATATATTCAAACTCGTGGTGAGGAAAAAACAATGATTAGCATCTATGACGCAGTAAAAGAACGTGAAAACCAGATCGCCGTCTTCCAGGCGCAGTGCTCCGGCCTTCAGGCTGAGGTTGACGCTTTGAGGGTGGCAGCCCGTATACTGGAAGGTAGCAACAGCGGCCCGGTGGAAGCTCCGCGGCCGATGGCAGTTCAGTCGGTGCAGCCCGTTCAGCACGTGCAACCGGTGCAACCTGTGCAGCAAGTGCAACAGGTACAGCCTGTGCAGTCCGTGCAGTCCGTGCAGCCGGCGACCGCTACTCTGGGCATGGAAAAGAAAAGGGTTTGGCCATAAACCGAGGGCCTGTGTATCGTAAGCGTTGACTCCCGCCTTTAAGGCATGTTTTCCCCTACGCGTGCGGACAGGATTTCGTTAAGCCAAAGACTTTCGCCCATCCATCGGGTTCATTAACAAAGGGATCGGACACAATTTCACCTGCCTTGGACTTCCAAGCATCCAGGTGATTCCGGCGCGAGTGTTGAAGCGCGGGTTCATGGTTGTGTTGCAGCGCACTTGCGTTTTGTAAGGACGCGATGCCAGCAATTCTGGTAGGAGATTCGGGGACCGTAACATGGCAACACAGCCCTCTGACACGAGGAAGCACCAGCTACAAAGCGCAAGTCTTGCCGACGAACTGGGCGTAATTACCCAGCGCGCGCAGACCTTTACAGGTGCTTCCGCGGCCGCCGTCGCGATGCATGATGACGCGACCGGCGACATCGTGTGCATGGCACGTAACGGCGCCAGCGCTCCGGAACTGGGAGCGGTCGTTAGTCCGACCAGTTTTACCGCGCTCTGCATTCAGGGCGGCAAGGAACTGCGCTGCGACGATGCTGAAACTGACCCTCGCGTCGATATCCACGCCGTGCGAAGCATGAATATCCGCTCCATCGTGGTCATTCCGGTCAAGGATGACAAGCAGGTCATCGGGGTGCTCTCGGTCTTTGCCCCGGTACCGCACATTTTTACGATCACTCACGTGGCAGTGCTCAAGACCATGGCCGACCAGATTGCCACGCTAGTCCGCCGCCGTCGCCGCGACACAGCCGAAGCGATCTAAGAAGCAAATCTAGGCAGAAACATGTGGCACAGCCGCCTCGGCTGTGGCTCTTGCGTAGTTGGAAGATAGTCTTAATCAGCCGGCCAGCAGCGCAGCTCACCAGACACAGGCTTGATTTCCGGATGCTCTCCCAGAATCACTTTCACAGGAAAAGACAATATAGAAGGATCATCTTTCAGTTCTTCGCGACGACGTTTCGTTTCCGTCGCGAGACAGGAAGCATGGTCCTTGATGTGGGTCTGGCAGAACCCCTTCGCAAGAGTTACGGCGTTCTTTTCATAAGCTGCCGAGCAATCCGGTGCGTGCAGGCTTTCCAGGTCAAATTTTGTTTTGGCGCCGCCCCAGCAAGATTTGTCTTTGGGCAGCGGACACTCAGCCGAGACCACGCGTCTGTAGTTCAGCTGCACGGTCTTGTCCGGCAACGCAGTGAACACCAAAGGCCCCAGAGCATTGTCCTCAAACAGCTTCTTGGCGGTGTCACCGTCATAGACAGCAAACGGCATGCCGCCGTTCATGCTATCGTCGGAATCGAAGAAAACCAAATTGCCTTTCACGCCCTTAAAATAACCGGCCCACTCGTTCGCGTTCACAACTTTTTCAGACGGGTCCTGAGACTTAGTGCACTTGGTTATCTTTCCTTTGACAATAGGAATAATCGCCAGCCGGTCAGAGCCTTTCTCGCCCATATCAACTTCTTTGATCATGAAGCGGGCAAAGAAATAACAGGTCACCTTGGCATGACGGCCCGGCGAAAACTCGCTCCGGCCCAGGTCCACAACTTTCTTGGAGAGCGGCAGGTCGAAGGTGCCTGCCCAGGACACGCAAGACAAAGCCAACACACACAATAACAGTCGCAAGCGCACAGATGCCTCCACTGGTTTTTAAAAGTTCATTAACGCAGAACGCGGAGATTATTACAAGAATAGAGATTGCCAAAATCGCCGTAATTGCCAAAATTTGCAAACCTGGAAATCAAAGTCTCCTCAACGCAGGGGTGTAAGGTTTTCAATTTTGGCAATTACGGTGATTTTGGCAATTCTGGCAATCTTTGTGATAAATTTTTTCCGGCGAATTGACCGGAGGTCCCCATGTGCGTCACCTGCGAACACATGTTGTATGAAGAGCACCGCAGCGGAAGAGAAGCCGTTTCATCCGTGTCCCAAGTGCAAGAAGTTTCCCAGCAATGACGGCAAAAAGTGCTACCACTGGTACGCCGTCGGGAACACCATCGATGAATGTCCCGAGTGCCTGAACAAACCCTGGAGCCCGGAGTTCCGTAACATCCAGGCCGAGATCGAGAGCCAGGCTGAGGAGGAAGGGCCGGAGTTGATTCAGTGAAGGGAACGCTTAGCCTGAATATCCCTTCGACTTTGCCGCTGTAACGCGACGAAACAGAGTGAGCGCCTTCATTCGCTGGCAGTGTTCTTCAAAGTTCGGGCGCGGACCTCTCCAGCGAAGGTCCTCGACCGTATCAAAGACCGGGACATCGAGTCGCAGGGTTGCCAGCGTGCGAAATAACAGAGCGTCGTTCCATGCGCTAAATAAAGATTCTGACAACGCGCGGGCCTTCTTGATCGAGGGATGCCACTCCCGCCAATCCTTCGGAATACCTTCAAGGTGCGGATACTGAGATAACGTAAGCGCCGCGCCCTTTGCGCCCCATCCGGACACACCGGGGAAACCGTCGGCACTGTCGCCGACTACCGCCAGATAGTCCGGAATCGAGTGCGGCTTTACTCCGAACCTTTCGACAACGCCGGCTTCATCACGCAAGGCTTCGCGTCTGCGGTCCAGCTGAACCACTCGTGTGCCCACAACGCACTGACTGAGATCTTTGTCCGGCGTACAGATGAACACCTGCCCCACACGGTCATCGCTCGCTGCTTTAGCGGCGGCGGAAGCGAGCGCGTCGTCTGCTTCAAATTGGATCATGGGCCACACCCTCACGCCCATGGCTTCCAGCGCTTCCTCGAGAACAGGGAACTGCGAGAGCAATTGCGGGTTGACGCCTTCGCTGGTCTTGTATCCGGGATACAGATCGTTGCGAAACGACTCCACGACATGGTCGGTGGCAACTCCAATGTGTGTGGCGCCGCGCTCAATCATCGAGAAAACAGAAGTCAGCACGCCACGCATCGCGCCGACTTCCTGGCCATTTGCATCCTTTGAAGAGGGTACAGCGAAAAAGTGCCGGAACAATTCATATGTCCCGTCAATCAAGTGCACATCCATGCCGGCTCCCATCAGCTTTCTGCAAGCGATGTTATACGATCCAGTATAGGAAAATAGATCATGACCTCCGTACGAATGGACAAATGGCTGTGGGCCGCGCGATTTTTCAAAACGCGAGCCATGGCTGCAAGATCCTGCGAACTCGGCAGGATCCAATCCAACGGACAGCCCGCCAAGCCTGCGCGTGAAGTGAAGATTGGCGACATGTTGCGCGTGACCAACGACGGTGGCGACTTTCAGGTAGAAGTCCTGCTCGTCAGCGAGGTGCGCGGTCCGGCTTCGGTTGCGCAAACGCTCTACCGCGAGACAGAAGCGAGCCGCGAGTCGCGACTGAAAGCGGCCGAGGAGCGTAAGGCGATGCGACAGTTCGAACCGACACCTACAGGCAGACCATCAAAACGGGATCGCCGGAGAATCATCCAGTTCCGGGGCAGAGGATGACCGCAAGCGAGCACTGGTGGCAGTCAGCCTTCAACCTCCAACACAGGAGACCAGGAGGAATGTGTGGCACAGGCACTCTTGTCTGTGCTGTGCGGCCCTCTGAAACAAACGGAGCACAGGCAAGAGTGCCTGTGCCACACGTGCTTGTTAGTGCAGGTTGACGAAAGCTCCGGCGTGCCGTCTATTCTTCGAGGGGTCAAGGTGAAACCTATGGAGATGAGTGCCAATATTCGTTATGCCAGCCGCATGTTGCGGATGAATCCTGGTTTTGCCGCGGTGGCCATTGTTACTCTAGCGCTGGGTATTGGCGCAACCACTGCGATGTTCAGCGTGGTGGATGGCGTCCTGTTGAAATCTCTGCGCTATCCCGATGCCGAGCGGATTGTCGCGATCAGCACCCACTGGACTGACTCGGGAAAACTCTCACAGCGCACAAGCGGCGGCGACATCGAAGACCTGCGTGCCGCGAACGACTCCTTCGAGGCATTCAGCTTTTACCAGGGCGGGGAAATGGGTGTCCAGCTCAGCAAGGGCGCCGAGTTTGTTGGCACGTATCAAGTTGATCCGGAATTCTTCCACGTGTTTGCGATGCCGCCTGTTGCGGGCCGCACCTTTACGAGTGGTGATGCCGGCCGCGCCGCGGTCGTCAGCGCCGGTTTCGCGCAGCGCAATTTCGGTTCGCTATCTGGGGCGCTGGGTCAACCTCTCCACGTTGAAGGCACAGCGTACGAAATAGTCGGTGTTATGCCGCCGGTGTTCCAGTTTCCGGGGCAGGCGCAAGTATGGGCGGCGGTTTCGCCAACTCCTGGGAACCGCAATCGCACCGCTTACAACTATCACTCTTTTGCCAAGCTGAAACCCGGCATTTCTTCCGCAATGGCCAGCGAGCACCTGCTGACGATCGCCAACCGCTTAGGCGCCGTTTTTCCTGATACGAACAGAAACAAAACTTTCGTTGCCGTGCCACTGCAGGAGCAGCTCGCAGGTTCAGTCCGGACAACGCTGCTTCTCCTGATGGGCGCAGTCGCCCTGGTTCTGCTGATCGCTTGCGCCAACGTTGCCAACCTGATGCTGGCGCGCGCCGCCGCTCGCTCGCGTGAGCTTGCCGTGCGCGCCGCCCTTGGCGCCGGCCGCGTGCGGCTGATCATGCAGTTGCTCTCCGAAAGCATCGTGCTGGCCGTTGCCGCCAGTGCGCTGGGACTCGCCCTTGCGTCCTGGGGGACCAAAGCACTGCTAGGCGTGGGGGCGCGTTTCGTTCCCGCGCCGTTGCTCGGCGATATCAGCATTGACTGGCGCGTTCTTGCATTCGCGACGGTCGTATCGCTCGCTACCACTATCCTGTTCGGCATTGCTCCAGCATGGCAGGCAACGCGTGTTGACTTGCAAGAGGCGATCAAGCAGGGCGGGACGCGTGGTGCGCTGGGCGGCGGTCCTTCGCGGCTGCGCAACTCCCTGGTAGTCGGGCAGATTGCGCTTTCCCTGATGCTGGCCATAGGGGCCGGGCTGCTAGTGCGCACTTTACTCGCGCTGCACGGCACCGAGCTTGGTTATCGGACAGAGGGGATTCTGGTGGTCTACGCGCATGCGCCCGCCCACACGCTTCCGGAAGTGCTCCAGGCCGGCCGCTTTTTCACCGACCTCGACGCCAGATTACGCCAACTTCCGGGCGTCATCTCGGCAGCCGGCGCCATGGGACTGCCTGCCGGCCAGTACAGTTCAGACGGCTCTTATGCAGTCGAAGGGAAACATTCATTTGAAGGCGACTNNACCGTATGCCGGCTTTCGGCTTGCCAGCCCCGCTTATTTTTCGACGATGGGTATCCCGCTCCGGCGGGGCCGCGACTTCAATGACGGCGATGCCTACGACCGGCCGTTCGTTGTGGTCATCAGCGAATCCGTGGCGCAACAGGTTTTTCCCGGCGAAGATTCCATCGGCCATCGCATTATGTGCGGACTCGATTCACCCAACTGGATGACGATCGTTGGTGTAGTCGGCGATGTCCGCCAAAGCTCGCCGGCAGCGCAGCCCGGTCCCGAGCTTTATATGCCGCTACTGCAACATCCATTTATGGCTAACGAACAGCAGGTGGTGGTCCGCACTTCCGGTAATCCGGAAGCCCTGATTCCCGCGGTGCAGCACACGATCCGGGAAATGAATCCTGAAGTAGCGACCAAATTCACGACCATGGACGAGTTGGTCAGCGACTCCATCAGCGCGCAGCGCTTCCGCACGGCTTTGATATCGAGCTTTGCTGGGCTGGCACTGCTGCTGGCGCTCTCGGGCATGTACGCGGTCATGAGCTACATCACGGCACGGCGGATCCCGGAGTTCGGACTGCGTTCCGCTCTTGGTGCGCAACGGGGAAACATTCTCGCGCTTGTGCTACGGGGAGCCGCAAGACTGGCCGTCATGGGTGTGGTGATCGGCGTGTTGCTGTCAGTGCTCTCGGGCCGGTTGCTGTCGACAATGCTCTACGGCGTAAAGAGTACGGACATCGCAACTTACATTCTGGTGACTGCCATTGTGCTGCCGGTCATCGTGCTGGC
>PLJN01000169.1:72438-72705 GCA_003140235.1 Acidobacteriaceae bacterium
GGGAGGAATCTGCTTTCCGCTGTCAGGCGAGATTCTCTGCCTAACGAACTGCCGGCGCCAACATTCTCCAAGCTTGAACAAGAAAGCAGATTCCTCACTCTGTTCGGAATGACAAGGCGCAGAGTCCCAGCCGGCCGCACCTTCTCTAAAACCCAGCCGGCCGCTCGTCCACCACACCGAAACTCTTCTCCAGTGCCAGGCCGGCGCGCACCACGGCGGTGAGAATTTTGGCAAAGGATTCGCCGGATCGGGGGCCCAGTCGCTGCG
>PLJN01000169.1:72781-72953 GCA_003140235.1 Acidobacteriaceae bacterium
GGAAGAGGTTGGGCCACGCGTCCGGCACCTGGACTTTCAGCTCGTTGATTTGGTGGTTGAGCGTGATTTCTTCGAACGCGGCAGCCGCTTCAGCGAAAAGGATCACGTCCAGCGAGTCATATGGCCAGTCCGGAATGTGCACTTCCACCGGGACCATGCCCACCTTCTTCAC
>PLJN01000085.1 GCA_003140235.1 Acidobacteriaceae bacterium
TTTTGGTTGCGGCTTGGCTGCGTGTCCTCTGTGGTTAAGGGGTTTTTGGTTGTCTTTCCTGAAATCGTCGCGAGAAGAAAAGAAATAGTAGTACAGCCGCCTCGGCTGTGTTCCTTATTTACAATTTCCGTGAAACGTTTTACAGTTCTCGCGCACTACACGGTGGGGTGCAACAATGAGGCCGTGCAACATGAAGCTGATTGTTCTGGGTCTGCTACTAGGCTTGTGTGGCACAGGCACTCTTGCCTGTGCTCCTTTGTCTACCCCGAAACAGATCGTCACCGTAAAAGCTGTTTCTCATGAAGCAGTGTTCACTGACTCCCACGGGAGACAGGTCACGTGCGTCGCAAACAGTTGCTCGATCTATGGTGGCTTCCAACGTGTCGACATAACGCAAGTGATCGAAGTCGAAGGAACGCGCTACACCTTGTCGTGCTCTGGCGTCCCATTCAAGAGTGCCGTCTACCGCTATTGCGAATGGCTGCACTTCGACGGTGACCAGTTCAGCGCCGAAATCAAAGGTAAAGACATCACGATCCACGCGCGGAGCGGCGGCAATCAGGGGAAAGAAATCAAGCTGAGATTCCGGATCGTGGACGTTCGCGCAGAAAAGCAGCCATAAAAATCGTGGCTGGAGGAAAAGGTGAAAAAAGTCCTTCTTGCTTTCGTCGCACTGATTGCTCTACAGAGCTATGGGCAAACTCCCAAAAATGTAGTTATCCCCACAAATGCGGGAGAGTTGAAGCGCCTCTGCAAGTCGTACCAACTCATCGCGCTGCAGGTCGAACTACATAAAGAGATGGCACACGGGGATGTAGTTTCCGCCTCGGGCTGCCTCAACTTCATCGTCGGAGCGCTCTCCACCATCCTGGTCATGGATGTCGGGTACTTTCCGGAAATGAAACTTCAAGTCGCGAAAGAAAAGGAGGCGATGCCGTTCCAGAAAATGGTTAAGCCGTTCATGGACTACATCGCCTCTCATCCCGCCGAAGAAAAGGACCCCGCAGTTACGGTCTTGGTCCTAGCCCTCATAGACGAGAAAATACTGGCACCAAAACACTGGACCGAAAAGTAGGCGGCGCGCAAACGTTTGCGTCCACCAGGTCCATGCCATCCACCAAGTCCACCTACCGCTGATCGTCCGTAGCCTTCTGGATCTCATCCGCAATCAGCGGCCCGTAGATCTTCACAGGCGTTCCAAACTTTAGCGCATCAGTCACCAGTTTCGCCACGCGCGGCCGCGTTGCGAGTGCGCGCAATACAGCATCTTTCCCCACGTCCGCAACGGCGCCCACCGTGGCGCCTGCAGGTCCTGCCACCGCACAACAAGATATGGGGGCAACCTGCTGCCCAGGAACAACAAGATATAGGGTTTTGCAGAATCGGGAGATCCGGGCATCGGCTGGTCCGTTGGATTAGCCGCGGAATGGCCAAAACTGACCAGACTTGCAACCGGATTCGGTGGCATCCTGCTCACGTGCACAATAAGGAGACTCCCGATGAAGCAGCTTACATGGATACGAGCGATTCGTCTGTTCCGCGGTGCGACGAGACGCGCCACCGGCATCGCTTTCTTGTGCATGATTGCCGCGTACAGTTATGCACAACAAACAGAAACCGCTGAGGAGCACTACAATCTCGGCGTCAGGTTCTATGAGATGGGCGACCTGAACGGGGCCATTGCTGAGTACCAGGCGGCGCTCCGGCTCAATCCCAAGTATGTTAGTGCGCACGCCAATCTCTGCAATGCGCTGTATGCCAAGGACGACCTGAACGGCGCTATTGCTGAATGCCAGGCTGCGCTTCGGCTCAATCCCAACTTAGCTGAAGCGCACTACCGTCTCGGCGCCGCTCTCTACGACAAGGGTGACCTGAACGGGGCCATCGTTGAATACCGGGCTGCGCTCCGGCTCAATCCCGACTCTGCTGTGGCGCATCACAATCTAGGCGCCGCTCTCCGCAAGAAGGGAGATATCAGTGGGGCCATCGCTGAATACGAGACCGCGCTCCGGATCAATCCCAAGTATGTTCCAGCGCTCAACAATCTGGCCTGGCTTTATGCAACAACAAGTGATGCAACCCTTCGCAACCTTCCCAAAGCTTTGGAATATGCTCTGCAAGCAGTCGCTCTTGAGGACGGAAAGAATCCGCATCCCCTGGACACTCTCGCGGAAGCCTATTACGTCAACGGTGATTCGCAGAGAGCTGTGCTGACGGAGAAAAGAGCGCTCGCTCTTCCCCTTGACGATGCGACCCGGAAAAGCCTTCAGGCAAGTCTTGAACGGTACGAGCAAGCACCGCGTTAGCTGTTGGACTACATAGAGCTGTAGCAGAACGACTCCGCCATGAACTCACGGCCGGTCTTTGCAAGATAGCCCGGAAATTAAGCCTGGCTACTTCTGTTGTGAAGTGGGATCCAGGGAAGCAATCAGCGCTTTCAAGCGGAGTTCGCCGTCGGTCCTGATGAATCCGGTAAACTCAACGCCCATGCCCACGCCGGGGTGGAAGGTAACGACAACGCCCTGGGCCATCAACGCATCATCGCCGGTTCCCAGGGTCAGCGTGACCCCGGTGCCGAGAGCAAGCGGCGAAAAAGTGTAAACATAGCACCCGCCCAGAGACACATCGGCGAGCGTGCCCCAGTAACCGCCCGCTGAATGCACAGCGCGTATCTGCACGCCGACATCGCAGGCATACCGAGGATGTTTTCGTCGGTCACTAAATGGTGACGGCATCGGAAGATATCTTCCTTCATCACTGCCGGGAAAAGCAAGCAAATTGAACTGCGGACTCACAAACGGCATGTCCTCTCGCCGCAATGCCAACAAACACGGGCGTTCCAGGCTCCTGAGCCGGCGCCTTGTTCAACAGATTGTGGCGGCAACGCATGAGAAGTCGGGGGTCTATGCCACAACTCACATGACGACCATGAAAAGTCAAACCTTGCGGCATGATGCATATGGCAATCAAGTCATCGATAAAGTTGTCTTTGAGTGCACAAGTAAGCATCCCCGCCCCGAATTGTTCTCGGTAATTCCAACGGGAGACAAGATAAAACCCCGGAGCGCATCCAAAAAGAATAAGGGCCACTCGAAAGCAGCCCTTATTGAACTTGCAACGAACCCGTCCGGTTAACATAGTGCTGTCCGGCACCCCATGCAGATATGTTGTCAAGATTATCCCTAAAGCCGACAAATGCTTTGCTTTCAGTGACTTCGATGCACACCCCGCAACTTGTTTCCACTCAATGAAACGAATGTGACGCCGGTCACAGCCACCGTTGCTTCGTCTCCGCTATCCTCAGGCATCGATTTGGCAGCATGCCAAAAGCAAAAACGGAGGCATTGGATGTTCACTCTAGCAAGTAATGAACGGATCGGCGACTGTCTCGACCCTCATGCCGGCAAACTTCCTGTCAGCGACGTGAAGCCGTTCCCCGGATGCCCGCAATGTGCCGGGGTCCCATTTCGGGCGGTGATTATTGAGTCCCAAGGCATGCCGGACAGGGGCGTTCTGCTCTGTGCGGGCCATTTCCGCGACGTTTGCCGGACATGCTTCGAGACCAACGAAGACCATGTCTGCCGGAATGCGAATTCACTGGCTGTGCTGTTTGGAGGGGAGCCCAGCTAACTGCCGAATAGTGCATCCAGGCGCAGCACTTCATTCCGCGCCATCAGTGACGGGCTGGGTCTTTTTTCCTGCCCCACATTTCGGATGCCGCCACTCCCCGACTCAAGGTTGCAGGACGAAAAACAAAGCGCCAGCGCCGCTCCTGGCTGCACCCTTTTCCATCAAGTGCAAGCGCTTGGTAACACGACCACAAATACGTTGTCAAGACACAAAATTTGTCACTCTAAAATTCCGCTTCGAGCGTCCGCCAGACACGCTTCATTCGTTAGGATGATTCTCTTGGGGTCATTCAAGAGGAGGCCGTTCATGAAGAAGTTGTCCTGCGCTCGTTTACTGGTGTTTTTGGGGATTGCCGGCGTTTTGCTGTGCACCACCGGTTGTCTGGAAGAAAAAGAGACGCTCACCGTCTATCCGAGTGGCGCCGGAAAGATCCACGTGTACCAGAAACTCGGCGACCAGTTGTCCCAGATGATGCTCAGCTTTGCGCCCAAGGACAAGAAGACGGAAACCGTCCAAGAAGACCTTTACAAGGAACTCGCCAAGTGGCAGGGCGTTACGGCGTGGTCCCCGGTCAGTGCAACACTGGAGAACGGCCGCGTCACGTACGAGGCCACCGGGTACTTCGACGATGTTAACGCTCTCAAGAAGACCGATGGAGAGAACGTCCAATCGTTGACTTGGACGAGCAATCCGGGTGGCGGATTCAAGCTCGTCTGGGTCGGAGGCAACTCGAACAAGTCCCAGCCCCTTGAGTCGACCACCGACGAACAACAGCAACAGTTGGACGGCATGCTGGAGATGTTCAAAGGTTTGAGGATCGAGCGCGAAGTGGTATTGCCGGGGACCGTGGAGGCGTGTACCGGTTGCACCGAACACAAAGACCGCAGCGCGGCGTTTGTCATTACGGGTGACCAGGTCATTCAAGTGTTTGCCATGCAGAAAGACTATCGCCAACGCATCGCGAGCAAGCAGATCACCAGCGAGAAAGCCAACGCTGAGTTCCTGGAGAAAACCAAGGTGTATTCCGAGGACTTCAAGATCACCTCCGCCCCCGGTAATCCGAGCGCAGAATTCGAACAGTTCAAGAAAGATTACGAAAAAGCGAAAAGTGATTTTGTCACATCGGGGACCGCGGCCAAAATCAAGGGCGCGGCCAATCATTGAGCTCAGGTTAGAATGCAACCTGACAATCCAAATATGCCCGTTTGAAGGGGCCATTACGTTTTGACGCCGGAATGCCCGGCCCAGGAGGTTTTGCCATGCGATTCAATATCCTAATGCTCATACCGTTTCTGCTGGTGGTCACTGCCGTCTGGCCGCAGTCCACGTCCGCTGACTTTATTACTCGTGGCAACAATTACTACACGAGTGGCGACTACGATCACGCCATCGCGGATTACACCCGGGCGATCCGGCTGAATCCCGGCGATCCCACGGGCTATTACGACCGGGCCAACGCCTTCTACAAGAAAAAGGACTACGATACCGCCATCCAGGACTACACGGAGGCCCATCGCCTGAAATCGAATTATTTGGACTCGTTGGTCTGGCGCGGTAATGCCTACGACATGAAGGGCGACCTTGCCGCGGCCCAGCGCGATTATGCTGAGGCCATTCGCCTGAATCCCACGTCAACCGCGGCTTATGCCGAGCGCGGCGTTTCTTATTACAACCACAAAGATTACGACCGGGCGATTCAGGATTACAACCAGGCCCTGCGGCTGAGTTCCACGGCCGCGACATTCAAAAACCGGGGCGACGTTTACTACGACAAAAAAGACTTTGACCGCGCCCTGCAGGACTATAGTGAAGCCATTCGTCTGAATCCGAGCTTTGCCCGGGCGTTCAATAACCGCGGCCGGGCGTACTACTACGGCAAAAAAGACTACGATCACGGCATCCAGGATTTCACCGAAGCCACCCGGCTCGATCCCAATTACACGGCAACATACGTGGACCGCGCCAATGCGTTTGACGACAAAGGCGACCGCGATGCTGCCATCCAGGATTACACTCGCGCCATCCGCCTGGACCCGAGCTATGCCTCAGCGTATATGGAGCGCGGCATCGCCTACAAACGCAAGGAGGATTACGATCGCGCCATTCAGGACTTTACCGAGGCCATCCGTCTGAACCCAAACAACGCTCGCGCCTACTACCAGCGAGGTGTGGCGAAAAAAAGTAAAGGTGACGCGGCCGGCAGTGACGCCGACATCGCCAAAGCCAAACAACTCGACCCCAGTATTGGTCAATAAGGCTCGGTATTTCCCGGGCAACGGAACCGGCGTAAAGTTCTGTAAACGCTGACGTTGCAAAACTTTATGGCAACTCTGGGGTGCCGGGGGTACTCTAATGTAGGTAGGAAGGCGCTACGTACGATGAAGCGCCGGACGGTTTCTCAGGTCGACCGGCAATGGAGATTGACGGCCAGAACTCGAGGGGAGGCAACACAATGCGTTTTCTAAAATACTTTGTACTCTTGGCGGCGCTGGCGTTTCCAGCGGCATACTCGCAGGCCCAGGTTTCATTTGGTGTCCGGGTAGGCGGCCCGGTATACGTCGACCAGGGCTACGCTTACGGCCCGCCGGTTTGCACCTACGGATATTACGGGTACGCTCCGTATGCGTGCGCGCCCTATGGATACTGGGGTCCCGACTATTTCGTGGACGGCTTTTTTATCGGCGCCGGCCCATGGTTCCGCGGCTTTGGTCATGAGGGATTCCGTCGCTTTGGCCGTTCTGATGGATTCCGCAGCTTCGGCCCCGCCGTCCGCGGCGGGTCATTCCGCGGCACTGGATCATTCCGGGGCACTAACAACTTCCAGGGTAGCAACTTCCGTGGCGGTAGCGTCCGTGGTGGTGGCAACTTCCAGGGTAGCGGCAACCGCGGTGGTGGCAACTTCCAGGGTAGCGGCAACCGTGGCGGTGGCAACTTCCAGGGTGGTGGCAGCCGCGGCGGTGGCAGCTCTCATAGCGGAGGCGGATCCCACGGCAGCAGCGGTGGCGGTCACTCCCACAGCGGCAGGTAAGCAAGCCCTGCAGATGAAAGAAAAGCGGGCGTAAAGCCCAAACGGCTGGCAGCAAATGCTGTCAGCCGTTTTTTTTTGCTGATTAATTGAGGTAAGAGCGAGAGCTCCATTTTTCGTACTAACGCCTTTTAACGGGGCACCGTCTTCGGAATCCTCGGAGCAAAGCCCGTTCCTTAGAAGTTGCTTACAGGATGGCGTGTTGAGTTCCTCATTTTACCGTTGATTTCGTCGTCCCAGATGAGGGTGTCATCCATGCATTCGGCGGCGAACTGCCCGGCTTCGGCGCTTTGGGGTTCGGCGATCCAGGTCACGCGATACCGGGCCATGTTTTGGTGCCGCTTGATGAAAATCTCCTGGCCTTCGGCGTTGACTCCGCGCACCTGCTTGAGCCGCGCGCCACGCCGCGAGACCTCGTAGGTGCAGGACCACTGGGGCGCCACGCCGACTTCATTGCTGATCACTTTCACGGGGACCGCGACGGCCAACCGAACATCGTTGTTATCGGCAGGGTCCGCCGAGAGAAATTGCGCCAATGAAGCCATAGGCATCTTGTCCTTTTGTGGGAAATCGTTCTTCACCACGCAATTCATTATCAGGCACCAGCGCCGGACGCACTAATGACTTCCGTCACAAAGCGCTGGGATGCGGGTGACGTTGGTAACAAGCGCGTGTTCAGGTTTGCGGAACAATGCTTCCGAAGAAAATGTTGTCGAAGAAAACTTCCGGAGTGACCGGTGGGCACAGCGGCATCCGTTACAATCAAAGAGAAAATGGAGTGTGACGTTATGGAAACCGACCCGAAGACAGGATCGCCTCAAACAGTACCCGAAGTATCGCAGGCAGCAGCCAATGTTGCCGGAGCGCATGAGTTGCTGAAGGCAGTCAGCGAGAAACACGGCCTTCTGGAAAAACATCCCGAACTGGCCGAGGTGATCACCAAACTGGAACTGGCGCTGAATGACCTGACCCTGGAAACCGGTGGGATGCTGTAAGCCGCTCTCGGATCTTCGGCGGTCATCCACCGGGAAACGAATTTGCCGGACCTGAGCGGTCCCCCTGATTCACGAATTTCATGAAGTCTGATTCGGCGAGGCGCGAGGGGTGCACCTCACCGCCCAATCCGAAAAAGGAGCCAACGAACTGGCCCCTCGCCTTTGGACCCGCATCTGTGCAATGCTGTTTCTATGAAGAATCAGAACAAACGTGAACTGGAAAAGCTTTGGGCCAAGCAAGCACGGGAGAAAGCCAAGCCGCCAAAGAAAAAGGGCATTCGGCCTGGCGCGACGAAGGCTCCAACTCCGGCAAAGCCCTCGATCTAGACAAGTGATCATTGGACCAGCGGCAAGGTGAGTGGGGATGAAACGAAGTGTTATCTCAGTCGTGAGGCGACATCGCCTTCCCAGATGACGGTGTTTTCCAGGCATTCGACCGCAAACTGTCCGGCGTCTGCAGTGCCGGGTTTACCGATCCAGATGACACGATATTTGGCTTTGCTATTGTGCCGCTTGATCCAGATCTCCTGCCCGGCCTCGCTCACTCCGGCCACCTGCTTGAGCCGCGCTCCACGAAGGGAAACTTCATAAGTGCACGACCACTGCGGGGCCACGCCAATCTCATTGCTGATGACTTTTACCGGGAGAACCACGGCAAGACGCACATCGTTGCGCAGCGTAGCCAGAAATTGCGCGAGTGTCGCCATAACAAATCCTTCCACCAACCCCTAAACTCGGTCTTCCTGATTATCGCTGGTATTATCCCCAATCCTAGCCGGCCGGTGCACGTAACTTTCGTAATACTTCTGTCAGAACAACATTACCACTAATGACGCCGATAACGGTGATCCATATTGATCTGACCAAAATCCGCGTCCTCCGCGGTAAGATTGCTTCTCGCACAAGATTGGCTGCTGACCCAAGGACCTTCAGTTAGAATGGAGTCGCCATGGACGCTGCATCCAATAATGAAAACCTGACCGAGACCTTCAAGGCCAGCCGATGGACACGCGACAACTTCCTTTTCCCGACTCGCATTGAGGTCGGACCGGAACGCGTTTTGCGAATTAAGCCCAGGTTTTTTGGCCGCACGGAAGAGAGTATCCCCATCACCAAAGTCGCTTCCGTTCAGATTGAATCCGGGATGGTGTGGTCCAACATCCGCATTGACTCCAGTGGCGGCACGAACCCGATCCTGAGCCACGGCCATCACAAGAAAGATGCCGAGCGGATTCGTCAGTTGATCGAGCAGTATCAGACGCTACCGCAACGGGGGCCTGCCGTTTAGTCCGCGTTCTGCGCTGCCCTGTTGATGTCTTCCCCGGCGACCAGCACAAATTCATTCCTGGCTCCGTCTTTGCGGCTTTGCAAATAAGGTTTGTACTCCGCGCTGCCATAGAAGGCCTCCGCGGCATCCTTGGAAGGCCACTCAACAATCACCAACACCTGAGGGGTCTTTCGTTCGCCCTCCAGCTCTTCGATCTGGGACGTACGCGCCAGGTAACGGCCGCCGTACCGCTCAACCATCCCGGTTACGTTCTTCACGTAAGCTGAAACCCAACTCGGATCCGTAACGGCTAGCAGGTCGGACTTCCAGGATCAAATTAGGCTACACATTCATCAAAACGATACCAACAATCGCACATTCACAATCAAGTATTCTTCATTATCCGGCCGCGTGTATCGTACAACGGTTGAACGATTGCCGAACAAGGAGTTACAAACGACATTCCACAAGCAGTAGAGACGGCTTCACAAACTCAACGCATATCAATCGGAGAGCTCTGACTGGGTTTCACTCTGCTTATGAAAACAGCGATGCTACGGATGCCATAGGGAGAAAGAGCCGCCGCTCGGTTTTCGGCAGCTCGAGGAACTCATACCTCTTATAGAACTCGACGGCGCGTTGGTCCTTGGCATCAGTGACAACTGCCGCCGAAGCAACCTGCTCGCTCATGTTCAGTGCACGGTGAAGCGCGTCCAGCAGCAATAATTCTCCCAGTCCTTGTCCTCGGGTCGAACTGTGTCTTGCCAGTCGGCCAAGCAGCGTGGCCGGAACTGCGGGATATCTGGGAAACTTCTTTGCGATTTCGGAAGGTATGTCATCGAATTGAACAGAATACTGCGAGAGCGTGTAATAGCCGAGAATAGTCTCGCCATCCCCACTGGCAACATACACAACAGCAGCCCTCTTCTTTACATCTTGAGAAGCCTGTTTCTTGATGTAATTGTC
The DNA here is from genome assembly GCA_003140235.1 of Acidobacteriaceae bacterium. Classification (GTDB taxonomy): domain Bacteria; phylum Acidobacteriota; class Terriglobia; order Terriglobales; family Acidobacteriaceae; genus Angelobacter. The sequence goes on from PLJN01000085.1 coordinate 9,884, forward strand.
GAGGGCTTCCGAGCCACAGGAAAAAGCCGCCCGGTCGTGCGTGCCGAGCGGCTCAAATCTCAGATCGGACACGTCGATCTCTTGATCCAATCAGACCTTCTGATATTTTCTGTAACGCGCGGCAGCCGTTCGCAACGCTTTATTTGGCGCTGGCGGGTCCATTAACGCCCTGACGAATACCTCGCGAGCTTCGTCACACAAGCTCAGCATCTCAAACTCCTTAATCGTCTTCACGGCCGCCTCCTGCGCGCTGGCCAGGATAAAATCCGTGAGGGTTGCTCCACGCATACTTGCAGCCCGTTCCAGGATGCGTTTCTGGGCCGGAGAAATCCTCGCTTCAAGCCGTTCCTGTTTTGTGCGTCTCCTTTGCACTCGTAGTGCATTGCTGCTAGGCATGGATTCCTCCTGTTTGTGAGTGTACGGTAATCTGCCGTACGCTGTCAATTGCTGTACGTCAATACGCCGTATGGACCAATGGCGCTGCCTGTCGGTTATTTGCCGCCGTTCAAGAACCGCCCAATCGTCTCATTCAGGAATTTTGCGTCCGCCGGATTACTGGCCGCGCCGGCGGTATGTCCCCAAAGTGACGGGATGGGCGACAGAGTTACGCCGGGAATGAATGCTGCTTCATAGCGCGCGTCACCGACTGGAAAGTAAAGATCAGTTTCCGACGGCATATATAACACCGGGACTTTGATCGAGCGGAGCGCTTTCTCCACGTCGCCATTGAAACCGGGCGTGGCGCCTACGTTGTGGCGCTCCCATGTGCGCGCTTGCAAGATCAGATCGTTGGCGTCCGCGCCGGGGATGAAGTGTGTGCGGTAGTTATTCAGCACCTGTTCGAATGTGGTCCCGGCCGGCGATCGCTCGCGCCACAGTTCTTTACGCCACCATTCCTGGGAAAACAACCACCCGGTCCACACCACGGCAAACGCTTCCAGACCCTTGGTGGGCGGAGAAGTGTAATCGCCATTCTGAAACACCGGGTCTGCGGTGATGGCCGCAATCTGCCCTTCCAGACGCACCACTCCGTGGGGATAACATTTCGCCGTGCCCGAAGTGGCGACGATACGGTCGGTAAAGTTGGGATAGCTGACGGCCCACTGAAATGCCTGCTCCGCGCCCATGGAAAATCCAACGATCGCGCGGACGTGCGTCACCTTGAGTTCTTCCGTTAGGAGACGGTGTACAGCCTCGACGTTGTCACGAATGGTCATCACGGGAAAACGCGGGCCGTGGAATGGTTCGGGGGTATTGCTCGGAGACGACGAACGCCCGTTCCCGAAGAGCTCCGTCGCCACCAGAAAGAGCTTGGACGGGTCCAAAGCGCGTTCCGGTCCGATCAGCCATTCATAACCGTGGAAGGTGGCCATATAGTGAGAAGGCAGAAGGACCACGTTGTCTCTTGCTTCGTTCAGGTGGCCGTACGTTCCGTAGACCACTCGCGCCTGCGGTAGCGTTACGCCGCTTTCGGTCTTGAAATTCGCGATGACGAATTCACCGCGCTGGTCGTCGGGTTTGGTGGCTGCGGTCTGAGCAACGCTCTGAACAGCGAGCGCTTGTGCGGCCAGGAACAGAAGAATCAGCTTTTTCATCGTAGATTTCCTGGAAGACGTGATCTTAGAGAATTCGTAAACCACTATTCCCTCCTCACTTCTTCTTAATCACCGACACGCTGCCCGGAGTGTACAACACAACCTCCTGTGTTTTACCGGAGGCATCCTGTTTGAACTCCAGGCTGATTCCGACCACGCCCTCGACATCAAACCGCGCGCCTCGTCTGGGGATCAACTTGCGTCCCGGCGAGCCGGGTGTGGTGAGGAGCAGCGAGTTGTCGCCGACCAGGACAATGGTCCATCCGACAGCGCCGACATCATAGACGCCGGTAAACTGGCGCAGGAACGCGGCTTCAAACATGCGGGCTTCGGCCACGCGCTTGAACACAATATCGGCCACACGCGAGTCCAGCGGTACGCTGACGGAAGAAATCTCTCCATCCGGGTCCGTGCGGAAGCTCACGGTCAGTTTTTCAAAAGAGTCCAGCGGGTTCTCCGGGACGCGGAACGTATCGTAGTGAAAATGTTCCAGTGGGCGCTTGATATCGTTGAGCGTCATTTCCAACGCGTTCAATCCTTCCACGCCGCCCTTGCTCACGGCATGAATGCTGATCTTGCCGTAGCCGGGATTCTGGAAATCGCCTGTGTACTCTGCCAGCTCGTGCGAAGGATGCGTACCGGGGTATTGTCCGGTAATGCCCTTCTTTTCCGCGGCCATTTCCTGCGCTTCGCCTTTTTTCTGGAGAGTCAGCAAGCGGTCGTCCCAGTCCACAAGATTCAGGCCTTGCAGGCGTTCGAAAATGTAATACGGCACAAAGTCGCGCAGCGGCGTGCCGTCCATGTTGGTGAGTACGATTACGCCGATGCCTTCATTGGGAAAAAAGGCAAGCTGCGAACTGAAGCCATCCAGATTGCCGCCATGACTGACTTCTTTGTGCCCGCGATACGTGTTGATGAAGAATCCCATGCCGTAGCTGTTTTCACCCAGCTCCGGAAACGGCGGCGTCCCCTGGATCACCATTTGCGGCGTCTGCATTTGCGACACGGTATTGGCCGAGAGAATTTGTTTGCCGTCGACCTGTCCTTTATTCATGTGCATGAGCAGGTAGCGCGCCATGTCGTCAATGGTGGAGTTGACGCCGCCCGCCGGGCCGATTTCTCCCCAGGCGGCGAAATCAATCTGATGGACTTCCTGCGTCTTCCGGTCCTTGCGATAGGGCAGTGCGTACTCGGACGACTTGCGCGCTTCCGCCGATGACATATACGTGCCGGTCATTCCCAGGGGCGCGAGAATGCGCTGCCGCACCAGGTCTTCCCACTGCATTCCTGCGACGTGTCCGGCCAGATATCCGGCCGTCACAAACATCAGATTGTTGTACTGAAACTTGGCCCGTAACGCCTCGTTCGGCTCCAGATAGCGCAGCCGGTCCACCAGCTCTTTGTATGTAAAGTGGCTGGTGTACCAGACAAAGTCATGCCGCGGCAGACCACTGCGGTGCGTCACCAGGTCGCGCGGCGTCAGTTGGTCGGTGGCCACCGGATCATACATGCGGAATCCGGGAAGAAACTCGCGCACCGGCTTGTCCCACTCCAGCTTGCCCTGGTCCACCAGCACGCCGAGCGAACTCACGGTAAACGACTTGGTCATGGAAGCGATCGGAAAAACGGTCTTCCCTGTCACCGGCAGCTTGTGGTCGACGTCCCGGTATCCGTAGCCTTTGGCAAGAATAATTTTGCCGTCTTTCACCACCGCCACCGCCGCGCCCGGGACTTTGAAGTCACGCATGGCCTTTTCCATAAAGGCGTCAAACCCGTCCAGGTTGCGGGCCCAGGACAGGACGGGCTGAGGTGGAATGGCCTGAGAAGACTCGCCGTTCTGCGCTGAGCCCGTGGTGGCCAGGCTTGACGCGACAACACACAGGGCTGCAAGGCGCCTAAAAGCAAATGAAAGCGGATTTCCGATACGTCGGACCATAGAATTCTTCTCCTTATATATAAGGAGAGAGAGCGCTGCGTGGCCCCAAAGCATTGGTTTGCCCTAGTCCGCAAAACTCTCACTCCGGCTATTTTGCCTGCACAATCACAAACGACCTATTTAGTGATCCAGTGTTCCTTTCAGCAAAGGCAATTCGATAAAGCTTTGCTGATCAGACGCAGTTGCGTGGAAAACGCGCTGCACCGCCCTGTGATAATCCCCAGGCTTGGCCCAGAAGATGTTCGGCACAAAAGTCTGCGGGTTGCGATCATACAACGGAAACCAGCTTGACTGGATTTGCACCATGATCCGGTGACCCGGCAGAAAAACATGGTTCGCCGTGGGCAGTTCGTAGCGGTAGAGCAGCGGCTTGTCCGGGGTGATGGGCTTTGGTGTTTCCAAACTCTCGCGATAACGTCCACGGAAGATATCCGCGGAAACCATAAGTTGGTAGCCGCCCATCTGCGGCTGGGCCGCAACTTCGTCGGGATAAACGTCAATCAGCTTGACCACCCAGTCTGAATCGGTGCCGCTGGTAGAGGCAACAAGATTTACGACCGGCTGTCCGCTGATTTTCACGGGCGCAGTCAACACGTCAGAGACGAACGCCAGCACATCCGTGCGACCGGAAGCTTCACGCTGATCGTCCGCGAGCCATAGAGGCCAGGTCAGGCCCTTATCGATATCGTAGCCAACGGGCCGAATCGGACGCGCACGGAAAGGCACCGGCTTTGCAGGATCTGAAACATATTCATCGAACGCCGCATCACCGGCCTTCGGCGCATTGAAACTCAACTTGAGTCCGGCAGCAAGATAGAGTGGCGTTGGCTGGACGGTGCAACCGTCGCATCCGTTCGCAGGAGCCGGCCACGCAGAGTAACGTCGCCACATGTTCGTGCCGGTTTCAAACGCAGTGACAGGAGCAACGTTGGACTTGGGTGCGTCGCCTTTAAGGTAGTGGTCAAGAAATGGCCGCAGAATTTCCCGGCGAAAATAGAGCCCGGTGTCGCTGTTGAACTTTAAGGCGCCGAGCGTGCTGCCATCGCCAATCTCCTGACCGTGGTGCCATGGACCAATAACCAGAAACACTCTGTCATTAGCTACATCTTTCGGTTTGATGGCCTTATAGACGGCGATAGCGCCGTAAATGTCTTCCTGGTCCCATAGGCTATCGACGAGCATTACGGGAACTTTCAGCGGCTGGGCGGCGAGCACTTTGTCCATGGCCTGGTCACGCCAGAAGGCGTCATAGCTGGGATGATCGAGCAGCTTCCGCCAGAAGCCAACTTGTTCCAGGCCGCGGCGGCGGCCGAGTTCGCCGGCTGATCCCGCTTCCATGAACATGTCGTAATCGTCATAGTGGCTGGTCCACCACTTTTCTTCCGACTTGCGCGTGGCTTCTTGCTCGTAGACATAAGACATGTTCTGCTGGCGAAACGCGCCATGATGGAACCAGTCGTCGCCCATCCAGCCATCCACCATGGGATTCATCGGCACCGCAACTTTAAGCGCGGGGTGAGGATTCACCAGCGCCATCAGAGGGAGAAAACCGTCATAAGAAATGCCGAGAATGCCAACTCGGCCGTTACATTCCGGGATGTTTTTTACCAGCCAATCGATCGTGTCATACGTATCGGTGGCGTGGTCCACCGGCGTCGGGTTCTGCGGCCCGTGCAGCGGACGGTTCATCACGTAGTCGCCCTCGGATCCGTACTTGCCGCGGACATCCTGCACCACGCGAATGTAGCCGCCTTCCACGATGACCTCAGTCGCGTTGTCATAGCCTGTCAGGATTGGCCCCAGGTGCGAACTGGCTGCATGACTTGTCAGGTCCGTGGCGTTGTAGGGCGTGCGCGTCAAAAGGATCGGTGCCGGCCTGGCTTTGGTAGCGCTCCTCGGCACCAGGATGACCGTGTGCAACTTGACTCCATCACGCATGGGAATCATTACGTCACTCCGCACGTAGTCGAAACTATCGGTGACCGGCGTGAACTGGGCGGGTGTCTCGCTGGGCAAATTGGGATTCGCCGGCGTGCTCTGCGCCACCAACCGTTGAGAAAGTACCAGCGCACCCAGCAGTACAAGCAAAGCCAGAGAAGAAACGCGAGTCTTTGGTTTCATAGAGTTAGCGATTATATCGCCGGTGTGCGGTAAGAGCCAGTGCTGGCCATGCCCGTGTGGCGCCGACTGCCCTCGGCGGTGTACGGCGGGGGCTGACATTTCCTATACTGGAATCCATGTAGTGAAGGAGGGTGCAAGTGTCTACCAGGATTTCAGCCAAGGGAATACCTCTCTTTGTCTTTGTTGTCGCTTTGATTGGCCCGGTCTTTGGGCAAGCTGAGTCGGGACAGGCGCCACCATCTACCAGCGCGCCTCTGACGATTACTCTTCAGGACGCACTCGAGCGTGCCCGCGTCAACAGTGTCCCGTTTAACGCGGCGCTCACGGACCATGGATTGGCGCATCAAGACAAAATCCAGGCCCGCGCCGCGCTGCTGCCCAGTGTGAACTTCAACAACTCGGCCACTTATACGCAACCGAACGGCAGCAGCTCCGGCGTTTTTGTGGCCAGCAATGCGCCTCATGAATACGTAAGTCAGGCCAATGTACATGAGGCGTTCGCGTTTTCCGGACTCAGCGATTTGCAGCGCTCTCGAGCGCTGGAAGCGGTAGCGAAAGCGAAAGCTGAAATCGCCGCCCGCGGGTTGGTTGTTACCGTGGTGCAAGCGTATTACGGGCTGATTGCATCGCAGCGCAAGTATGCCAACACGCAACAGGCCGAAACCGAGGCCCGGCATTTTCTGGAATTGAGCCGCAAACTGGAACATGGCGGAGAAGTCGCGCATTCCGATGTGATCAAAGCGCAGATCCAATCCCAGGACCGTCAGCGTGATTTGCGCGAATCGCAACTGGCCATGGAGAAGAGCCGTCTGGATCTGGCGGTACTGCTCTTCCCCAATTTCAACGAAAATTTCAACGTGATCGACGACCTGGATCTGGCGCCGCCGCTGCGTAGTTTTGACGAGATTGCCCGCGCCGCCCAGGAAAAGAACCCGGAACTCCGGGCTTCCTCCTCGTCGCTCCGGGCAGCACGCTACGATCTGCTCTCAGCGCGAGCAGGCTATCTTCCCAGCCTCACCTTGGACTACTTTTATGGAATTGATGCTGCGCACTTTGCCACGCATGAGACCGTCGCGAACCCCCAGCCGCCTCCGGACTTTATCCGCGTAAACAATCTCGGCTATTCCGTGGTGGCGAGCGTGAACCTGCCGATCTGGAACTGGGGCGCCACGCACAGCAAAATTGTGCAGGCGGATCTCAAGCGCAAGCAGGCCGAGCGCGAACTGTCTTTCGCCCAGCGCAAGCTGCTTGCCGATATCCGCGGTATCTATGGTGAAGCAGATGCGGCGCATTCTGAACTTGAGCTGCTCAAGAGTTCCGCTGAACTGGCAGCGGAAAGTTTAAGGCTCACTACGCTTCGCTACCAGGGCGGAGAATCAACGGTGTTGGAGGTCGTCGACGCCCAAAATACATTGACTCAGGCGCGCAACGCTTATGACGACGGCGTGGTACGCTATCGGACGGCCCTGGCCAATCTGCAAACCCTTACGGGTACAATGTAATCTTACTTATCTTATGAGACTGAATTCGAAGCACCCTCCGCGGATAGTAATCAGCGTCATCACCGGAACGGCCCTTCTGCTCTTTGTTGCGGGATGCAAGAGCGGCGAGAAAGAAACTGAGGTCGTGGTGCCCGTACAGGCGGCTACCGCGCAAAAGGCCGACATATCACGCACCGTGACGGCCGACGCGGCAATCTTCCCGGCGGCCCAGTCGGTGATTACGCCCAAAATTAACGCTCCGGTAAGGACCTTTTATGTTACGCGCGGCCAGAAGGTCCGCCAGGGCCAACTGCTGGCAGTGTTGGAGAACAAGGACCTAGCCGCGGCAGCCCTCGACAACAAAGGGTCCTTCGAGCAGGCACAGGCGGTCTATAAAACCAACGTGGGCGCGACCCTGCCGGAAGACACACAAAAGACGGAGCTAGACGTCAAGACAACCAAGGAAGCACTGGACGCTCAGCAAAAGCTCTACGACAGCCGGGAAGAACTCTTCAAACAAGGCGCCCTCCCGCGAAAAGACCTCGATCAGGCCCGGGTTGCTCTAGTCCAGACGCGAAGCCAATATGAACAGGCTGCGAGGCATCTGGCCTCCTTGAATGTTCTGGTAAAAGAACAGGCTTTAAGAGCGGCCGGCGGCCAACTCACTTCAGCGCAGGGCAAGTATTTCGGAGCGGAAGCGCAACTCAGCTACTCGGAAATTCGCAGTCCGATTAATGGCGTGGTTACGGACCGTCCTCTGTATCCGGGAGAAATGGCTTCCACCACGGCGCCGCTTATCACCATCATGGACGTAAGCGGCATCATCGCCAAAGCGCACATACCGCAAGCTGATGCGCAACTGCTACACAAAGGCGATGCCGCCACCATCCAGGTCCCGGGACTTGATCCAGTCTCCGGGACCGTGACGGTAGTGAGCCCGGCGCTTGACCCGAACAGCACAACGGTCGAGATCTGGGTGCAAGCGAAGAATCCCGACCAGAAACTCCGCCCTGGAACAACCGCAAGAATCTCTATTACAGCGGAAACGGTCCATGATGCGCTGGTGGTTCCTGTCGCCGCGCTGCTCAACGCTACAGGTGACACCGCACAAGTGATGGTGATCAACGCCGAAGGAAAAGCGGAGAACCGCGATGTGAAAACCGGGATCCAGACGCCGGAGCAGGTGCAGATTGTTTCCGGACTCAAGCCGGGCGAGCAAGTAGTGACGAAGGGCGCGTACGGACTGCCGGACAAGACCAAAGTCAAAGTGGAAAAACCCGCTCCAGCGGGTGACGCTGGCAAAGACAAGGACAAGGACTGACCAGCATGGCAGACGGACCCGAGATTCCCAACGGCGTTCAAGCCGTCACCTCCAAACGTCGCAACTGGTTCGCTGACAATTCCAAGTCGGTGATCTTTGTCATTATTGTGGTGGCGCTGGTGGGAGCGTACGAGGCGTTTACCATTCCGGTTTCTGTCTTCCCTTCCACTGATTTTCCCCGGATCGTGATTGGCATTGATAACGGTGTGATGCCCATTGACCAGATGATGGTCACCATCACGCGCCCGGTGGAGCAGGCGGTCAACAGCGTCCAGGGCCTGGAAACGGTGCGCTCCATTACCAGCCGAGGCACAGCCGAAGTCGATCTTTTCTTCGACTGGAAAGTGGACATGTTCCAAACGCTCCAGCTTGTGGATGCGGCGCTGTCCAAAGTGCAGGCTGAGCTTCCTGCGGGGACCAGGATTGAAACCCACCGGCTCACCTTCGCGTCTTTTCCAATTCTTGGCTACAGCCTGACGTCGGACAAAGTCTCACAGACCCAACTTTGGGAGGTGGCCACCTACGAAATCGCGCCACGATTGAACCGCATGAATGGCGTGGCCACGGTGATCGTTCAGGGCGGCGCGGAGCCCGAATTCCAGATCACTCCAGACTCGGCCAAGCTACTGGAAACATCGGTGACCGTCACCGACATTCTGGAGGCGGTGCGCAAGACCAATCTGATTGACTCTCCCGGGCTGTTTGATAAGAACCACCAGCTGGTTCTGGGATTGGTGAATGGGCAGGCGCGCAGCGCGCAAGATTTGGCGCAAACAGTTGTCAAGAATACTCCGACCGGGCTACCGGTGCGCGTCGGCGACGTGGCCACCGTGGAACAGTCGGTCAGGCCGCTTTACACGCTGGTGCGTGCCAATGGAAAGCCGGCGGTGCTTCTCAACATCAACCGCCAGCCGGACAGCAATACCGTTACCGTTGCCAATGAAGTCCACGACGAAGTCGAACGCATTCGCGCCACGCTCCCTGCGGGCGTGACTCTGGCCCCATTTTACGACCAGTCAGGGATCGTGCACGATTCCATCAGCAGCGTCCGTGACGCGATCCTTCTGGGACTGCTGCTCTCGGCGATTGTGCTGGTGGTGTTCCTTCATGATTGGCGCACGTCCATTGTCGCGGGACTCGTAATTCCCGTCACCATCATGGTGACTTTCATTGTGCTCAAGCTTCTGGGGCAGACCTTTAATCTCATGACCCTCGGCGGACTGGCGGCGGCAGTAGGCTTGGTGATTGACGACGCCATCGTGGTGGTCGAAAACATTACGCTGCATCGCGACGCCGGCGAAGGACGGATTGAGGCCATACAGAACGCCTTGTCGGAGATCACCGTGCCGCTGATCGGGTCTACGCTGACTCCGATTGTTGTCTTCCTGCCGCTGATTTCCATGACCGGAGTCAACGGAACCTTCTTTCGCGCACTGGCTGTGACCATGTGCGCAGCGCTGCTTACTTCACTGATTCTGGCGCTCACCTGGACGCCGACCCTCAGCCTCCACTTATTGCGCAATCGGGGTGCGATCGAAACCGCAGAGAGCACAGCGCCAGCCGACTCTGACCAGGAAATACGCAGACTCATGGCGGCGGAAGAAGCGACCATCAAAGGCTTCTTTCGCCATGTCATTGATTTTTACGAACGCTGGCTGCGCCGTGCGCTGGAGCATCCGCGCTGGCTGGTTGCCGGCGCTCTTATTCTGATAGCGGCGTCTTTCGCGTGCTACAAGCTGGTGGGTTCTGACTTGCTGCCGGAGATGGACGAAGGCGGGTTCATTCTTGACTACCTGATGCCGGCGGGCAGTTCCCTTCAGGAAACGGACCGCGTGGTTGCGCATCTGGAACAAATCCTCCACGAAACGCCGGAAGTGGAGAGCACTTCGCGGCGCACCGGCTTGCAGCTTGGACTAGCTGCGGTGACCGAGGCCAATCGCGGTGACCTCACGGTAAAACTCAAAGCCAAAAGATCTCGCGACCTGCAAGAGGTAATCGCCGACGTTCGCGCCAAAGTAAAGCAGCAAGAGCCGGCGGTGGACGTGGATTTCCCCCTCATTCTGCAGGACATGATTGGCGACCTCACCGGAGCGCCGGAACCGGTGGTGATCAAGCTTTTTTCTGAGGACACAAAGTTACTCGCGGAGCAGGCGCCACGTGTGGCCGATGCCATCGAGAAAATCGGCGAACGTACGGTCAAAGGCCAGGTGGTCCATGGTCCGGTCGTGGACCTGAAGAACGGTATTGAGAACACCATGAGCGGCCCGGCGCAGGAATTTCGGGTCAATCCGACGGTGGCGGCCAGGGCCGGCTTCACCGCAGAGGAAGTTTCCACCGACGCGACCGCGCTTTTGCAGGGAGTGCCCGCAGGAACGCCGCTGATTGCTGGAAACCGGGCGTATACCATCCGTGTGCGGTTCCCGGAACAGGACCGTTCTTCTCTGCAGGCCATGAGCAGCACCGTGCTGATCAGCGCGACGGGGAAAACGGCGACCCTGGGGTCGCTCGCCCAGGTGACCGATCTGCCGGGACAAACAGAAATCATCCGTGAGAACCTGCAGCGTGTAGTCGAAGTAACCGCGAGACTCGAGGGTGAAAATCTGGGAAATGGGATGGCCCGCGTGCAGAAGGTGGTCGCCGATCTGCATCTGCCGTCTGCCATCCGGGTAACCTATGGCGGTCTCTACGCCCAGCAACAGAAAGATTTTCGCGATATGGCCGTGGTGCTGGTGCTCGCGATTGTTCTGGTGTTTACAGTGTTGCTGTTTGAATTCCGCAGCTTCTCCGCTCCTGTAGCCATCCTTAGCTCAGCTCTGCTTTCCATTGCCGGCGTGTTTTTGGCGCTGCTGATTACGCACAAGACGGTCAACCTGGCTTCGTTGATGGGCATGATCATGGTGATCGGCATCGTGGCCAAGAACGGAATCTTATTACTCGATGCCCACCACAAGTTCGCCGTCGCCGGGTTAGCGCCGGAAGATGCCATGATTCAAGCTGGACGGCGCCGGCTGCGGCCGATCGTGATGACGGCGCTGGCGTCCGTGGCCGGCATGCTGCCGCTGGCCCTTGCTCTGGGCGCCGGCTCGCAGATGCTGCAGCCGCTGGCTATTGCTGTGATCGGTGGCATTCTGATTTCCATGGTGCTATCGCTCATCGTGACTCCGGCTGTCTTCTTCTATATGACGAAGAAACAGCATCCAGCAACCAGCTAATGAATAAGGAAAAAGGATGCGATTCACGGCACCGAGATTCGCCCTATGCGCCGGATTGCTCGGAGTCTTCCTGTAACCCCGTCTGTATTGCCCAAAAGGTCCCAACTCTGGACCAGATTCTGTCGCGCGCTCAGAACAATGTAAAGGAATTTGAGTTCTCGCTGCCCGACTTCATGTGTGATGAAAAAATCACGTCGCAAGAGCTGTTGCACGGCAAGGCTGTGCACACGACCATCGTCGACTCTGTTTTCATCGGTACGCAAAACAAGAGTGAACAGAACAAGCCGTTCACCGAATCCCGCGAAATAAAAACCGTTGACGGCAGACAGCCACGCAAGAACCAGCAACTGGAGGGCCCGTTCCTTTACGGTGGAGGTTTCAGTTCCATCCTGGACGCCACGTTTGCTGAAAGAAACATTCAGTAGCACAACTACAAAATCATCGGCACAGAGAACATTGATGGAAAGACGGTTGTGGTAATCGAATTTGCGACAAAACCTGATCAAGACGAATTGAACCTGGAGTTCGACGGGCGCAAGTGCCTCGACAAGGACACCGGCAAGGCCTGGATCGATCTGGAGTCCATGCACCTGGTCCGGCTGGAGCGCCGATACCAGAATCTTCCGGCGCCAGCCGGAGTGCTCGCCGTGCAAGTCGATTACGCGCCGGTGGTGATCAACGGCAAGACCTACTGGATGCCGAAAAGGGTGCGGACGGAACAGACACAAAGAACCTCGAAGAATCCGGTGACTGGACAATACGTTGCCGAATACTCTCACTATCAGAAAGTTCAATGTCTCCGTGAAGATCAATTATTAGAGCGTGATTCTAGAGGGGCCGCCCGCTCCGAGCGACGGTGGAAAAAGGCCCTCTCCTTCAAGGCCGTTCTTCCACCACTCTTGCAGGGATAAACCGCTGCCGGCAACTCGGCGATGCTCAATACCTGGGGATTCTCTTGGAATGGCCTTGATTCCATCCGCCGGCATGATTCAGCGCCAAGTCAAAGTGCGCCAATATCGGGCAGTCGCCACGGAGGGAATGATGAACAATATGGCATAGATCAAGACTATCCAGTTCGCATCACCTGGTCTTGAGTCAACAGGCTGGATAAAGTCTTTGCCAGCTAGAACGGCAAGACACATCGTGAGTAGAGAAAGCGCCAGAGCGGCCTACTTACGAAGCTTAAGCAATCCCACGCCGATCAGCGCGAGGGGCACAACTGTGGCCACAACTCGAAAACCGAAAAGTAGAGGAGACATTGGAGAAGGCCTGAATCGCGGCAAAAATCCAGTGCGACCAAGAACACCGACACCAAGCAACGCGACCGCGAAGAAAACAACAAAACCACCCATGATCTGGAATAGTATCTTGCTCACTCTTGTCGGTGTCCCGATTACTTCTTCTCCCACTCCTCGCGGGTCATCACTTTGATCGGTTCCAGCTTCTGTTTCTCCAGCAATGGGTTGATGATCTGCAACTGCGACGAAGATGTCTTCTGGAATTCCGACTCTTCCCTGTCCAGCTGGGCGAGTAGTGATTGCATGTTGTCGATCTGCGACTGGGTGGGACGCCCGTCGTAAGAATTGATACTACCGTAGAGACCGCCCAGCTTTTCGCGCAGCTTCTCTTCGCCGGTGATGCCGCCGCCTTCTTTCACGGCCACCAGCCGCGCGCGCTGGACTTCCATCGCCTCAACGAGCCGCTGCAGCTCTTTGGTTCCCTCGCTTCCCGCTTTGAGTTGCGCCAGACGCCTGCGGGCCTGGTCGCGCACGTCTACTACCGAATCGGTCACAAAGGTCAGCCGCGCCAGTTCGTGATACAGCTTGAGCACCGACTCCTGCTGCAGGTTGCGGTCTTCAGCGGAATAATTCGCGCGCGGGTCGGGGACGAGTACCAACTTGGTGGTCAACGTCAGTTTGCCCTTGATCATCTTCACCGTATAGGTGCCGAGAGGAACACGCGGGCCCAAAAACGCATACTGGTTTTGCACCAGCGTGGCTGCCGTTGGGACTTTGGGCGGTTTCATGCGCATGGCCCACTCCAGACGGTTCAGGCCTTTGCGTTTGTCGCCGTTCAGTGTGGAAACCAGTTCGCCTTTCTGGTTGTAGATTTCAAATTTTAGATCGCCAAAAATGTGCCGCTTCTTCTGGTAGTAGACGATACCGGCGTTTTCATCGGGCGATTGTCCCTGAAAGTCAGCGTCGCCGTCCGACCGCTGTTCGTTGGCGGGGATCATCGCCACGGAAGGACGGGCGTCCATAAACACCGCATCGGAATCCAGTACTTCCGGCGTCAGCTTGCGGATGGGCGTAAGGTCGTCAATGATGTAAATTCCGCGTCCGTGCGTGGCAATCAGCAGGTCGCCATCTCGGGGATGAACGGCCACGTCGCGCACCGCTACGTTAGGCAGGTTCCCGGTGAATTGCGCCCAGTGTGCGCCGCCGTCGAGTGACAGAAACAGACCCATCTCCGTTCCTACATAAATAAGGTTAGGATTGAGCAGGTCTTCGCGCACCACATGCGCGTATCCGCTGATGCCGTCGCTGGCCAGCGGCTGCCAGGTCTTGCCATAATCGGCGGTCCTGTAAATGTAGGTCTTCATGTCGCCAGACATGTGCCCATCGAACGAAACGTAGGCGGTGCCCGCAGCGAAGTGGCCGGCTTCCACGCCGGTCACCCAAGTATTGGCCGGCACGCCTGGAACATTCTTGATCACGTTGCTCCAGCTCTTGCCGCCGTCGCGCGTGATTTGCAGGTTGCCATCATCGGTCCCCGCCCAGATCGTTTTCGGATCCTTGGGTGACTCGCTTACAGCGAAGATGGTCTCGTACTTCTCGGCATCGGAATTGTCGATGGTGACGCCGCCCGATTCATCCTGTTTCAGCCATTCCGGATTGCCGGTGGTCAAATCAGGGGAAATGCGGTCCCATGAATCTCCCTGGTTAGTGGAGCGGAACAGGAACTGCCCGCCAAGATAAAGCGCGCCACTTGCGCCGATTTGGATCGGTGTGTTCCAGTTGAAACGAAACTCCGGCTCGCCCGGCCGCGGCAGCGGACGAATGTCGCGGACTTCGGAAGTCGATTTGCGAAAGCGCGAAATTCTTCCACCCTGGTACTCAACGTAAACCAGGTCCTGATTTTTTGGATCAACCTGCACCCACATGCCATCGCCAAATCCAATGTTGCGCCAGTGCCGGTTGTTAATGCCGCCCGGGCTGCGAGACGGCGCCATCCATGTGCCGTTGTCCTGCAATCCGCCATAGANNGGTGACGTGATAGAACTGCGAAACCGGCAACACCGCAAGATAACGCCAGTGCGCGCCCCGGTCTTCCGATTCATACACGCCGCCATCGCAGCCAATGATGATTTCATCAGTGTTTTTCGGATTGACCCAGACCGCGTGAAAATCGCTGTGCGGCCCGCCTCCGCCAAATCCGCCGGTGGTTCCACCAAAGGTTTTTGCGCCATCATCACTGACAGTAAGTGATGTCCCAGGTTTGTAGACGTGATCAGCGTTCAGCGGGTCCACTACGATGCGCGCAAAATAAAACGGTCGCCCGGTGACGTTGGCACTGCTGTTCTTCTCGACAAACGTTTCACCCGAATCGTCGGAACGAAAGATCGCAGTCCGCTTGGCTTCGACCAGCGCATAAACAATGTTGGGTTTGGAAGGCGCAACTGCAACGGCGATGCGTCCGAGCGTGCCTTCGGGCAGGCCTTTCTTCAACTGCTTCCAGTTCGCGCCGCCGTCGGTGGATTTGTACAAAGCGCTCTTCGGTCCGCCTGATTCAAAACTGTAAGGCCGGCGCCGGAACTGCCACATGCCTGCATACAGCACCTGAGGATTCACCGGGTCCATGGAAAGGTCGGAGCAGCCGGTGTTGTCGTCCACGAACAGGACCTTGGTCCACTTCTGGCCACCGTCGGTGGTCTTGAAGACGCC